>JBHGAU010000137.1:0-3528 GCA_041946675.1 Methanotrichaceae archaeon | reverse complement strand
CTATGCCATTACTATGCCATTACTATGCCATTACTATGCCATTACTATGCCATTACTATCTTCTTCTATACTCTTTACAGCTCTCGATGAAACGATCTGGGGGATATGTATAGAAATGGGTATGTAAATATCCGCCAAGTGTATTATGTTCGACAAGGCCATCAAAGCCACTATTGATCCCCTTGCCCCTTTTAAGCTTGTACGCGAACCTGGCATCGCCTTCGCATTCGATCCTGGAATAATGGAACTCATGGCCTCTAATAGCCTTGCCGAGCTGGACTATCGGATTGGATCTTATAACATCTGCTTCAACATAGCCAAGCGCCTGAAGCTTCTTTGTCATAATCGTAGTGGCGGGAAGTGCTCCTACCATGCGGTATTTCGTATCCTCTGAGATCAATCCTTCTGAGAGATACATCAGCCCGCCGCATTCACCGTAGATGGGCATGCCGTCCATAGAGGCCGCTTTGATCTCTTCGCGAGCCATACCCTCTTCAAGCTCTCTGGCATGCAGCTCAGGGTAGCCGCCTCCGATATAGATGCCATCAACATCTGGCAGCTTATCGCTGATGGGGCTGAAGAATACCAGCTCTGCACCTCTCCTCTGAAGCTCGCTTAAGTTTTCCTGGTAATAGAAGCAAAATGCCTCGTCAAGCGCCACACCTATCCTGATGGTGCTCTCTTGATCAGGCTCATCCTTGAGGTCAGTGCATATATCGCAGGTTAACCCAAGGATCTTGTCCAGATCGATGCTTTCCTCGACTAAGTCAGCCAATGCATCCAGATCGTGCTCTTTCTCAAATCCCATCTCGAGGCCAAGATGCCTGCTCTTCAGCTCTATCTCCTTTTTTCCGGGAATAGCTCCAATGATTGGAAGCTCAAGCGAGGAACGAAGCATTGATAGATGCCGCTCGCTTCCAATGCGATTGAGGATGGTGCCTGCAATTGCCACATCAGGATCAAAACTTGTGAAGCCCAACTCCATCGCTCGCGCGCTTCGCGACATCCCGTGCACATTTATGATCAGAAGGACTGGGACACGAAGAATCTTGGCCACCTGAGCAGTGCTGCCCAACTCAGTTGCATCCATTCCATCGTAAAGTCCCATCACCCCTTCAATTATCGCCGCGTCTGCGCCAGCGATGCCGCTATAGAAGGATCGCTTTATCCCATCGATGCCCATCATAAAAGGATCAAGATTTCTAGATGGGCGGCCGCAGATTGCCGTGTGATGCGATGGATCTATGAAATCCGGGCCCACCTTGAAGGGCTGTACGCTATAGCCGCGACGTCTCAGGGCTGCCATTAATCCAAGAGTTACTGTAGTCTTGCCAACGCCGCTATTAGTGCCTGCGATAAGCACTGCCGGGATCATGATGAAAGAATGTTCCGAGGGTTCTTAAATATGCTTCCTTCTTATTCGGGCAACAACTGGGCAGCCTTAGCAGGATTATTGAAAGCAGCAAAGAATTTTATAGAGAAATTTCATCAATTAAGGCTAAAAGCAAGTGAGGCGCAGGTTACTATATCTGAATTTTATTCTAGATCTCTTTTCACGGAGGTCTATCAAATCAATGATAGACTATTTCACCTACGCCTCAATCATATATTACATTCAATAATATTAATAGCTTTTGGATGGTAATAGATTCAGCGATAGCTTGACAGAGGTTAAAATTAATGAGGCATGAAGGAAAGGTTGCATTAGATACATTCCCTTTTTAGGGGAATCCCGCTTACACGGGTAATGGCTAATCCTTTCCTCACGCCTCAGATAATAATTGAATCTTATGATATTTATTTTTGATGCCTGGCTGTTATACAATTGATTAAGATAGCATATGGAAATAGGCATAAGAGTTCACAGGGTTCAGGGACTGGATAAATATCCAATCCCCCCGTCCCTCATGATTCTACAGCTTATGCGGTTTATGCTTTATGCCTATTTGATATACCAAAAGCCGTATTCTGATCTCAGATATACAGCATTTCAGATATACAGCCGATTCAACCTTATTCTATTATCCCAGGTAAGCTCTTTTTATAACACTCTGGATTCACGCAAGAATCGCGCCTTAAGAACTCATGTCCTGACTTGAGTGGCCTTCTCAGATCTTCTTATCTTCCTGACCCTCGCGCCAGCTGATGTGTACTTTTGCAGAGGGCCAGGCTTCTTGTATGGTACCTCAGCCTTTGGTACCTGTCTTACTTGACCTTTCCTGCTCTTTATTTTAACCCATTCAATACTTCCGGTCTTTCCCATGGATTTAAACTAGAATAACCTGTATTAAATAGCTTTCGAGATGTGCGAGGGCGGGAAAACTTTTAATTGCCTGAGGGATTCTAATCCCTCGTGAGCAGTGAGTTGGAGCTTCCTACCCTTCGCCCAGGCAAATCGATAGCCTTAATAGCTCTGGGTATGGGAGTTTATTTTATCTATCTTTATCACTTGGGTTTCCAGGAGATAATAAGGGCCCTTGGCAACGTCAACATTGCTATCTTTTCACTCGGATTCGTGCTGGCCCTGGCAGGCGTCCTAGGCGATTCGCTTGCCTGGCAGGAGATCGCCAAGAAGTTTGATTACAATGTGTCGATCTGGGATTTTTTCCTCATCTACATGTCCTGTATCTTCATGAATAACCTGATTCCATCAGGCAGCTTTTCGGGCGAGACGACACGCATTTATTTCCTGGATAAAATTGCAGGAAACTCGCGGATCGATAAGTCATCTGCAACAGTAGCTGCAACCAGGATAATCACAGCGATACCATTTATCGTGGGCACACTCATCGGCCTCGTATATTTGGCCCTCGCTACAGATGCACCGGCCTGGACGCTCGCAACATGTTCAGGCATAACGATAATTCTCTTCTGTCTGAATCTAGGATTCTTTGGAGTCTGTTATGCGGAAGGATGGCTAGAACGGATAATCTTCCCAATTGTAGATCATATTGAGCGGATTTTCCGCATCCACATAGACAGAGGAATGGCAAGTGGAGTCATGAACCAGTTTCATGAGTCCATGAATATGCTGGCTTCTCATAAGCGCACACTTTTCATCAGCACCTTCTGGGCTGTTGTAGGCTGGCTCTGTATGACATTAGTTGCCGCCATCACTTTTCGATCCATGGGCGTTTCTATTCCGCTCAGGGCGGTCTTCGCAGTCTACACGGTCATGATATTTCTCCAGATGCTTCCGATCTTCCTTCCCGGAGGCATTGGGCTAGTTGATATCGTCATGATAACACTTTTCACTGCGATCGGCGTGCCCACACATAGCGCGGTGGTAGCATCGATATTGATCAGGCTCATACAGCTCTGGTTCCTGACTGCGCTCGGCGGGATTGCAACTGCATATCTCGTGAAGAAGATCAATCGCGACCCCCAAGATCCGCCATCAAGATCGGTGCAGCAAAAAGCTTTTAAATGCCTCAGATAACTAAAAGACGCTGTCTTCGACAGTCGAGTCCATGGGACAGTGGGGTAGCCTGGTCTATCCTCGAGGGTTTGGGACTCTTGGACCGCGGT
>JBHGAU010000014.1:0-48846 GCA_041946675.1 Methanotrichaceae archaeon | reverse complement strand
ACTGAGTATCATTTGAGTATGACTGAGTATCATTTGAGTATGACTGAGTATCATTTGAGGATGCATGAATCGCAGGCATCAGAGCTATAGCCATTGCCAATGCTGCGGCGATATAAAGAGTCCCTTTGGATTTTATCATAATCAATTTCACCACGAATCTCAAGTTGTAGTTACTAATACTTAATTATGATGCTGATCTTATGCTGGAAGAATATTGAATTGAAAATATAGAAATAACTTTTTTGCATTCTTTTATCTTTCGCTGTAAAAGTCCAGAGACTAACGTAATGCCCTCGGTCCTTTCTCAGTTTTCCTGCATTTTACATAGATCCTATATCCAAGCATGCACAATGCCGGCATCTTCGGCACCATTTTAGCCTCGATAATTCGTGTGAACCTCTCTTGTATGAAGCACGGATCGATGATCTTCCGCCATCTGCTCATGAAAAGATACCCCTGATACGGCTTGAAATCAAATCCCCGGCAATCCAGAACCTCAAAGCCTGTGTGCGTCAGATAAGTCATGAACTCCCCAGGAGAAACGTATTCAGGCGGACTAATACACTCTCTTAGAATATGCTTTCGCAAAATAGTGAAGTGTGAAGCCCTATTGAAGAAATCCACAACTAGAGTTCCCTCAGGCTTCAGGACTCTGTTGAATTCACTCAGGGCAGCCTCAGCTTCCTGGACGATAGGAAGGCATGTCAGGACACCGCTGCTTACAACTCTATCGAAAGATTTGTCTTTGAACGGCAGATGATTTACAGATCCCTGAAGGAAAAATGAGTTCGGCAAATGCTGGGCTCTTATGGCTGCCCTGCCAAGCATATTCCTCGAAAAATCCAGACCTGTGTATCTTCGCATCTTCTGTGCGGGCTGGCCAATGGAGATATTCCCGGAGCCAAGAGACTTCATCAGAATATTCCCGTTCCCGCAGCCCGCATCCAGGACAGACCCGCTGGCGTCACCAAGGCAGAACTCGGCCACCTCATTCTCGAACTCGGATAGCATTTCCAGTATAAACTTCGGAGTGTTGTCTGGCAGATCACGGGCGTATTTGAGATCTGTTTCCTCGCCGTTCTTCTTTAGCTTCTCCCAGAAATCCAGCTCAGCTTTCTGAAGGACATTTGATTTAATGGTACTGTAGTCCATCTTATGAGATCGGATGCATTGAAGAAAAGGGATATATTAATAGTTTGGCAATCGCCAAAAATACCAGGGGCCAGTACAGAATATCGCGGAATATTTATCTCAGATAACTTCGAGAATAATAAGATTTAGGAGGCAGTATGGACTTGGATGCACTGCTGGATAATATAGCCAAGCGTGCAATGGAGCACCTGGAGGATATGATATCGGTTATGGAGGCTGCTCGAGAGCAAGTCTCCAGTGGATCTCGACTGGAAGATATCGATGTTGGCAGATATCAAATCTATACTTTATCCAAGGCGGAAGGCAATAAGGGGAACATAATATGCGTCTGGAGTTCCGATGAATACTTCGATCTCTTCAGCTCAGCAGCATCCGAGGAAGGAGTCAGCCTCGATGATATGACGGGCCTCGATGTGAAGCTGCCTGATGCGGAGTTCGAGGACGGCATGATCACAGGCAGCTTTTCTGCATTCAAGGGCATATCCGTGGAGATGCGCAACAAGCCTCTGGAATTGCTTATCGATATGGTTTATGAACGCCTGAAGAAGCGCGGCCTGGTTGTGAGCAGCATCTCTGACGGCGTTATATTCTATATGCCATTTAGCGGGCGCAGCTAAAAGTTTTCGCATGATGGATTGGTGTTGGATGTGAAGGCATGGATTGTACCGGTTATCTTTGGCACAGCAATAGTATCGATTATACTAATCAGCGGCTGTATTAGTCCCGGCTGCATCATCGGCTCTGGAAACATGATAAGCGAGAACAGGACGGCAGGCAGCTTCAGCAGCATAGAGCTTCAGGGGATTGGCGATCTTTATGTATCCGATGGGCCGCAGTCTCTGAGAATCGAGGCTGAAGACAACATTCTTCCAGTCTTGAGAAGTGATGTCAGCGGTGGCAGGCTTACGATATCCACTTCCACTTGCGTTACTCCCAGGAGATCCATTAAAATCTATGCATCAGCTCCTGAAGTTAAGGGTCTGTACCTGAGCGGCTCTGGAAATATCATCAGCATTTCACCTATACATACAGATTCAATGGATCTGGGAATGAGCGGCTCTGGAGGGATCAATTTGGATGTGGATTGTAAGGATTTAAGCACAGTTATCTCAGGCTCAGGCAGTGCTCTGCTTAAAGGCAGTGCATCGAGCAGCAGCGTTACCATCATCGGATCGGGGAGTATGCACGGCTATGATCTTGTGACCAACAGATCGTCTATAACTATTAGCGGCTCCGGTCAGGCAGAGGTAAACGTTAATGACGAGCTTGATACGAAGATAAGTGGCAGCGGCGCAGTCCATTACAAGGGCAATCCATCGAGAATAAACCAGCAGGTCAGCGGCTCCGGTAGCCTGACAAAGACAGGTTGAGGCGAAGCTATGGCATCAGTTCTGGCAGTGGCAGCATACTTCGTGCTCTTCGGTCTCCTTCATAGCATCTTGGCTGATCCCGGGCCTAAAATGCTTGCGAGACGTATCTTCGGTGTGGCGGCAGATCGATGGTACAGGATCGCCTATATAATCCTGGCTCTGATCATGGTGACACCTTTCTTCTATATCCTTGCCTTTTTGCCTGACAAAGTCCTCTATGCGGTCCGTGCGCCATGGAAATGGCTGATGATGGCAGGGCAGGTGCTGGCTGCTTTTGGGGTTTTGATTGCCTTAGCACAAACCAATATCGATTACTTCTTTGGGCTGGCTCAGCTTCGAGGACAAAGGGGTAGCGGCGGCCTTGTTACAAATGGATTCTACTGCCATCTCAGAAATCCCCTGTTTCTATTTGGCATCGTCTTCCTATGGCTATTTCCTTATATGACTCTGAACCTTCTGACATTCAATATTCTGGCGACTGTGTACTTCTATATTGGAGCAATTCACGAGGAGACATCTTTGTTCGAGGAGTTTGGAGAGCAATATAGAAGGTACAGGCAGAAGGTACCTATGTTCATTCCACGGCTGAGATGCGAATCTTAAGAAGTTCAAAGAATCGCTTTGGCATTTTATTGAAGGGCATATTGAGCTTTGTCCTTGATATTCGTTGTAATGGCGATTACATCTGTCAAGAAAGCTCATGCTCCTGAAGGCCATCCGATACCAGAATCAGGTCGATATCGCTGGAATAAAGCCAATAAGGAAAAATCTAAGCCTCGGGCGGGATTCGAACCCGCGGCCTCGTCCTTACCAAGGACGCGCTATACCGAGCTAAGCTATCGAGGCAGTAGTAGTGCCCCTTGTGCTCTGTCGTTTTTGTAGTTTTCGCTCCGAGTCAATGGGGCCTAGCTTGCTATCCAGGACATTCTCATACACTGCTTCTGTTCTCCTGGCAATTCTGTCCCAGCTGAACTCTGCTTCAATCCTGTTGCACCCAGCCTCGGCGATTTTCTTCATCTCATCGGGATCATTCAGCAGGCGGTTTATACACCATGCGATGGACTCAGGCTGAATATAGGCAAGAATGCCATCTTCAAAGTTTCTGATTATAGAGATGGCTTCCGTCGCGACTACGGGCTTGCATGCGTCCCATGCCTCGAGCACGACAACACCAAAGGGTTCATTCCTGCTTGGGATGCACATGAGATCGCATGCATTCAGAAGCTCTTCCTTATCCGATGCCGGGGCATATCCAAGGAATCTGCAGGCATGACTTACGCCCAGCTCCCATGCACGCCGCTCACATTCTCCCCTCATGCCACCCTCGCCAGCAAAAATGAATTTGACATCGCCTCTGTTCCTGAGCACTTGGGGAATAGCCTCTACAAGAAGGTCTGGGCCTTTTTGATAGCTCATTCTTCCGCAGAACAGGACTACTGGAGCAAGAGGATGGATTCCATAACGCTCCTTAACCCTTCCTGCATCCAGTGATCTTCTCATTTTTCCGCAAACGATTCCATTTGGTATTATATCTATCTTGCTCTCAGGTATGGAGTAAAGCCACATGAGCTCATCAAGCATGCGTTTTGTAGTCACTATAACCCTTGTGGATTCATATCCTCCCAGCCACTCCCGGTGAGACACCTCTCTATTGCCATTGTTGTTGCCGCACCTCCCCCATTCAGTGCTATGCAGAGTAAACACATACGGTACCCCGCAGTTCCATTTTATCTGGTTGAGTGCTGGGACAGGGTGCCAGTCATGGCCGTGGATTATATCGAAGGGGCCGAAAAGCTTCTGCACCTCTACAAAGCGGTGATACATGGCATTCGACATCTTGTCCATCTGGGAAATGATATCCCCGGATACATCAAAATCAACTCTTTGATAATGAACTCCATTTATCTTATCATATGACTCAAAATCCCCCCGGCGAGTTAAAACGTGTACTTCATGGCCCCTTCTTGCAAGGGCCTCAGAAAGTTCAGAAACATGGGGCGCAACACCTCCAACTTTTATAGAATACAAGCTCTCCCAGGAGAGCATTCCGATTCGCATCTCCTTCACCAACGTCTACTATTAATCATTATCCTATTATTGAATAGAAGAGCCTTATATAAACACATATAGCATCTCACAGCTGACGGAATCATATGTTTCGATCGTGTTCATATCATAGTGGGGATCGCGAGGCCCTTTGATTCAATAGGTATTTTCCTGTCTTTCGTAAATAGTTTTATATGCTGTTCGCTAATTAATCTTTCGGCTTTCGCTATGCCTGACGAAGTTCTGCGGCCGCTTGCTCAGGTGGCACAGGGTTGATATATATACCTGTTCCTCTCTCGAAGCCTGCTATCTTCGACAAAGCGGGTTGGATACGGATATTGAGATGATAATCCGAGGGAAGCTGAAATATCATATAATTATAAGGCGGGTCACCCAACAAAGATTTGATTCGCCGCAGAGCATCGCTGAGCATCAAGGCGAGGCTCTTCCGCTGGCCTTCTGTCGTATCTTCAATGTTATTTATATGTTTTTTGGGTAAAATCCATGTCTCATAGGGCGCGATTGAGTAAAAAGGCGCTATGAGTATCCAGTCATCGTTCTGGGTTATAAGCCGGGCTGATGCTTGCTCACGCTCGACTACATTGCAGTAAAGACAAAAAGATGCAGATGATATAGCAGCTACCTCTTTTTTCATGAGCGGAGGCATTATGGGTATGGCCACTACCTGTGAATGCGTATGGCCGAGCGATGCGCCTGCAGAACTCCCCCGATTCTTGAAGATAGATATGTAGTTTATGCCGCTCATGTAGCGGTAATGAGAATATCGATCTCTATATACTTGTAGAATCAATTCCATATGATCTATACTGAAGTCTGCGGCACTATCCCAGTGATCGGGTGAGTCCACAATCACCTCATGATATCCATAGCCCGGCAGGGCAATCCATTCTCCGATTGGTATCCCGGGGTCAGGCACCATTGCAGCAAACAGATTTGGAAATACCCTTATCCTCCAGTTGAGTATTCTTTCAATCCCATCTGCAAATATGCCGTGATCTGTATAGACTGCCACTGCAGGGGGCGTCTTATCTTCATTTCCCGGGCAGAACGGGCAGCTTTTTATATCCCCCTCTTTTGCTTCTGCAGTCTTGAAATCCGAGGGCCTCTTCTTGCGCTCTGCTGCGATGATGCAGTACTCATCCAGGAAATAGTGCCGCCTCAGCTCGGGGATGTTATCACCTTCCTGTATATCTCCAGCGTCTTCTCGGCTGCCTTCCTCCAGGTGAATAGATCCAGAACTCTGGCCCTCGCATTCTTCCCCCATTCTTTTAGCCTGCCCGGGTCTTCTAAGGCAAGGTTGATGCCCCAGGCGATATCCGCAGGATCATGGGCATTGATATGAACTCCTGTCGGCTTTTGTGTCGCAGGATTCTCGACAATTTCGCGGAGTCCGCTTGTTCCTCTGGCACCAACAACAGCAGGTTTCGCCATTGCAGCTGCCTCCAGAGCGACAATCCCAAACGGCTCATAGAGGCTTGGAAATACGCACAGATCGGCAAGTGCGTAATGATACATCTTCTCAACGGGCTCGAGAAAATCGGTCACAAGCGTGATGAATTCCTCGGAGTATGCTCTTACTTGCTCCTCCAATGATCCCTTGCCCACAATCAGAAGCTTTGCGTTTGGATGCTTATTCACAACAGTTGACATTGCCTGGATCAGCTGTATGACTCCCTTGACGGGCTCAAGCCTTCCTACGAATAATATGATTATGTCACCTTCGACGATGCCATACCTATCCTTCAATGCTTGCAGCCTGTTCGGATCTACACGATCCGGATCGAAGAAATCGGCATCGACGCCATGGTAGCAGACATAAATCTTATCTGTGGGAACTCCCATGCCGACAAGCTCTTGCTTCATGGATTCGGAGACTGTGATAACTGCATCAGCAACCTCGGAGCCTTTTTTCTCAAGATTTACCAGCTGAATATTGGGATGCTTAGACCTGCCGATTTCAAGGCCATGGACGTGATAGATCATTGGAATTCCCTTGTTTTTGACTGCCATTCCTCCAGACAGGCCGAGCCAGTCATGGGCTACACAAAGATCATAAGGGCCGGACTCGATCACATCTGCAGCAGAGAGCTGATTGTAAGCGAGAAGATCTGCGAGGAAGTTAAGGCCGCTTCCCCATGCAAGAGTTTCATGTGAGAAAAAAACCTCGAGGCCTTCCCTCATGGGAACTGGAGTCTCTCTGAAGACCCGAGTGCCTTGGACATCTTCGTGTCTTTTGAGCCTGCCGTTGCCCCAGGCGAAGACGGATATCTTTTCCCCGAGCTCAGTAAGCTCTCTGGATATACAATCTACGTATACTCCCAGCCCGCCATAGATCAGCGGCGGGTACTCTGTACTGAAATAGGCTATCTTCATGCTTTCGTCCGATATTCAAATATCATACTACAAGATTTCTATAATATTCAAGCACTGGCTCCCTCCAGTTGAACTGCTTGGCCAGTGAAAACGACTCCTCGCAGAGCAGGCGGTACTTGACCTCATCTTCGAGATATGTCCAGGTAAAGTAGTCCATAGCAAGGGCATAATCCACTATGGTCTCTTCAGGCAGTACCTCCATATTATCCACAACTACCACTCCGCCAAGGCCGGGCACGCGATGCTTGATCTTCTTCAAGGCATCGCTAAATCCTGCTGCGCGGCTGACTATGCTTGGAGTTCCCTCCTTGCCTGCTTCAAGAGCTGTGAGAAGGAATGGCTCATATTGAGAGGGAAAGATGCCGGCTACACAGCCTGCCATAAACTCGTCCGTCCTCATTCCGAGGCCACCATCCTCCGGCCCTATCCATTGAGGATACAATATAGCTATGACAAATCTCTTGCCTGATATCAACTCCTTTACATCCAGGCTCATCCCTTTGATCATATTCTCAAGCCTGATCTCCTCTCCAACGAGCACCTCCATAGGCAGATTGACCGGAAAGCCCTCTGGAAGCTTTTCTTTTGGCTTCGGGCCATGGGCGGCTATGAGAAAACAGACTATCCTTGCATCTTCTGCATGGCGCTGTCCCGCAAGCCTGTGCCTGAGCAGATGATCCTGCAGCACCAGAGCATCCAGAAGCTGGGGGTATCCTTTATTTTCAATCTCTATTCTGGATATCGTAAATATGGGTATGATGCTGTCGGGGTTCGGGCATGTCCCATCGCAGCCTTTATAGATATTCTTAGCAAGAAAATCCTGTATTTTGGCCCTGCATCTATCCTTCTTGGCCCAGTCGATCTCGCTTACCTCTACATCTACTCCATTCCTGACAACGATGCCCTTCAGGCGGTAGAAAAGCATGGCTTCCTTCATTGTTGAGTCACCCACAAAGGTGACTACATCTGCATACCGTGCGAGCGCCTCTAGAGTTGCAAAGCCTAACGGCGTCCCCGGTTCCATCTTTGAATCATTTGCAGTTATCTTCGCAAGCGTTTTAAAGCCTGCAGTTCTCCCGGGAACTGTAGCATGCAGAGTTGTTAGCGTGCGAACTGGAACGCCAATTTTCTTCAGCCGGGATATAGCATAGAAGACGCCGAATTCATGGCAATGGAGTGATACACGCGTCTTGGGCATCACAGCTCTTGCAAACTCGGATATAGCAACGTCATTATATTTCTCAGCCATCTCCTCGCGAAGACTTGTGAGGCCTCTCGCAAGCTCGGAGATTGCATATGATAGATCCAGGTAATGGTTGTATTCCGATCCGTAATGAGCTCTCTCATACTGCATAGAGTCGAGGCCGATAAGCTCATAAGCCTCGCTTTTGATGGCGTTGTTGAGAGTTAGGTCCCGATTTTTCCAGCGAATGGTCCGGGACTGATAATCGGCAGTATTGAAGAGGATGTAACCGATGGGAATATCCTCAACCTTCCTTTGGCCTGTTACAGCCTCTATTCCGGCAGATCTCAGGCCTAAAAGAACGGTATCAAGATCGGAGCCCATATTCAGTTTATCATATCCTGATAAATCTGTAACTCTGTTCTTTCCGCCATTCCAGTCGGATCCCGGTGTGGGATAGTAGGGGCCTGCAACAATAATCTTGAGGTTTTTATCAACGACTCCTTCGGATGCAAGCCTGGCAAGCGTTCGTGATTCGGCATCGATGACGTTCCAGATTCCGCCAAGTTTATTAGATGGCGGCCCGCCCTCCTCGCCTGCAATGATAATCCATCTCTCAATCATTTATATCAGGCCTCAAGGATAGGGCGATAGAGACGAAACTGACATGCCTTCATCGGATATGTCCAGAACTCTTATTGTGTTGGCTATTTTGGATCCCCTCATCTTCATGATGTAAACCGATCTGATAAGGACATTTCCTATTCGATCTCTGTTGAGCATAGTGGCCGAGTCCGCACCATACTCAAGGAATTGATTCATGCCAAAGGCAGTGCCTATGGTTATAACCGATGTGACTCCATTTGCCCTAAGGCTTCCAAACAGGTCATCTGCCAAGGATCTGATCTTGAATGGCTCCTCAACAGCCATGAAGAATGCCATGAGATCATCAATGAAAAGCCTGTCAGGCTTTACGTCCTGAAGCTTTCTCTCAACAAGCTTTCTGAAGTTGGTCAGGAACTCTATGGGGTCGCCTTCAATGCTCTTTTGGAGCCGGAGCATAGGGTCTGTTACATCAACTATGCTCAAAAGGCCTTCTTTTTCAAGACTTGAAAAATCCCATCCAAATGAGGACATAATCTCCCTTTTGAGGAAATCGGCACTCTCGGATGGTGTGATTATCATTCCCTTCTCGCCGTTCTTTATGCCGTAGTATATGAACTGGCTTGCAAAGACGGTCTTTCCAGTTCCAGAAGGTCCTGTTATTGTATTCACAGTTCCCTCAAGGAATCCCCCGTTGACCATATCATCAAACCCGGGAATGCCTGACTTCACTCTCGGAAATTCGGTAGGTTTCGATGCCACGAACACTGCTCCCGTATCTTCTTTCTGCCTATCGAAGGCAACAGCTGCCCTCCATATATTTTCCATGACTAAGGTAATTAGTTTTTTCGGTGAGCACGAAGTGCTAAATATTTTGTGCTCGTATCGGAATATATGACTGATATATCCCTATGCTTTGAGGTCCATCAACCGCTGCGGCTCAAGAGGGACTTCTTCTGGCGTGGGCTGCCTTTGAGGAGGGCAGTTAGCGATCTGCAGGATTTTTACTTCAATGAGCAGGAAAACCGCAGAATATTTGAGAGAGTTTCCTCAAAGTGTTACCTTCCCGCCAACAGTATTATCCTTGAAGGGATTAAAAAATTTGAGACATCAGAGAGGCCCTTCAAAGTAGCATATAGCTTTTCAGGAATCTTCCTCGACCAGTGTATGAAATTTAGGCCCGAGGTCCTGGATTCGTTTACACGCCTGATTGAGACCGGTCAGGTTGAGGTGATGGAGCAGACGTACTACCATTCACTTTCAAGCCTATTCGACAGTAAACAGGAGTTCTACGAACAGGTCAGGATGCATAGGGAGCTTATCTGGGACCTTTTCGGGATCAAGCCCACAACCTTCGAGAATACTGAGCTCATTTATGACGATGAGATCGCAAAAATGGTAGACGGCCTAGGGTATAAGGCCATATTTACAGAGGGAATCATCGCCGATGCGAACTTCGTTTATCGGCCCAAGGGCACTGAAATATCGCTTCTTCTGAGAAACTATCAGCTTACTGATGATATTGGCTTTCGGTTCTCATCGCGATGGTGGGAGGAGTACCCACTGACTGCAGATAAGTACGCCTCATGGCTTGCTGCAACTCCTGGAAAATGCATAAACATTTTCTGCGATTATGAGACATTCGGAGAGCATCAGTGGGAGGAGACCGGAATATTCAATTTCCTCAGATTCTTGCCCGGGAATATACTCAAATGGGCCAATCTTAAGTTTTCAACGCCATCGGAGATTGCTAGAGACATTCCTCCTGTAAAGGAGATAAGTATTGACCGGACAATCTCCTGGGCGGATCTTGAGAGGGACACAAGCTGCTGGCTCGGCAATGCGCTGCAGCAGGCATGCTTCATATATCTCAAAAGGCTTGAAACCCCTGTCAAGGAGAGCATGGATCAAGAGATTATCGATACGTGGAGACTGCTTGGGATAAGCGATCATCTTTATTATATGTTTACGCATGGAGGCGGGCCCGGAGAGGTCCATAATTACTTCAGCCCTTACGGCAATCCCTATGATGCTGCGATAACCTATTTCAGTGTGCTTTCGGATATGCATTATAGGATTAAGGGAAGGATAAGGTCGGCAGATGAGCCCTTTATCTTCGTTAAGGGTGGCGGCTGCCCAGCGGGAGATGCCGTCTGGAGCTTGGAAGGCATGAGCCTGGCTCTTGCAAAAGTCGATACGGCATCTCTGGAATATCATATGAACAGGGGAGATATTGCCGCATGGATCAGGACGAGCCTTGGGGATAGCTGCCTGGCAGATGAAATAGCTAAGCTGGCGGATATCAGAGGAGAAGAGCTCAGGAATAATCTTCTTAGGGCAGTTACATCGGAATTGAACAAGGTCTAACATGCCAGGATACATATTACGGCCCAACAGCTTCGCTCAGGGCACAAGCCGCGAATGGCTGATAGCCAACGGATTAGGAGGTTATGCTTCATCCACTGCAGTTGGGGCAAACACGCGAGCCTATCACGGGCTTCTTGTGGCTGCCATATCGCCTCCTGCAGAGCGAAGGCTACTTTTATCCTCGCTTGATGAGGAGATAGATGGAGTTCAGCTCGCTAACCATCAGTATCCTGGGGCGGTTCATCCGCAAGGCTTTAAATACCTCAGCGAGTTCGGTTTTGATCCCTTGCCGCGCTTTTCCTATATGGCAGGCAACGCAAGAGTAGATAAGATTGTTTTTATTCTCCATGGACGGAATACTACGATTGCCAACTATAGAATTCAAGGCGAAGGCAGGATCAAGATAACTCCCCTGGTCCATTGCAGGAATTTTCACGCCACCTCCGGTTTGCCCGAAATACGTCAGGAGGCATCGAAGAAGGGCACAGTCCTGAGGTCAAGCTGCGATCTTTTCCTGCTATCGGATATCGCTGAGTACACTCGTAATGAGCTTATCTACTATAACTTTGAGTATGAAGCTGAGCGACTTAGAGGTCTGTCATGGAAGGAAAATCTGTTTAGCCCAGGATATTTCGGGATCGAAGTTTCAGGGAATACCGAGTTCGGGATAATGGCATCTTCGGAAGAAAGCTCGATGCCAGATTTGGGAGAGGCCCGGCGACGAGAGAGTTCTCGTATTATAAACTTGAAGGCGCCCCTGCCTAGATTTGCCCAGGCTGCAGACTCATTTATTGTCAGGAGAGGTCAGGGCAGAAGCATAATCGCGGGCTACCACTGGTTCAACGACTGGGGCCGCGACGCAATGTTATCATTGCCCGGACTTCTTCTCAGTACTGAGCGTTTCAAGGATGCCAAGGAGGTTCTCATGATATTCGCAGAAGCCATGAAGGATGGTGTCATGCCCAATGACCTCGGAGCCAGATCCTACAATACAGTTGATGCGTCCCTTCTGTTCATCAGGGCTGTTTACAATTATTACAGCTGCTCCAGTGATGCAGAATTCATCCGCGGCATCTGGCCAACTCTACGAAGCATCATTGAGCGCTACTCGGGAAAAGGGGAAGGCTTCGGGATGGATTCAGACGGATTGATCAAAGCCGACCCTGCCCTGACATGGATGGACGCTCGCGTTGATGGAAGGCCGGTTACTCCGAGGGCAGGAAAGGCATGCGAGATCAATGCTCTCTGGTATGATGATCTCAGGATAATGGAATCCTTCGCCCGAGTTCTGGAAGTGCCATGGGATACAGAGCTCTCCTCTTGCGTGAAGGAGAGCTACCAGAGATTCTGGAATAGCGAAACCGGATGCCTCTTCGATGTAATCGACCATGAAGATGCTTCCATCAGGCCTAATCAGATCATGGCGGTCTCTGTCGATGGTCTTCTGCCGATGATAAAGCGAAAACGTATCCTGGAAACTGTGACTCGTGAGCTTCTAACGCCCTATGGGCTCAGGACGCTATCGCCCCGAGATCCTCGGTATCAGGGGAGGCACGAGGGAGAGCCCAAGCATAGGGATGCAGCATATCACCAGGGAACTGTCTGGCCCTGGCTTATTGGACCATATATTGATGCGTTCCTTTCTGTCAACGGCCTATCTGACGAGAGCAAGGTGAAGGCGAGGGAGATTTTGCGGCCTCTGGCCGAACTGGATATCGCAGGAATCAATACAATTCCCGAGCTTTTCGACGGAGACGAGCCGCATAGACCTGGCGGATGCATATCGCAGGCATGGTCGGTGGCGGAGCTGCTTAGGGCATGGGGGCGGGTGCAGTGACGATGTATGAATCTCGGATTAATTCCAAAGCCGTTTGTTGCAGCATAGATTGTATGGGCTTTCGTTCGAAAAACCCTTTCTTTCTCTAAAGAATAGAATAAGATCTCCAGCTATGGCTGCAGGTTTGGCTGATCATATTTGGACTATAAAAGAAATCCTCATGAATGTCGCAGTTCCATACTGGAGCAACATGAACTAGGTAGACCATTCCCATTTCTATAAATTTCTCGCAGAACAGAAAACCGATTTATGGGCCCGACGCGATTCGAACGCGTGATCCCCGCCGTGTAAGGGCGATGTCATAACCACCTAGACCACGGGCCCTGCTCTTCTCCACTATCTCCTCGTGATATTAGATCTTATCGCTTAGATATCTCCATAATATTAGGCAGCAGGGCGATAGACTATGCAATCCTCCCGCCATTCGCGGTGTGGTCGCGCTGTCCTGCCATTTGCAATCACGCGGGAGAGATAATCGTGTTCAACTATATTTGGCTGTGAGAGGCTTTTTAAGTTGGACACCCTTAGATAGAAGGGATGAGCGAGCAATTATCCCAGATGGGCAGCGATCTCAAAGAGCTATGCGACTGCATTGCGAAGGATGTCTCCGAGTCCATCCAGGAGATGATAGGCAAGCCTTCAGGCGGCGTCGTAATCGGGATGGGAGCAGACGGCACGCCTACGAAGAGCATCGATAAGGTTGCAGAAGATACTGTGCTAACTCAACTGAAGCTTTCCGGAAAGAGCTTCAAGGTGCTGAGCGAGGAGATCGGCGAGGTTGCGATCGGTGAAAATCCCGAGAATCCCAATTACTTTATTCGCCTGGACCCTCTTGACGGAACATTCAATGCGATAAACGGCATACCGTTCTATTCACTCTCAATTTATCTGAGCAAGGATAATTGCCACTTCGGCTATGTCTATGACCTGGCATCCTCTAAAAAGTATTATGCCGAGGCCGGAAAAGGCGCATACGCCGAAAGCGGTGATAATACTCCGACCAATACTCCAGATATCCCAGTCAAGCTGAGCGTTTCAAAGACATCCAACCTTAAAGACTTCAGCATCTCCGCCTACACAATAAGGCCCAATACTGCAAAGATAGTCGGAATCGGGGATAAGGTCAGAAGGATTCGAACGCTTGGAAGCATATCAACTGAGATGGCCTTTGTAGCAGCCGGGAGGCTGGATGCCTTTGTTGATTTGAGGGGAATGCTGCGTGTTGTGGATATAGCAGCAGGCAAACTCATTCTTGAGGAGGCAGGCGGAGTCATCACAGATGCGGCTGGCAGGATGATGCGCCTGGAAGATCATTTGGAAGGGCATATGTGGCAGAGAAGTGATCTGATAGGATCGAACGGTCTGCTGCACAAAGAGCTTCTCCAGCTTATAGGCGGTGGTGAGCATTAAGATCGGCTTTGTGTCCAGACATGAGACAGAGTCCGTAGAGCTTGCGAGGATGCTCGTGAACCGCTTCAAGTCCCGGGCTGAGATATTTTTGGAGCCGAACCTCGCGGAAAGGCTCGGAATGGCTGGGACACCTGTTGAGGAGATGGAGGATTTAGGGGTAAACTTCATAGTCTCAATTGGCGGCGATGGAACAATTCTTCGAACGATTCACCGGATGAGAAATCCTCTGCCGATACTCGGGATAAACATGGGCACGCTTGGGTTTCTTGTAGATGTTGAGCCGAAGGATGCAGTCCGGACGATTGAGCATCTTCTCAACGGCTTTGAAGTCGACGAGAGGACAAGGCTCAAGGTAACTCTGGATGGCAGCGAGCTGGTTCCGGCCACGAATGAAGTTACGCTGATAACTGCGAGCCCAGCCAAAATGATAGATTTTGATGTGATTGCAAATGGTGCGCTAATGGAGCGGTTGCGCGCCGACGGCGTCATAATTGCGACATCAACAGGCTCTACGGCTTATGCAATGTCCGCAGGAGGCCCAATCGTCGATCCGAGGGTTGATGCGATTGTGCTCGTGCCGATGGCACCCTTCAAGCTCTCCTCAAGGCCATGGGTCGTGCCTGGCGGCAGCATCGTTGAGCTCAGGCTCAGGCTGCCAGAGAAAGAGGCTCTTGTAGTTGTGGATGGGACGAATGTCGCCACTATGGCCAGCAGAGATACGCTTGTGGTCAGCAAAGCCGAGACTCCGGCGAGGTTTGTGAAGGCCAGCAGAGACGGATTCTACGAGAAGGTTAAGAACAAGCTGGCATAATAGCGATAGATTAACGCAATTTTCAAAAATGAAAGCATATCATAAGTCTAAAATTAGGTGGCCTTTTCCAGATCGGATTTCTTTATGAAATGTACCTCTACCATGTGGTCCGGATGATACCGCATTTTAGCCTCTCGAATGCCCTCGATTCCCATGTCGCTTTCACGATTGATATAGATATAGTCCTTTGCCAGTATCTTGGCTGTTTCAGAGTTGATGGCCCTGTAGATCCCTTTGCAGTCCGGAAGGCCTTTCTCGAAGTGAACAAGAGCCGTGTCTTTGTTGAGGCCCTCAAAGATGGACATAGCTCCAATCTTGCCTTCAGCCCTGATTATCAGTCCTGAAAGCTTCAGCTCATTGTAATGAGATAATGCAAAAAGGATGGCTTCTTTCTCATTCGCCAGCACTAGATCGGAGTTGCAGTCTTTCCAATCGCACCACTCGTTCAGGAACTCAATTACCTCATTGATTGCATCCATGCAAAGAGGTTCGATAATAGGCGTGCAGGTTCGCTGAAACTGATGTAGCTGGCGCCTAATGGTCAAGTACTTCTTTCCGGGCAGTTCGGCAAGATCGGACGCTCGATAAACGTAATCAAAATATTTTCTCTCAGGATACATTCTCAAATCCGGGTAGAGTTCGGAGATCCATTCTTTATTCTCCTGGTCAAGAATTGCCAGAGGATAAATATCCTCGCTCTCTCTCGCCAGCTCCAAAAGATCCGAAAGCAAACCAGGATCTTTTGGCCCAATCGGCGGTCGATAGCGCACTTTTCCATCAAGGGTAGCAGAAAGGACTATAGAGTCTTCGACTTTCGCATACTTGTAGTTGGCATAATTGCTCCAACACACCATATTAGTGAATGTATTATCGCTGTGAACCTGGGGGTAGCGCGCATAATGGTTCAGGAAAAGATCTCTGTCATTGAGTGTAACAGGTTTGAAATCAGTTGCCTTTAGCATTTTATTTACCTCCGTGAAATAGCACTGGCACATGCCCTGCGGCGGGCCTGAATACTAGGGGTTGATCGAGGGACTGATCGTAGGATTGACAAATGATATCCCTGCCGAATTGGGCATGAGGCTGAACCATATAATACCCCTGAGATGCGCCGATTGATCGGCTGATATGATCGCTGCCCGAATGCTCTTCTTCCATTATGAAGAAAATATTACCAGATCCCGGATATAGGTATCGGATATGCTCCTCCGGCTCGATCGCGTGTTTTCAATTTCCTCAATTATCAATGTTGGCCTGGACAAAGGGGACAGAGCGAGGTTCATATGGCCGAAATGTCCAACTTGAAACGTCTCATTTCTTAATGGATTTTGATGCAAAAATCGTAACACAAATTCAATTATTTATGTATCTGTCGCATTTAATCCCTAGCGTCACCTTTATTTGATAACATTGCCTTGCCATATGGTGACATGGCAAAGCATGTCAGATTCGATATGACTGGAGGAGATTGGGAATAAGGACGACTATTCCCGGCCGGTGTTATTATGTTAGGCATAGATGATCCTTGGATATTGGGTGTGTATCTCCTATGCATTTTAAGCACTTTATTGTGCATTGCATACGGTTTGATCAACTGGAATAAAGGTGCAGAACTTGAGGCTGAAGAGGCCGCCGAGGAGTTGACCTGGGAAGCCAAAGAGGAGAAGGAACTGGAGGCATGATCTAGATGAATTATCTTCTGCTTGATGTAATCATCTTGATCTATCTGCTGGTCACCATGTACCTGGGCTACAGGGGCTGGAAGATGACCAAGAGTGCCGAGGGCTACATGCTGGCTGACAGAAAAGCCCATCCCTATATAATGGCCATGAGCTACGGGGCGACATTCATCAGCACATCTGCCATAGTAGGCTTCGGCGGAATGTCAGGTGTCTACGGCATGGCCCTCTTGTGGCTTACTCTGCTCAACATCTTCGTCGGGGTATTCCTGGCATTTATAGTCTACGGAAAACGCACAAGGAAGATGGGGCATAACCTCAATGCCATGACTTTTCCTGAGCTGCTCGCAAAGAGGTTCGATAGCAAGTTCATCCAATATTTCAGCGGTTTTGTGATATTCGTCGGCATGCCTATGTATGCAGCGGCTGTAATAATAGGGGCTGCTCAGTTCATCAAAGCAACCCTGAACATAAATTATGATATATCATTGTTAATATACACGGTCATAATTGCAGCTTATGTGATCTGGGGCGGACTAAAAGGAGTCATGTACACCGATGCAATGCAGGGAACGATCATGTTCGTTGGAATGGCCATACTGCTGGTCTTTACTTACTCCCGTCTCGGAGGAGTAACTGCAGCCCACCAGGCTCTGACGAACATGGCTTCAATGATTCCTGCAGCTTCTGCAGCAGCAGGAAATACAGGCTGGACATCAATGCCGGTCTTCGGAAGTCCGTGGTGGTGGACTCTGGCATCATCGATAGTTATGGGTGTTGGAATCGGCGCTCTTGCCATGCCGCAACTGGTCATCAGGTTCATGACTGTCAAGTCCAACAGAGAGATCAACCGCGGCGTGATTATCGGAGGCATATTCATGCTGGCAATGACAGGCGTTGCCTATATTGTTGGATCTCTGTCAAACGTCTTTTTCATGCAGACCCAGGGCAAAATCGCCATAGCAGCAGCTGGAGGAAATGCAGACAGCATTATGCCCATTTACATAAATGCAGCAATGCCAGATTGGTTCGTCTACATCTTCATGCTAACTCTTCTGGCAGCGGCAATGTCAACATCCAGCTCTCAATTCCACGTGCAGGGAATCGCACTTGGCAGGGATGTATATGAGACTTTAACTGGCAAGAAGGGCAAGAGTTCCGTACTGATATCCCGAATTGCCATCACTCTGGCCGTCATAATTGCAGTGATCCTTGGATATATACTCCCTGGAAATATCATCGCAAGGGGAACGGCAATATTCTTCGGCCTTTGCGCTTCTTCGTTCCTTCCCATGTACACATCCGCCTTATACTGGAAGAGGGCCACAAAGGCTGGAGCAATAGCCGGCCTTGTCACGGGTGCATTCGTAACCCTCTTCTGGTACGTATTCATACATAAGGCAGAGTCGGTACCATTAGGAATATCGAAGATGCTTATTGGCAGAGATTTCCTTATTACTCAGATGCCCTGGCCTGTGGTCGATCCGATGGTTGTGGCATTCCCGCTCGCAATTCTGGTCACTATAATAGTGAGCCTGGTGACCAAGCCACCCAATCAGAAACACCTGAACGAGTGCTTCAAAGGAATAAACTGATCAATTTTTAATTTTAAACTTTTTTCATCAGCCTTTCCCAGTGCCATTTCACGTTGAGTTTACCATAGAATAAATTATAAATAATAATACCCTTACATTCACCTGTAAGAATGAATTATATCTCCACATTTAGCATCTCTCGGATGCAGTTTGCCGTATTTCGATCCATCTTCAATAGCTCTTCTGACCTTCACATAGCTTAGCCCTGTGGCCCTCCCGGCAGCATTTAGCTCATCGAAGGCCTCATTCTCCGAAATGTGCCCGTCGGAGATGAGGCCGCCCATCGTAAATGCTGCTTTTAGCAGCGTATTTGTTCTGTTGCCAATAGTTGCTCTCCTGATATTATCGCATTCATTTCGCAGAACTATCTTCCCATACGGACAGTCATGAAGCTCTCCGAAAGAATAATCCGCATTCTTTTCCTGCCCGAAATCCCCTTTTTCCTTCTTATATATATCATACATTATTTGTATAATAACTGTACTTTCGTCAATCCAGTATACTTCATCATCGATATTATTTCCGGTATATGTTACAAAGTTGCCGGGTGTTAACACATCTACACTCTGTCCATCAACAAAGAATGTGTTTTTATAATATCCGTTCAAATTAGCCTTCACTATAATATGCAATCCTTTGCCTGAGATCGATCTCTCAGTATAGCTGCGGAACTTATAGACCTGACGGCTTGCTATATGATTCAAAATATCGGATTCATCATAGCATTTAGCCAGGCCGATGATAGCATATCCTTTAGGGATAACGAATCCAATACCATCCAGACCTGGCAGGGATTCAACAAGATCTGCAGCCTCATTATAAGTCATCAGTATGGACTTTTTAGACCATAATGCATAACGAATACCGTTTAAACTGGGGATTTCAACAATACGATCTTCTTCATAGACATTCGTGTAGGGTAGCCATATCCCTAGCTTTTTGAAATCATCAATATCCATTTTGACCGCCTGTTTTTATAATAACTGGATCAGTTTCGCTGCACTTCACATATCAGATATCAAACAGGCTTCCGATTTATAAACATAATCCTTTTTGTAGAATATATTTTCCCAAAAAGGATAAGAAAAGAATCCCGTTTATCCTTATAAGGGTAATATACGCGACATAATGATAGGGAACCGATCAATAGCAGCAGGACACTCGTCGAGTTGGGCTGCACTATATGGGGTGCAGCCATCTCATGAAATACGGCAAAATTTTTATTGAAGGTATAGCTCGCCTTTTCCATCCGCAATATGCTTGACATCGGATGATTTCGAGTCGGAGAATCCCCAGATTATGGGCACGATTTGCCCAGATGTGAAAATCTTGTTGTATTTATCGCCTGCATTCATTCTTCTCTTGAACTCGATGATTGTGGACCCGTCCTCCTGCTTCCCGCCCGAGTCCAGTATGCTATTTGTTCCTCCAAGCTGAGTAATCGGAATATGCGGCCCGTAGTTGCCCGTAGAATACTGGTCCTGGACAGCGGCTGATCCGTTGTTGACATAGCCCATTACTATTTCTGCATCCTTCATCCAATCCGTTGGCTCAAAGCCAACAGCGATCCATCCAGTTGTATTGGCTTTCATGGCCATGTACAGATACTCTGCATCGTTCTTCCAGTGGACCTCGAATGTTCGGCCCATGCCGCCTACTTCAGACATAACCTGGCTTCGAGAATATTCGCCACTACCGGTGATGCCGTCTGGCTTCCAGAGCTGGGAGACGGTATGCTCAGTAAAATTGGTCGACGTCGTCTTGGGTTGGATACAGCCCGACATAAGAAGAATGCCGGCAAGGATAGCAATCATCAGCTTCGTTCTCGAATCAAATATGCCTTTCATGGTGGACACCAGGCGATATGGGTTGCTTTTATTAAGTTCTGTTCTGATCAACTTATCGGTGAGACAGCAGCGAATTCTCTGAATATCCCAAAAAGGCTATACCTTCCTGGTAGGTTCCGAAGAGGGGTATTATTCATCATAAATATTATGAATTACATTGACGAGATCAGACGTGTAATTGGCGGCTTTGGCCGAATGCCCAAACATCATCTTTGGCGGCAGGATCGAGAATGAGGCCGGGATTGGGTATAAATATGAATATATCATCACCGGTCTGCAGTTCCCATATAAAGACATCCCATATAAAGACATTATAGGCCCCGGAGGTATCGAAGATTACTGCAAAGTGCCCAGATAGATTTGACCTGCATGTTCATTCAAGCTGCTCTGACGGCCACGATGATGTCAAGACGATACTGAAGCAAGCAGTCAAATGCGGGCTGAATGGAATTGCGATAACAGATCACGATACTATGCAGGGTTCATTGCTCGCGCGCAAGATTATCAAGGATCTGAAGCTAGATATTATCCTGATCCCAGGCGCTGAAGTAACGACATCCGAAGGCCATCTGCTGGTCCTGGGTGTTAGCGATCTGCCTCGGAAGGGAATGAACCCTGAGGAGACCGCAGAGGTAGCTCATGATTTTGGCGGTATAGCAGTAGTTCCTCATCCGTATCACCCCTTCAGACATGCCATCGGTCGAATACCGAAGTGCGATGCAGTAGAGGTATACAACTCCAAGCATCTCTTTGGAATAGCCAACGCCCGTGCATTTATTGGTGCGAAAAAAAATAATCTGCCGATGGTTGCAGGAAGCGATTCGCATTTCGCAAGAACTATTGGCCTCGGCGTAACTGAGATTGATGCAGAAGATGGAGGCGATACAATCCAGGCGATCAAATCCGGCCGGACAAGGATAGACGGCAGGAGAACGCCGCCTCAGTTTTTTATAGGGAACACCTTCAGATCTATTTATCTGGAGGTCCGAAAGATCCTATAAACCTTTTCTATATCTTAGCTCTCAGTAAGAAGCTTTCCATGCCGATCGATCTTGCCCTCGGAAATTCGAGTCGAGCTTATTCTCTTATGGTCCTGAGCGAGTTTGTACTCTATCATCGATATTCTCAAGGGCTTCATTCCTCTCCTCTCCCTAAAGCGGTTGATCTTCAGCGCCATAGGAAGCGTTTCAGGAGAGACTACAATATAATCAAAATCTTCATAGATCGATGATCCGCATTTATCATCAATCTTCACGATCCTGACATCATCGATCCCAAATACATTTCTCACTGTTTCCTTCAGGTTCTTAAGCCTTGCCTCATAGTCTCGGACCGGCCTGGTTCTGGTGCTGTGAGCCATCTCATCAGAGGTAAGTCCTATGACCACCTCTCCATCCTTTCCAAGCTCGAAAGCTCTTCTGAGAAGATCAATGTGCCCGTCATGAATAGGATCGAATGTGCCGCCAACTGCAACTTTGGCCATACAGTTCCGGAAATGAGAGATCTATATAAGTATCTGGCGGCAATTCATCTTCTGATCAAATCATCTAATTGCCAAATCATCCGATAATCAAGTCATCTGCTGATCAGCCGATCATACCCCTCGTTCAAGAATCTCATTGATAATTCTGCTTGATTTACAGAGCGCGCAGGGATCATGGACCTCGATCCTTACAATATCGGGATGAAGTCCTCGTTCTGCTAGCAGCCCCCGAAGGACTTCAGGATTGAAATGCTGATCGTATCCAAGAGTAATGATATCGGGCTTAAGCTGCTCTACAGGTATCATAAAATCGGATTCATGCCCAATGACTGCGAGATCTACTATTTTGAGTGCAGCAACCATCATCAGCCTCTGTTCTTCAGGGATGACCGGTTTGGGCTTATGCTTCACATTTACATCCCTTGCCACTACTACTACAAGCTCGTCGCCCAGCGCCCTTGACTCCTCCAGATATAGCAGATGGCCTGGATGAAGGATATCAAATGTGCCAGTTGCCATTACGCGAGTCAATGTCAATGATTCCCCTCATAAAAGTCGTCATCAAAGTCCTCGTCATCAAAGCTCTCATCTTCAAAATCCACATCCAGCACAGGCAGGCTTCTGCGTTCACCCAAAACATTGTAGCATGCCCAGCTGCGCTCTGTGAATGGCGGGCCGACGATGATATTGTAATCTCCAGTTCTTGCGAAGAAAATAAGATCCTGCTGCGAAGGCATTATGTTTGCCGAGGGATGGCTGTGGATAGAGCCGACTACACTGATGTTCGGAAGCATATATAGCCTTATAAGAGCGCTCATCCTCGACGCCTCAGTTCCAGGAATTACAAGAACCTCTGTGATTATCTCCTTATCCGCCTGAAGAAGACCGGCGAACTCATTAGGCATTGAGGATCTTGATGCCTCAAGGATAAAATCCAATGTGTCTCTCGCTATTCCCTGAACCTTTCTTTTGATCAAGCCGTCTCACTTCCGCGCAAGTTTCTGAGGTGGATGCAATCACCTGCAACCACACGTAAAAGGTTCCCTGAAGCCTTAATCAGAAGAGCGCCGTCCTCTGACAAGGATACTGCCTCGCCGTCAAAATCGCCTGCAGCTGAGTTGACTCTCACACGTCTCCCGAGAGTCGCCGATCTGTTGCACCACTCACGGTAGATCTCTTGAGAATCAATCTTGCAATACGCATCCTCTATCTCGGCAAGGACTCTCTGGATTAGCTCAACCCTCGATATCTCCGAGCCAAGCTCCCTTGAAATTGATGTTGCATTCCATTCATCAGGAAAATCGCAGACATCAACGTTCGCATTAATGCCTATTCCGACGACTGCATGCTCAAGCCTGTCAATCTCTGCGCTGATCTCCATCAATATTCCGCAAACTTTGCGGTCATTGATCAGCAGGTCATTAGGCCATTTTATGCTTGTCTTCAGGCCATAAAGGCCGGCAATTGCCTTTGAAAGCGCAACACTGACCGCCATGTTGATCTTATAGGCATGGGCAAGGGCAATCTTCGGCTTAAGAATCAGGCTCATCCATATGCCGCCATGCGGCGAAGCCCAGGCTCTTGCCATGCGGCCCCTGCCTTCAGTCTGCATTTCCGCAAGAACTACTGTCCCATCATCACAGTTTCTGGCAATAGACCTTGCGACCTCATTTGTAGAATTGACTTCTTGATAGCAGTGAACGCTATGGCCTATGAACTTGGTATTGAGTCCTGAGCATATCCGGCCCACATCGATAATATCAGGGCTATAGGTCAGCCTGTAGCCTTTGTTTGTCGATGATTCGATCCTGTACCCTCTTGATCTGAGAGTCTTTATCTGCTTCCAGACTGCAGCCCTTGAGATACCTAAGCGTTGCGCCATCTCCTCTCCTGATATCCACGATCCTGGACGAAGATAATCGAGCGTTTCCTCGTTTCCCAAGCTAGCTCTTCTCCTTTGATTTATTCATCGACATATAAGATCCGACAGCTGCTGAGATCGCTGCAACCTTGCGGTTATCCGCACCGAGCGCGGATGCGAGCGATTTGCCCTTCTCATAGTCTTCTGAAGCTACCTTCCTGACTGCCTCTATGATGTTCTCCTCTTTGATGAAATGAGTATTGATATCTCCGCGCCTGAATCTATCATTTCTCAAAACGGCCTTATGGAATATTATATTCGTATGGACACCCACGATTATGTACTCGTAGAGGGCGCGCTCCATTCTGGCTATGGCCTCTTTGCGATCTCTGCCGTGGGCTACAAGCTTGGAGATAAGTGAATCATAATACGGGGGTATGACGTATCCAGTGTAAACACCGCTATCCACTCTGATTCCCGGTCCTCCGGGGCTCCTGTATCTTTTGATCTTTCCAGGCGAGGGCTGGAAGTCGTTCAACGGATCTTCGGCATTGATCCTGCACTCAATGGCCCAACCGCGTATTTGCATTTCGTTTTGAGAGAAGCCCAGATCCTCGCCCGATGCGACGAGTATTTGCTCCTTTGCCAGATCCACGCCCGTTACCATCTCCGTTATTGGATGTTCGACCTGGAGCCTCGTATTCATCTCGAGGAAGTAAAAATCACCGCGGGAGTACATGAACTCCACAGTGCCCGCGCTCACATAGCCTATGGCCTTTGCGGCCTTGACTGCAATGTACCCCATTCTTTCTCGCAAGTCTGGGGTCATGACTGGAGAAGGAGATTCCTCGATGAGCTTCTGATGGCGGCGCTGGATAGAGCATTCCCTATCGGAGACATATACGGTACTCCCTTTCTTATCTGCCAGTACCTGGAACTCAATATGTCTCGGCTCTGTCAGATACTTTTCGATATAGATCGTATCATCTCCGAAAGCACTTTTGGCCACATTCTGAGAATAGCTCAACGCTTCTCTGAGATCGTCGCGATTATCGACGATCTTCATTCCTATTCCGCCGCCCCCTGCCGCAGGCTTCAGTATGACGGGATAGCCTATGTTATCTGCAATATTTGCAGCTTCATCAGGATCGGAGATGCCTTCCTCAATGCCGGGGACGATCGGAACACCTGCTTCCTTCATGGTCCTGCGAGCTGAGATCTTGGATCCCATAGCATCTATGGCGCTGCTCGGCGGGCCTATGAAGACTATGCCGTTCTGCTCGCAGGCAGAGGCAAAGCGGGTGTTCTCGGAGAGAAAGCCGTATCCCGGATGAATGGCCTCAGCGCCCGTCTCCTGTGCAGCGTTGATGATATTATCTATCTTCAGATAGCTTTGTGAAGAAGGCGCGGGTCCGATGTAAACAGCTTCATCTGCATACTTGGCGAACAAAGCGTTCTTATCTGCTTCGGAGTAGACTGCCACTGTCGAGATGCCGAGCTCTCTGCAGGCTCTCATGATCCTTATGGCGATCTCCCCGCGGTTGGCGATCAGGATCTTGTTGAACATCCCCGGCTGTTATGTTTTGTCAAGGTAAAACCTTTTTGATAGGGTACTGTACCGGTAAAATGCTGGTTTTCAGGCTTTTTGCGGCTTCTTCTGAGTAGCTTATCCCAGTATGTCCCCTCTGGGAATTTAAACTCGCATACTGCTTCTACAATCATCATTCTCGCCATCCTTATATCCGTTAAAACCCAAGCTCACCTGGCATGAAGCTCTTACCGATTGCGCTATCTATGATATTGCTATCAGGAGTCGTATTGGCCGACGTCCCCGATTGGGTCCGTCCTGGGATCTCGGCCACCTATAGGATGATATCAGGCGGCTGGATCAACGGCGGGCCGACTGAAAACGGTGGCGCTGAGGTCTACATAACAAATCAAGTTGACGAGGTCACAGCCGAAGGTACAGTTGGCACCGCTTCTATCTATAATCCTCACACAGGCCAGACGCAAACTCAGCAGATCACCTGCCTGGATGGCGGGCCTGCATGCTTGGGGCGGTTCTGGCTTGATCCCAAAGACCCTGCGGGATCTTTCAAGGATGAGACCGGGGTAACTTACAGCCTCCTTGGAAGGATGCCTTACTCGAGCATGAGCAGGACCTGGAATGCTGCTACGATGGTGTATAAGAATCCTGGAAGCGGCGTAACCTATACCGTGATCTATGATACTCAGTCGGGCCTGGTGCTGGCCTACTCCCATGAGTATCCAAGCGAGAAGATCTATTTGACGCTGCAATCGACGAATGCTGAGATTTAATGAAGATTTTCAGCACTGAATGGAAAAATTATCTCATAGATAAATTATATATACAGTCGTGGCCTATATAGAAGCTATCGGTGAGCAGGATAGCAGTTGGGGAGTTTGTTACCACAAAATGTGATTATCTATGATTGGCAGAACAGCCCTTATGTTTTTAGCACTGCTCGCTTTCTCTGCTGCTATCGCTTTTGCAGTAGCCCAGACAGATCAAACTACCTCAGTAGCGGCCTATGATATTCAAGGCAATTTCTATGCAGGACCGGACCCATCAGATCCTTCCAAAGACACTTATATATCCGTATTCAGAGATAAAAGCCCACTCGCTGATTGCCAGAATTTGTACGTCGAGATCTCATCCGCTTATGGCAAGAAATTGCTGGTATCGCCCAAAAGCGGCTTTTCATTTGCGTTCAAACCCTTAGAGAACGGCCAAATACTTGCAGATATCATTGGAGAAGGAACCATTGATCTCTCAATCGATAAAAACATTAATATAGACTATAGTGGGATAAAAACTTTTGCCAATGACGGAAATATCCATTACAGTGATAAATTAAAATATCCTGTATATCAGTACGGAAACTATAAAGAAATCCCTAATATCTATAATATTGATTCTAAAAAAAATGAAAACGGGCCTGATGATACCGGCTCTAAAATTCTGCCTGCAGGAATTAATGCAATTATAGAATTCATTAATAAAGGCAGCAAGGAGAAGCTTCCTATCCCAATAATCGGCCCATTATTATCGGCACTCATGATGGCAATTGATATCAGGGATGCGCTGGATCATCTGGCCGCATATCCAAATATAACAATAGGCGATAATATAAACGAATCCGAGGCAATGACAAAGAGATATTCAAATATTTTGAACAAACGAAACATCGTAGAGGTGCCTTGGAATCCGGAGGCTGATGGAATATCCCCCAGCAAGACCTATCAGAGTGTTGTAGTTAAGATTCCTATTCGTATCTCGGACCAAGAACAGAATGAAATCTATATTCATGGGCTCTATATCTGTAAGAGCCCGCGAAAGGAGTCGGGAAGAAACTCGATTGTAAATTTTTACTGCAAAGTAAATTCAATAAAGGAAACGAACGATTCTGAGGTTCAACAGCAGACAGAGCCGACTAACTCAACCAGCCCGACCGTTAGGATATGGACACAGACCTTTGGTGGGCCGGATAGCGATTGGGGCGCATCGGTTCAGCATACCAGCGATGGAGGCTATATTATCACGGGCGCTACATCCTCCTATAGTGCAGAGGGTAGCGATATCTGGCTGATAAAAACCGACAAAGACGGAAACAAGCTATGGGACAAAACCTTCGGCGGGTCAAAGGATGATCGGGGCTACTCGGTTCAGGAGATCGCCGATGGCGGATTTATCATTGCAGGCTACACGAACTCCTATGGTGCAGGCTCCTGGGATATCTGGCTGATAAAAACCGACAAAGACGGAAACAAGCTATGGGATAAAACCTTCGGCGGGTCAAAGGATGATCGAGGCTACTCGGTTCAGGAGACCACAGATGGCGGATTTATCATTACAGGCTACACAAGTTCTTATGGCGCAGGCAGCAAGGATATCTGGCTGATCAGAACTGACCGCGATGGAAATAAGCTGTGGGATAAAAAATTTGGCGGAACGGATAGCGATTGGGGCTACTCGGTTCAGGAGACCGCCGATGGCGGATTTATCATCGCAGGCAACACATTCTCCTATGGCGCAGGAAGTTCTGATATCTGGCTAGTTAGAATCGATAAAGACGGAAATAGGCTTTGGGATAAGACATTCGGCGGAACGGATAGCGATTGGGGCTACTCGGTTCAGGAGACCACAGATGGCGGATTTATCATTGCAGGTGGGACAAATTCCTATGGTGCAGGTGGCAGTGATGTCTGGCTGATTAGAACCGATAACGATGGAAACAAGCTTTGGGATAAAGCATTCGGCGGACCAGATAACGATTGGGGCTACTCTGTCCAGGAGACCGCCGATGGCGGATTTATAATCACAGGTGTAACAAGCTCTTATGGCGCAGGCATCGACGATATCTGGCTAGTCAAAACCGATAAAGGCGGAAACAAGCTGTGGGATAAGACATTCGGCGGAGTGGATAGCGATTGGGGCTATTTTATCAGGGAGACTCCAGATGGCGGATTTATCATTACAGGGAATACCTGCTCATATGGCGCAGGGATCGATGATGTCTGGCTGATCAAGACTGATAAGGATGGAAATATTTCGATATCTTAGTAACGGCGATAAATCTTTACATACCTTGCCATCAATCTGTATTATGGTGAGACTATAAATAGAACAGCAATAGCGCTATCGATCGCTCTGTTTATTGGATCGATCTCTTTATCTGTGGCTGCTGAAAAGGTGACTGTTTCAGGATCAACTACAGTACTGCCGCTGGGAGAAGCTGCTGCTGAGGCATTCAACGCCCAGCAAAATGCTTACGATGTTACAGTAACCGGCGGAGGAACAGGGGCGGGCATAACTGCCATTGCCGAGAATAGATCGGACATAGCAATGGCCTCAAGGGAGGTGACACCTGATGAAAAGAGAACGTATGGTGACAATTTCAATGATTTTGAGATCGGTCTTGATGCGATATGCGTTGCTGTGAGCAGGCAGGTCTATGATGCGGGGATTAAGAATCTGACTAAGAACCAGGTGAAGGGGATTTATGCAGGTCAGATAACCAACTGGAAGGAGCTCGGAGGGCCTGATAGGCTGATCTATGCGATTGCGAGGGAAGCAGGGTCTGGAACAAGGGATACATTCAACGAAGTAATTATGGGCAGCATAGCCGCTGAGACTCCGGGAGTTCACACAGTGGCTATGGGAAGCGCCGAGGTCAAGACCGCAATTGTTGGGAGCAATAACGCCATAGGGTACCTGGGATTCGGCTATATAAGCAGCAATGTTGGCCTTATTACTCTTGATGGCGTCACGCCGAATATCCAGAGCATTAAGAGCGACTCCTATGAATTAAGCCGTCATCTCTACCTCTACACCTTCGGCAGTCCAAGGCCGGGCGCAAAGGCTTTCATCGATTTCACGAGAGGGCCAGAAGGCCAGGAGATAGCGCAGGAGAATGGCTTCATACCAGTTGCAGGGACCGCAAATATTCAGCCTAAGCAATCTAATGTAAGCCAGTCCGGTGCACAGACTCCTGCTCAGAAGGCGCCTGGATTTGGGGGCTTATTTGCCATAGGAAGTCTGCTTGGGGTCTCCTACGTCATATTAGGGAGGAGGATCTAAGTTTCTCCAATTTCTCAGACAGCGATCTCTGATAGGCCTTCCAGCCTGGGCGCCAGCCGGTATGCCTGTCCGAACTAAAAAGATAATCCCAGCTCATATGCCTTCGTCATTTCATCCAAATTTCCTTTTACTTCTCCTTTCTCATAGGCTTTGGCAAGTATGCTATCGGAAAACTCCATGCCCAAATAGCCAAAAGACATACGGAACATCTCCATCAGCGGACCGCAACAGCCCTTTCCCTCCTCAGATGGCGCAGCAACGATTCCCCTTTTTCCCTTCAGTCCTTTGCTGTCAATAAAAGGCCGCAGCCTATCTATTAGGAGCTTCATCTTGGCCGAAGGCCCATACCAGTAGACAGGAGTCCCGAAGAGGATGATATCCGCATCCTGAAGCTTTCCATAAATTATCGACATATCATCTTTTAGGGCACATGTACTGCTTCCTTTCTTACATCTTCGGCAATCTATGCAGGGCATAATCTCGTAATCATAGAGATATAGCTTCTCAGTTGAATGGCCCTTGGATTCGGAGCCTTCGAGGACCCGATCTACCAGAATATCAGTATTGCCCCCAACTCTCGGGCTGCCGATCAATGCCAGAATCTTCATCATCGCACCTTAAGCTATTGACTTCAAATGCTATATTCCCAGGCCAAGCAGTTTCCTATTCATGGCACTTATTATTTTCGAAGACAAATGCGCAGATTTGGTTTGCACACAAATAGAGTTATTAATTTGGGCTGCTTAGGGCATATCTGTGATCAATAATGACGTATTGCTTGAATGAACAGGATAGAGCGAGGCTCTATTTCGTGCAGGAGCAGATAAAGGATAGGATCATCAATAATAAGAAAAGCTCAGAGGAAATTCGTCTACTTGCAACAGTTGTTATGGATATATGCCGGATCTTATCGAAAATAGAGAAGGAGCAATGATAGCTTTTATCCTAAATTCGATTGATCTGTAGGGTCTTTAGGATGTCCTCAACCTTCTTTTTATCAGCCGTATATGCTGTAATCGTCACGATCATTGTTCCCTTATTGCCGGAGGCGTCAGGCGAATAAACAATCTCAAACTGGGGTATGCTTGCAACTACCTGGACGTTAGCAATCAAACCCTTCTGGCCTCCAACATCCGTATAGTCCCAGATTTTTGAGTTTTCATTCTCCATCGGGTAGCTTATTTGGTTTGCATGTTTTAGCGCATTCTCCGACACGTCTGTGCTGGAACCATAATCCTGGATAATCGTCTCAAACAAATCATTTCCTATCCACAGTTGTACAAGATAGGCGGTGAAGTCAGGGTACAAACTTGGCGCATACTCGCCAAGGATTTCTACGGCCTCATCGCTGGTTACCTGTATATTGAATTTCTCTATATTGGCGGTATACGTCTCTGCGGTGCAGGAGTTCAAACTGGTCGCAAGTATTGCTGCCAAAATGAGCATAGGCATTTTGTCCATATTTTATTTCCTCCTCATAACATGCTCATAACATGCTCTCTTTCCATGGCTATCATCAGGTATTCTTCTGCTCAGGGGATATCCTTAAGGGTTTTTAAAGTTTGAGAGAAATTCTTAAATATTATGAACTTTTATGAGGCGGGCTCAGATGACTGTAATTAGTGTCCGAGTTAATCCTGCCACAGCAATGGAACGCTCAATGAGCATTGCCTTTCTATGTGGCTTGGACATCAAGATCAAAGAAGCACAACACCAAAGGTATATTTTACAATAGATCTTTATTGCCTAATTTAATAAGGTTAATAAATTATCTGCTTGCAACTGTATTATAGAAAAAATTATCTGAAGCTGGATAAAGGAGGATCAAAATGCCCAGTACTAGCCTGAATACAAGCGAGGAAGATGCGAGGATTATCGAAGAGCTACGAGAGATCTCAGAGAGGGAAGGCAGGGAAATAATAAGAGCCATATTTATAGTTGTATCTTCTATGATTTTGTGGTGGGTCTTGGTAGTAATTTTCTTCAGCGGAGGGATTGCATCTTGAAGATAAGGCCGCTCAGCTTCTATCCTGAGCACAGTCCTGAGCTGAGTATCCAGGTTAACGGATATCCAGGCGTTTGTACATTTCTCAGATTAGGCTATCAAATTGAAAGCCATCCATCTGATAATTTACTTGTGAGGGCGATATAAGATGCTGCAGGAACTGGCATATGTAGCCATTATAGTATTCACCATGATATTGGCGATACCCTTTGGAATGTATCTGGCCAAGGTCTTCAATGGAGAGCCTACTCTTCTTTCGCCGGTATTGAGGCCTATCGAGCGATGGCTCTACAAGGTATGCGGCATTGATGAAAACAGGGAGATGACGTGGAAGAAATACGTCGCCACATTGATTGGCTTTGAGATTCTTAGCGTCATATTTGCGTTCGTAATTATGCGGCTTCAAGGCGTTCTTCCTTTAAATCCTCAAGGGCTCGGCGCCATTAGCTGGGATTTAGCTCTGAATCAAGCAATCTCCTGGACCACCAATACCCAATGGATTTCTTACACAGGTGAACGAGACCTCAGCTACATGACGCAATTGCTTGGGCTCCTCGTCCAGGATTATATCAGCCCAACAATTGGATTTGTATGCGTCGTAACCCTGGCAAGATCCTTCAGCCGCAGGCACTCTCCAACGGTCGGCAATTTCTGGGTTGATATGACCCGGGCAATTCTGTATGTCTGGATACCTCTTACAATCTTAGTATTCCCGCTTATCTCCCAGGGTGTGGTGATGAATTTTGATTCCTATATGGTAGCTCATACTCTCGAGGGAGGAGTGCAGCTGATACCTGGCGGGCCTGCTGCCACGACAATATTATATCAGCTGATATGCGAAGATGGCGGCAACTTCTTTGGCCAGAGCATGGCCCATCCTTTTGAGAATCCCACACCATTCAATAACTGGCTTTCCATCGGCTACATACTGTTCGTTCCCGTATCAATAGTAGTTATGATAGGCAGGCTAGCTAAAAGCCGTGATACAACAATTGCGCTCTTCTCTGTTATGTCATTGCTGTTCCTTCTGGGCATGCCTCTTCCATTTTACGCTGAGAATCAGCCAAACCCAACTCTTGAAAATCTCGGAGTTGCAGGAGGCATAAACCTAGAGGGCAAAGAAGTGCGTTTCTCCATGTTCGAGCACATTTTATACATTATTGTTGGCATGGCCCCGGCAAACGGCTCTACAATCACTCAGCATGACAGCCTGGCACCCCTCAGCATACTGCAGGTTATTTTCTTCATAGTGATTGGAGCGCCCATCTACGGGTGCATTGGTGAAGGTTCTCTAGCTATGCTCCATTACTTTATTGTAAGCATGTTCGTGGCAGGGCTGATGACGGGAAGGACGCCTGAGATCATAGGCAAGAAGCTTGAGCTTCGTGAAATCATCCTGGCCGGGACCTCATTCCTGTTCTCGTCCTTCTCATCGCTGGTTACGACTGCCGTTGCCATAATATCGGTGGCTGGTCTTGCGACTCTTGGCAACGCGGGCCCGCATGGGCTAACGGAGGTGCTCTTCGCCTTTACTTCATGCTCAATAAACAACGGCTCCTATATGGGAGGGCTGAATGTCCTTGCCACATTTATCAATCTGATGACCCCTCCATGTATGATCTTGGGGAGATATTCTACCATGCTTGTTGCTCTTGCCATTGCCGGATCCATGGCTCGCAAGGGACAGATAGCAGTCAGCGCTGCCACGCTGCCTGTTGCAAGCCCGTTATTCATAATCACAGTGGTGTTTGTGGTCTTCATATTGAGCGCATTGGCTTTCTTCCCTGTAGCTACAATCGGACCAATTCTGGAGCATATGATGATGTTGGCGGGAAAGACGTTCTAAAGGAGGATGAGGTATGCGAGGCAAGACGACAAATCTCTGGAAATCAGATATAATAAAACAGGCGATAAAAGGCTCCTTCCTAAAGCTGAACCCCATCATCCAGCGTCGAAATGTAGTCATGTTCGTAGTTGAACTCGGCGCTTTAGTAACTACCTTGATAGCCGTAGGCGATTTACTAACGGGCGGAAACTTCAAGTTCGATATACAGATAGGCATCTGGCTCTGGTTTACAGTGCTCTTTGCCAACTTTTCTGAAGCCCTTGCAGAAGGAAGAGGCCGCGCCCAGGCTGAGAGCTTACGTATAGCCAGAAGCGAGGCAATGGCAAACAAACTTCTGAACAATGGCAGCATAGAGCAGATCCCTGCAACGGCACTGCTTAGGGACGATCTGGTTGTAGTGAAAGACGGCGAGATAATACCCAGCGATGGTGAGATCGTAGAGGGAACTGCGCTGGTGGATGAGTCAGCAATAACCGGCGAGTCGGCTCCGGTGGTTCGTGAGCCTGGTGGAACTCTATGTGGCGTAACAGGCGGAACTCGTATCATCTCGGGCCGGATTACGGTCCGCATCACAACAAATCCAGGCGAGACCTTCCTGGACCAGATGATATCAATGGTAGAGAATGCAAAACGCCAGAAGACGCCGAATGAACGGGCCTTGGAGATACTCCTCATAGGAATGACTGCAATATTCATTATTGTAGTCGTTACAATGGTGCCTTTTGCAAACTTTGTAGGAGTGAGCATAGGTGTAGTTGTGCTGATATCGTTGTTGGTATGCCTGATCCCAACTACCATCGGTGGACTCTTGCCTGCAATAGGAATTGCTGGCATGGAAAGACTTCTCCAAAACAATGTTCTTGCACTATCCGGCAGAGGCGTAGAAGCTTCAGGAAATGTGGATCTGGTGCTGATGGATAAAACCGGCACCATCACTCTTGGAAATAGAATGGCAACTGAGTTTATCCCTGCCCAAGGAATAACCAGTGAAGATCTGGCGGATGCTGCAATGCTCTCATCTCTGGCAGATGATACCCCGGAGGGAAGAAGTATCGTGGATCTAAGTAAGCAGGTTCTGGGTGTTCGGGGAAGGGATATCCGACCTCCTGAGGGTTCAATCTTCATACCATTCAGCCCAGTGACGCGGATGAGCGGGATAAATTTGGATGGCCGGGAGATAAGAAAAGGAGCCGCCGATTCAATATATAATTATGTGAAGCTAAAAGGTGGGAGCATACCAGATGAGATCAAAGCAGCCGTTGACAGGATCTCAAGGGATGGCGGAACGCCGCTGGTCGTGGCCAAGGGCTGCGATATACTCGGCGCCATTCGATTAAAGGATATAATAAAAGAGGGAATTAAAGAACGATTGACCAACATGCGCAAGCTGGGTATACGCTTCGTCATGATCACTGGCGATAATCCTGTGACGGCTGCAGCTATTGCGGCCGAGGCAGGCATTGATGACTTCCTGGCTCAGGCCCGACCGGAAATCAAGCTGGATGTCATTCGCAGATATCAGAAGGATGGCCACATGGTGGCGATGATCGGAGATGGAACCAACGATGCTCCAGCCCTCGCCCAGGCCGATCTGGCGGTGGCTATGAATGCCGGCACTCAGGCAGCCAGAGAAGCCGCAAACATGGTAGATCTTGATTCCAACCCCGCAAAGCTCCTGGATATAGTCGAGATCGGCAAGCAGCTTTTAATGACCAGAGGTGCCCTTACAACATTCAGCGTGGCGAATGATGTCTCGAAATACTTTGCCATTTTGCCGGCTATTTTCGCAGCCACATATCCTCAGCTGGAGGCACTGAATATCATGGGCCTGTCAACGCCAACAAGCGCAGTTTTATCTGCAATAATCTTTAACGCCCTTATCATACCGGCGCTTATACCTCTTGCTCTGAGGGGAGTCAGCTACAGACCGGCCACAACTGAATCGCTGCTGCGATATAACCTCGTAGTTTACGGCCTTGGAGGATTGATTATTCCATTCATCGGAATCAAGCTGATCGATATACTTGTAGTGATGCTGCATCTGGGGTGAGAAGATGGATAGACGCGAGATTATTAAAGAGGCAAGGACCTGTGTATCGCTGTTTGCGCTTGTGTGTTTGCTCAGTCTGGCCTATCCATTTTTCATAAGCTTCGTTGCCGATATAGTGATGCCTCATCAGGCCCATGGGAGCCTGATTTATGTGAACGGCACAGTAGTTGGGTCTGAGCTCTTCGGTCAGAGCTTCACGAGCCCCGGCTACTTCCATGGGCGGCCTTCTGCCGTAGATTATAACGGCAGCAATTCCGGCGGCAGCAACCTTGGGCCGACCAGTGCCAAGCTTATGGAGCAGGTGCGCGCTAGAGTTCAACAAGTAAGAGGCGAGAACAATCTATCGCCAAATGCATCAGTTCCTGCGGATCTAGTGCTGGCCTCTGGTAGCGGCCTTGATCCGGATATCAGCCCGCAGGGTGCGATGATCCAGGTATCACGAGTTGCCAAAGCGAGGGGGCTGCCGGAATCTGATGTTCGAGCGCTGGTCGACCAGCATATCGAGGGACCGCAGTTCGGCATATTCGGACAAGACAGGGTGAATGTGCTCAAGCTCAATATCGCACTGGATGAGCTGGCCAAAAATCACAAACGATAAACAAGCAGGCATTGCCTGCTTCTGTTCTTTTCTTTCAAGGTTTGATTATTCAAGATAAAAAGATATATCAAGGATAAAAGAAGGCCATCTTGGGGTTCAATTATAGGAGCGTATCTTTGAAGGATCTCACCGGAGAAAAGAAAGAACATTATATTGCGCTGTCACTTATGATTCTGACCGTAGTATTTTGGGGTCTGTCCATAATCAGCACAAAGATCGTCCTTGCTCAGATCCCTCCTGTAACGATCGGACTCTTTAGGTATTCTATTGCCTCAGCAGCTTTAATTCCTATAGCTCTTTATACCAATTCATTGAAACGAATTACCTGGAAGGATCTGGTCGCAGTCATCATCACAAGCCTGCTTGGAATCGTTTTGTACTTCATCTTTGAAAATAACGCCCTTTTATACACGACAGCATCCAATGCATCCATGCTCGTAGCAGCCATGCCCATATTTGCGATCATCATCGAGATGCTATTCTTCCAACAAAGGGCTAATTGGAGGATTGCGGCTTGCATCATGATATCGATAATTGGAGTCTATTTTGTGGTGACGGGGGATGGTCACCTGGATTTTTCGTCCTCCAGATTCTATGGCAACTTGCTGATGATGGGATCAATGATCTGCTGGGTAGCTTATACATTCTTGAATAAATATCTGGATGGAGAGCATTCCGGCATATCAATCATCACCTACCAGTCTCTGGCAAGCATCTTTCTCTTTGTACCGTTTGTCCTTCCAGAAATAGAAAGATGGCCTGAAATCTCATCCCTGACACCCTTAACTCTGGAAAACCTAGTATTTCTGGGCATATTCTGCTCTGCCTTTGAATATCTTTTTTACATTTATGCAGTTAAAAGGCTGGGTGCTACTGTCTCTGCGACCTTTTTGAACCTGATACCGGTTGTCACTGTGATCTCCGGCTACGTCTTCTTACAGGAGAAGCTGCTTTGGATAGAGGTCGTGGGGATGTGTCTCATAATGGCGAGCATTTATGTGCTGAATAGAGTCACAGTTAGAGCAATGGCGAAATTGGGTGCAGAAGAGAAGCCGCAACTTCCTGCAGGCCGTTAGCAGCCAAAAAAGGACTTTAAATTAAGATGCTTATGATAAGCTTCAAATCCATTCTCAGACCATCGTACCATGATTGAAGATTATACTTAATATAGATATAGATATTGTGCAAAATGAGATATCCGGGAGAAGCACGCATTGACAGATAAGTGCCAGCCCGATCCAGACGCGCTTCTGCGAAGGATCCAGCATATTGAGCAGGAAGAGCAAGAGGCCAGCAGCAGCCGGGGCCATCTCAAAATATTTCTGGGTGCGAGCGCAGGTGTCGGCAAAACTTATCAGATGCTTGAAGAGGCTCAGTCGCTGAAAAGAGCCTGTGTCGATGTTGTTTTAGCTATAGTCGAGACCCATGGACGGCATGAGACCGAAGCTCTAATAAGCGGCTTGGAAACCATTCCTTGTCTTCACATAGATCGCGGCGGCATAATACTCCATGAGATGGACCTGGATGCAGTCCTTGCACGCCATCCGACAATAGCGCTGGTAGACGAACTGGCACACACTAACGCTGAAGGATCGCGCCACGCAAAAAGGTATCAGGATGTTGAGGAGATTCTGGACGCAGGCATCAGCGTTTACACGACTCTGAACATCCAGCATATTGAAAGCCTGAACGATATCGTCTATCAGATTACAGGCGTTCGTGTCAGTGAGACTCTGCCGGACAGAGTACTGGAACTTGCAGATGAGATCGAAGTTGTAGACCTGCCTCCTGAAGAGCTGATTCAGCGATTTAAGGAAGGCAAGGTGTATGTTCCTGCCCAGGCCAAGCTTGCAATGCGCCGCTTCTTCCGGAAAGGCAATCTTCTCGGCTTGAGGGAGCTCGCTTTAAAGTATGCAGCCCATAAAGTGGACGAGGATATGCGCTCCTATATGGAGATGCAGGGCATCCTGGGACCCTGGCCTGCAGGATCTACAGTGATGGTTTGCATCGGCACCAGCCCATTATCTGAGCGCCTTGTTCGCGTGGGACAGAGAATGGCTGCAGACCTTGATGCCGAATGGTTTGCGGTCTATGTCGAGTCCCCTCAGGAAAGACCCCCAACCGAGGCTGCCCGCGATCAGCTCTCCAGAAACACGATGCTTGCAGAGGAACTTGGAGCCAAAGTCGAGGTTCTGAGCGGTCGCAAAATCTCCGATGAGATAATTTCGTTTGCAAGAGAGCATAATGTGACACTCATCATCGCCGGCCTGCCGCGCAAGAGCTTCTGGAACAGATGGTTCAGGGGTTCTGTCGTAAATGAAGTGATCAGCAAAAGCGGTCCAATTCACGTTCTCGTCATTGGCGGCACTGAGGCTGATCAAAAGATAGAAAAGCCGATTGTATCACCTGTATCCGAGGAGAAAGGAGAACGGAGCCTTAAGCCGTTCTACGGCGGCCTTATGAGCCTGGCCATCACAGTTTGCTTTTGCTGGATACTGCACGACTGGATCGGCTTAATCAACGTTGCCATGATACTGATTCTGCCAGTAGTATACAACGCCATGACTTGGGGAAGAAGCTCTGGCCTTATGACCTCTCTTGTGGCAGTAATAGCGCTCGACTTTTTATTCATGCCGCCCAGGTTAGGCATGATCCTTGGGGATATTCGCTACCTGCCTGTATTCCTGGTCTTCATTGTCGTAGGAATGGTGACAAGCGTTTTGGCGGATATGGTCAAATGGCAGGGAGATAGTGCTCGTGAAAGGGAGCGTTTCGTTTCATCGCTATATGCATTCAGCCGTGACCTGATGGCGGTGGAGGGCCAGGAGGAGCTTCTGCGCTATGCTACTAATGAGATTGCAAAGGCATTTCAATGCGAGGTGCTGATTCTTCTACCCAATGAATCAGGGCAGCTGATACCCCGGGCCCAGATGGGAGAGAGGCTGATCTTCGATGAGCGGAAGCTTGGCGTGGCTACCTGGGTGTTTCAGCATGGCAAGGCTGCTGGATGCGGCACGGAGACCCTCTCATCGGCATCTATGTTCTACCTGCCCCTTAAGGCTGAAGAGGTACCGCTTGGAGTTATGGGCGTGCGCCTGGCACAGGAAAAGCCGGGCCGCTCCCTGCGGCCAGAGCAGAGAAGGCTATTGGAGGCTTTTGCCAACATTATTGCTCTCGCGCTGACGAGGACTATGCCCACAACCGATAGCGTGAAGAAGAAGCAAACGGCGCCCCTTTCTTTGTAGGATCTCCTCGATATTATTTAAGTATTTGCGGCCTGTAACATCTGCAATTGAAGATATTGTTGGGATCATCTCCGTAGCCATTTTTATCATAGCATGTCATATTATCCAAACCGCCGCAACAGCATGGCAGCCAATCATCCTCAATATCAGAATTCTTAAATACGGATCCCATCTCGATCTTTCTGGCTAGGTTGTATGTACCATAATACCGTTCTTCTCCCTCGTTTAGGGCAGGATAAACCTGGTGTTTGATGTCATATTGCGGATCTCTTTGTCTATAACTTAAATCCGCTATACCCTCCGTATGAGCTTGGATTATATATCCCAAGTATTTCGTGGCCTCGACCTTGGCCAGAAGAATAGAATCATTTGTCGCCATGACTGTGGCATTGAACCTTTGCAGCCACATAACTATCCTTTGATTTGTATATAGCTCACGGTTGTTGAGGAAGTTTACACCCACATAATCTCCGTTGTTTCCCTCAAAAGTTCGGTCGTTTATCTGCTTGCCCGAGTACTCTATTGTTCTGTCGACCTTTATGATGACTGGCCATTGCTCATTATTATATGAGATTGCGTATACGTTTGTTCCCGCAGGTTTGTCTACTGTAATATCAATTTGGTTTGCATTATTTTCTGACTGCATTTCTATTTCATCATTGGATCTGTAGTTCCCTTCTAGAGCGCTCGTCCTCTCTCTAAGCCGGACATCATTCATTCCGATTTCCGCATTATATGACTGGTAGGGAGTTAGTGCTCTTCCATGAAACTCTACTGGTGAGATCTTACCTTCAACTGAACTTGATAGACTAAAACTAAGATTATCGCTCTGGCGATAAATGTACCAATGAGAGGAGTTGGTATCAACGCTGCTGGACCAATAGACAGAATTAGCATTTGAGACAATGGCAATCATCATAAGAAATGCCAGGATACAGCCCCTCATCTAGTCATCCCTTATCCGCTGAAAGATATCTAGATCTATTTAAGATTGATCCCCCCATATCAAAGCTATTCGAAATAAGAATTAAACTTTCCAGATATCACATAAGAATACATCTCCCTGACCAAAAGTAGAAATTGAAGATACAAATTAAAGATAGAAATTAAAATTCCAAATCCCGAATTAGCATATTTGTTGCTGCGTGATTTATTAATAGGGCAGAACATCGAAGAATCTATGTACAAATCATTCATAATTCCGGCTAAAGAAATTGCGAGAATATTATCTTTATCCTCGCTCCTGTTATCAATTTTTATTTCAACGACTTGCGGGCTGCAACTTACCGCCTCTACAGGAGGAAATGTTGGCAGCTCTTCAACGACTATCACCTATGGGTCCACAGTAGAGGATTTTGCGAACGAGCACATAGGACTCAATCCCAGTGATGGCACACTATCCAATGCTTTTTCAGGCTCTGGCAGTCTACCATCCAGCTCTAACTCCATATGCGACTCTTCAGGGAATAGTGCCAAAGTTTATAGGAGCGTTTCCGGGAAAGCCGTAACTACTCGATGGAGCTATGATTGGAGCACCTACAGGACCAGTTCGGGTGTAGGCGCATCGTTATCGCTAACTGCAAGCAATGCATACTCCATAAATGGCGGATCATCATCATCAAATAAAGAAGGTGATAACGCCCAGGTTGATACCTATGTCGGCGTATCAAATTCCCAAGCTACTTCACAGCTTACCAACTACAATACAAAAGCCGAAGCTAGTGCCACTCAGGTTAGCGCGTCTCAAAGTTTCAATTCAGCATCAAGCACCGGTACAACTACGGTCACTGATTCTTCTTATAACAAAGAGAATGATCAGGCAAACGTAAAGACCACGGTTACAGCAACCATTAATGCAGCTGGAACTATCAATAGCTACAATGGAAATTCAGGGGCAATGAAGACATCTGTCTCGGCTCAATCACATACTGATGCCAAATCTGCCTCCGGCTCAATTTCAGTCTATTCCGATGTGCATAATACAAAACAAGCTAATGAGGGATTGAGTAAACCGGTGAGTTTCGGTGACGGCCACTTCGGCATAATCAGAAGTTCGAGTTTGACTGCTGATGTTGCGAGCTCTGCCGGAACGAACAACGTACTAATTACCGTATCAGGCCTGCCTGCAGGAACCCAGACTGCGATAAGCCTGGAGCCATATTCGGAATACGCAAAATATTATGGCGGAACTGATATGTCGAAAACAGTTTGGCAGGCATTGCTCAACACCGGCTATGCAACAGTCCGCTACACGGATTCAGCTGCTTCCAAAGACAAGTTCACAGGACTGGATAAATACAATGTAGTCCTGATAAAAAGCCATATGAATTCGAATGCGATCGGTTTGAGTACTGGAACAGGATCATCAAGCCAGGTATCTTACAGCGAGCTGAATTACAAGAATCCACCATCGCATTCACTCATGCTACTTGCCGGATGCTCGAGCTTCAAGCCAGATTCCTCAGGCAACCCTTCGAAATTGGCGAGCGCAGTAGCAAAGGCTAACCTCGATGGAGGTTTCAAAGCTGATGTAGATACTGCATGGGATCAGGATTATATAGGAAGGATCTTCCAGAATATGGCATCAGGTGGGCCAGGCGGATCAAAAATGACATTCTCAGCTGCCGAGAATGAAGCATGGAACAGCTATCGTCTTACCTGGTGCAAATCCCATCGATACTCATCTAACGATCCATATATAGTAAGGCTTAATACATATGGTAACACCGGCTTCATGTTGTAATCAGGTTTAATCCCTTAAAAACGGAAAAGAGGAGCATACCAGTCCTCACCAGCAATTGCGCTCCTCTTTCCGCCCTTTTGTTTTTCCGTCGGCAAAATGGAATTGATACCCGGGCATCTCAATTAGCTTTGCACGATCTGCAGCCTGTAAAGTATATGGTGGAGGATTTTGAGGAAGCGCAATCCGGAGAGGCTTGCATTTCGCCGAAGTTAATATTGGATGGCATCTCGCATTCGCTTACGTTGCCCTTCTCTAATACTTTACCAAAGATCATCAGCCTATTTGCCTGGATACGAATTTTCTGTTCTAAATCCTCCAGTTTTGAAGCATTCTCATTTCTCTTTAAATCTTCGCTATATTGCAGGAGTTGATAGCTGTATTCTTTTAGATACTTCTCAAAATTTTTTGTGCCTAGCGGGAAACTGGAATAAGCGAAGAATGAGCCTACAGATTTGCAGCATCTATCCTTTCCTATTGCATACGCAGTATTATTGATATAGCAATATTTAACATCATCAGGGGTTACGATGTAGATCGGATTTGGAGATATGGTTATATTCTGACCGGGCCTTAGCTTGCCGATTGTGAAATTTCCTAACCTTGGATCAAATATTTCAATGCCTGTAATATTAACTTGCCCTATGTTTATCACTGTGATATTATAGCCGACTAGCAGCAGATCGGGCCCAACCTCGCTCATATTCGTTATAAGATGAGGAATTTTTATAATATCCAATGCTGCATAATACGTAAAATTGATTTGCTCATAAACTATCTCAGGGCCTAATTGCCGGCCTTTTATATCGGTCGCATTTAGGATAGCTAAATTTACTATGGCAGGACAGCCACAGTATGAAGCATTTATTGGAAGGAGGGCAATATGGGAGAGAACATTTGTTCCAGATGAGTCTGTAGCATTGCTAAATGCCACATTGATCAGTGAGGTATTTTTCAATTCACAGTCTTTGCAATCTTCAGCTAGCGATTGCGATATTAGAATTAATACTAAGAAGCTACAAACTGACGCTATCCTCATCGTTCTCCCTTTGTCTCCCATATATTGGTTCACCCTTCCAAAAAGTAGGGTGTTTTTAATACATATAAATCTTTCTAATTATCTAAAATGTGTATAACAATCTTTTCATGTTTATAAAAAAAATCAAAGCATCATAGACCCATATCCTCCAATGTCATCTGTATAATTGTACGGCGGATAAGTTACACTGACTCCGGCCCAATGTGCTTCGGGCATGTATCCGGATACCATGCCTTGAGCTTTAACTACAACCTGTTTTCCAGTCACAGGCTTATCGATATGCACCTTCCAGCTAGCTTTGGTAGTTGATCCTGCTTTCATATCTCCCAGAGAGACAGCTGCAGAACCGGATAGCAGGCTCATTCCATCAGGCAAAGTTATACTGGCGATGCAGTCTTTGGCCTGGAATTGGGATTGGTTGAAGGGATGCGGACATGGGTAGGTTATGTATGCAGTGATTATTATTTTGCTGCCTTTATTGAGGCTGCCATTGACCCCTATATCAACGCTCCACGGGAGAGTTATCATGCCGAAGTATGGATGGCCCTCCCCTGCAGCAGAGTAATTCCAGCCGCTCTGAAACTCATCATAGGTCCACCGTGTAACGCCTGTAAAATTCGTTTGATGCGACAGATCTCGCCCCCAGGGATCGCTGAAGTATATGGCCTTCTCAGTATCGTTGTAACCTATGACCGTCTTATAGTGGCCCCCGCCCGTGCCGTCAGAGTTGTATGTTGTCAGAACTATAACAGGTATATCCATAGCTATGAGCGCTTTAAGGTCATCCAGCCAGAAATTATTTCCAGAATGTGAGAACGCAGCATATCCCAGAGGCCGATCAGGATAGCCGGCTGTCAGTACATCACTTGGGTAGAAACGCCCTTGAGCTGAGCTCATATAGCTAAACTGGCCCGCTCTGACCATATCGTATGTCCAGGTTCCGGCTGAAGAAGTCCTGGCAACATCGGCGATTTGTTTCTGGTATATATCATGGTCCCAGTAATCATATACAATTTCCATGGCACCATCACCGCATTCCAATGCGTTCAGCTGCTGGTGCCATGGAACATTGGCTATCATGCGGGCTGTGGGCAGTCCATGGCTGCTCTCGTTTATCAATTTTGTTGCGCTCAAAATATTCTGATCGCTGATGTCTGGATTGCCTGTAGATGAGTTAGCATTTGGTACCTCAAGATTACCAGCGTGACACGGACAATCGCTGAGAGCCATACATATACTAAATATCTGAATGATAATTATTATAAGCAAAACCCTACTTAGGCTTCCACGAATATTCATCCAAGAGATAGCCTTCATAGCGGAATGGCTATAAGTGTTGTTATATTTATACATTGTCATGGTTAGTAATGATTTCAGGTACAGGACGAGAGCAGGCAAATTTCTGCCGATTTATCGGCCAGATGTAGACCGTACTATAATATCATACTTGATAAATTTACTCAAGGATTATTGACCACAAATTGGACTGCTGAAATACTCATTCGGCAATATTAATTAAATAATTTATATTTATACCGATAATCTTAAATACTCTTGATAAATAATAATCGAGATAATGATAGAATGACCTGGGAGCAATTATCAATGAAAAGCCTTCAGATAGCCGGTTTGATATTAGCATTAAGCCTACTGGCAATTTTGCCGGATTTAGCCCTTGGAAAGAGTGCACAGTCCGATTTAAAGATTGAGAAGATAGCCTCTGACGCTTATGTCTTACCTATGACAGACAGCTTTTGGAATTCAGCCTTGCAGATCGCCGAGGTAAAACCTTCTCAAAAATTTTATTATATAATAAAGGTGACTAATTTACTGCCCTCCTCTGCAGAGAATATTATAGTAGAGGATTGGCTTCCAGGAGAAGTTACAAACGCTACTATCATCGAGCCTTATGAGGATGTTCTTGCAAGCGGTAGCCTGGCAAGGGTCACTTTTCCATATATTGGACCACTAAGTACTAAATATATCGTAATCCAAGTGGATTCACCGCATATTGCTCCTACTACTCTTTATAATTATGTCATCTTATTATGCGACAACGATTTGAATAGTTCAGATAATGTGGAAAAAATCGCCACATACGTCCTCCCTTACTCTTATGTAAAAAGGGATGCTGTATCCAGTTACGAGGATCTCCTGAGAAGACAATCCCACCTCTACATGTCATTCGCAGAGCTGCTGAACAAAATACCCAAAGGACGAGAAGAGAACTATACGTTTATAGTGAGCTTTGAACAGCTTCTAAGGACACAGTCTGACCTCTTTTCAAATTTCAATGATTTGCTAAGCGACAGTACTACATGTAACTGGTCGAAGGAAATGACACCAGAGGATCAAGTAAACTTCTTGAATAGCTATGAAGATCTCTTGAGAAGAGAAGCAAATCTATTCGCTAGCTTCGAACAAAAACTCAAAGGCTCCTGGCAAGCTTTCGGAGGCGATTATTGCTATGATCCCGATGGGCCAGGAGCTGTTCCTCAACATACTGAAACCGCCCAGCGGGAGTTATTGGCAAGTTTAGAGGATCTGCTCAGAAGACAAGAACAGCTCTATGGCGGTTTCCAGAAACTGGAGGCTAGTCTGGATATAAGAGTGAGCCATGAGGATCGTGTAAAGTTCTTGTCAAGTTTTGAAGATCTGCTTAGAAGGGAATCTCAACTTCTGTTGGACTTTGAGTATCTGATAAAAATGAACTTTAAGTCGACTGAAACTGATTCACTGGATTATGTTGCAACAGAATCAGATTCAATTCCACCATGTCAGTGGTGTTCAGGTTAGGCATGAAAATAGGTCTTAAGGGAGAGCATTGGAGATGAAAATGAAGGGGGAGCGAAATTAATGGATAGGAAGTGCTTTGTTATCGCGGGTGCAATAATAATATCGATGCTGCTGGCTTCAATCTCATGCGGATTGAGCATAGCGGCGACAAGCTACTCGAACGATATAATAGAAAGAAATAACACGGCATTATTGGGAAGCTTGGAAGATTTGCTGAGAACAGAGTCCAAACTTCTGAGCAGTTTCGAATATATGCTTCATGAAACCCCTCGAACAGTGGAAGAAAAGATTAGCTTCTTGGATAGTTTAGAGGATCTCTTAAGAAGACAAGCAGTGCTCTTTGATGGATTCCAATATCTGCTCAAGGATAAATGGTGTACATTTGGTCTAGATGAGCAAGAAAGCTTTTTGAATAGCTTTGCTGATCTTCTTCAAAGAGAAACGCTCTTGCTTTACAACTTCCAGAAAAATCTTAATAGCAGCTGGAAAGATTTTCCTCCAGAAAATAGAACGAAGTTCTTAAAAAGCTATGAAGATTTATTGAGAAGGCAGTCTAATCTCTTCAAAGGTTACGAAGATTTATATAAGATGAAATGCGGCGGTCTGACAATTGAAAAATCGGCCGACAGAGCAGTGATCCTTTCAGGTGAGAAAGTAACTTACACGTATGTCGTCAAGAATTATAATAGGCCGCTTCATGATATCATCATCACGGATGACAAATTGGGTGTTATTGCAACGAATATAACCCTTAAACCAATGGAAATTAGGAGCTTTAAAAAGACGGTATCCATCACAGAGGATACTTGCAATACTGCCAAAGCAATAGGCAAAAACCAAAAAGGTGAAATTATTTCCGATGAGAGCAATCTGGTTTGCGTGGTAGTAAGGACTAATGCCATTCCCGAACCCATCCAATACAGCCAGTACTGTGACTCTCAGAACATAGCAGGCAAAGGCATTGTAGACGTCAGCACATCCATGGTCGATAAGAGAATAGCTCTGCAGTACAATAACGCTATGGCAGGGAACGGCGATATCGAATTGAACTCTGAGCATACGCTCTCTGAGAAAGCGAGCAAGCTGAACAGGACGGTTGGCGACAAGGAGGTGCCCCTGAATTTCTATGAGAAGACTAATGTGGTTTATGATGGCGCCACGCCCCTGGTGGGCGAGAAGCAACTTAATTCCCGGGAATTTTATGGAGGAATTGGTGCCAATGTAAACGATTACTTCGCTGTGACCAGCATGGAACGGGAAGCAACAACCTTCTTTGCCTCTACTGATGTGGCATCTAATGAGCGTAATGGTACAAAGGCGAAGGAGCTCAAATCAATATCTCCTGCGCAGTTAGTGGGAACTGATATCAAGAATTCATTTAATGGAACTTGGGGAACAGATTCCCGCTGGCATGATATCCTGAAGAAAAACATTGTTGCCCATCAGCAGTTTACAGGAGTCTTCGAAGCCCAGAAATTGATCAAGATGCATGAGAACCCCGGGAAGGATATATCTACTCAGGCATGCAGCGGCATTGATTGTTGATTGCGATAAAAGAGGCATGGGTCATTTATCCATGCTTCTTAATTTATTTATCCTCGCTCAATAATCAATGCCTTCAAATATACACATAATATTTATATTAATTAGTTTGATAAACGATTTGCTACAATAATTATTTTGGTTCCTAATTCATGCGATCTAATAATAAATGGAACAATTATATGTCTTAGTAGAAAAGTTTAATAAGTTAAAGCTATACTAAATTTCTTGGGGCCCGGACCCTGGAAGGTAACAATGAACTGTGTCGATTATTTAGGGACTATGATCTCGCGAGGATTTACAGCTGTTTTCTCGCCCGTAGGAGGAATAAAGATAAACTTTTCTTGGATAATAACCTTGGCTTGTATTTTATCCCTGTCACTAGGGTTGATCGCATCCATTATCGTACCGATCGCATCTGGCGGCACAGATCCGAATATGGTAATAAGTGCGCAATGCACCCCTATCTCGGGAGTGTGCAATAGCTCTCATGTGCTGCTCAGTGTACAAGGAATTGCGGTGCAAAAGCCAATTGATGCTTACTTAGTCATAGATACGTCCGGCAGCATGGGTACGGGCAATCCTAACTCGCTTTATTATGCAAAGCAAGCGGCAAACCAATTCGTTGATGCGGTCCTCGCAGATTCGTCAAATCGTGTGGGTTTGGTTAATTTCGGCACTACTGCGACCCATGTTAGGGCACTGACCAACGATAAAGCTGCCTTACATACTGCGATAAATGCGTTGACCGCCAACGGCTATACCAATATCGATGCTGGAATCTATACAGCATCTAGTCGATTTTCTACACCCAGCTGCACAAGAAACCAGGCAATCATACTTTTGACCGATGGCATCGCTAATTACTATGGACATACCTCAACTACCCAATGTACCCAATGGCCTACAACCGATACTGCTTGTACTCTTGCAGCAGTATCTACGGCACAAGCGGCCTGGCCAAATGCCAATATCTTTTGCGTAGGCATATTCGGCGATCTTAGAGATGAGCACCCAGAATGTTTGACTTTGGCAACTAGCACTTTGTCAAGATCCCAGAACGCAGGATATACTATAACTTATAGCTCATCCGATCTTCCGGACATCTTCAACACCATCATACCTAAATTAAATGTTGCAGCTAAAGACATAACAATTACAGATAGCGTATCAAGCTCATTTAATATCGTCTCTGGTAGCGTAGTAACTAGTCCTTCCAATGTTGGTACGCTCACCACCAGTGGACAAGACATAACATGGAGTATTGGCCAGATCTCCAACCAGATTTTCACTCTGGGATTTGACATTTCATGCAAGAGCGGACAATGCGGTTCGCTTCCTGTAAATAGCGTGGCCAATATTCATTACCAAAAATCAAATGATTGCACTTATAACGATCAGACGTTTCCAGGTCTAACTGCCACATGTACATGCTTAGACTGCACCATAACTGCACCAAGCTCACTGTGTAGTGGCTCTACAGGTAATACAGCCTCGACTGCTGCTACAGGGGCCGATACTTATTCATGGTCTATAACAAACGGAGTGATAACTGCAGGTGCTAATGCTCAAACCGTTACATTCACAGCAGGCTCATCCGGTACAACTACCCTAAGCGTAACTGTAACAAAATCGAGCTGCTCAAAAACATGCACTAAAGATATACCCATTACAGCTAAGCCTGACTGTACCATAACTGCTCCTAGTGCAGTTTGTGGTGAATCTACAGGCAATACTGCATCTAC
>JBHGAU010000136.1:0-3653 GCA_041946675.1 Methanotrichaceae archaeon | reverse complement strand
TCCATGACTATGATCTGAGAGTCTCTGATGAATGCTCTGGCCAGAGCTACCTTCTGCCACTCGCCTATGCTCAGATCAGTGCCGTTATCGAACCATTTGCCTAAAGCCGTCTTGTAGCCAGCATCAAGCCTTCTAACGACCTTATCTGCGCCTGGATCCCTAGCGGCCTTTGCTACCTTATCCATATCTAGAGGCCCATCTGCACTACCCAGCCATATGTTCTCGGCCAGAATGATTGGGTTTGGAGTCAAATGGCAGCGCCTCGCATGCCTCGCCAGCTCTGTGGTGGGGTGCGCCTATACAGCTGATGCAAAAAATGAAGGATATAGTCGTCGTGTTATTCGTGTTGTATATTTCTATGAGCTAAGAGGGGCCAATGTATCCTAGCCCCTTGGCCTTAGCGTAGGCTACATCAGCCTCGTCCTGACGGTCCAACGCCTTCAGAGCATCGCCTTTTCTTTGCCATGTCAAAGGATCTTTAGAATTTATTTGTAAAGCTTTATCAAAAGCCTCTATAGCCTCACTATGCTTTTTTAATATTGCCGAAAGAACATATCCTTTCACCTTCCAAGCCATTTCATTCATTGGATCTGCATTGATGGCATTATCCAGCGCTTTGATTGCATCCTCGTTTCTCCCCTGCTCCTGAAGAACAATACCTTTCGATAGCCATGCCTGCGATAAATTCTCGGGTGAGTTGGCCACCTTGATTTCCCTGTCTACAGTTTCAAGAGATTTATCATATGCTTTGGCGGATTCGTTCTTCCTTCCCAGCGCCGCAAGAGCTTGGGCTTTTCCTTGAGAGGCGCCTAAATTGGAAGGATCGTTCTCCAATGCCTTGTCATACGACTCTATAGCTTCTTCAACTTTATTTAGGGAGAGAAGAAGAGTACCTCCGCCCTGCCATGCATTTGTATCTTTTGGGTTCAGCTCTAGGGCCTTATCGAAGGAATTGAGGGACTCATTGCACTTATTCAGATCAATTGTGCTGTTGCGGGTGGCTATCCGAAGGAGAATAAAGCCCTTACATATCCAGGCATCTGTATAGTTTGGATCTATTTGGATAGCTTTATCGTAGGCCTTAATGGCTTCTTCTTCAGCAGCGTTACGCTCCTGCCCTCTGAGCCCGATAGGTCCGTAGGTTGTGGAGAGCAAACCTTGGCCCTTAGCAAACCAGAACGTTGCATTCAGTGGCTCGATCCCAATGGCCTTATCATATGCTTTAACGGCCTCTTCATAAGATCCTCTTTTGTCCAGCTCTAGGCCTTTTTTATACCAATCCTCTGCGGTGTTACCCTACGCCATAGCAGAGGCGCACAGAGTAACCAGCGCTATCATGACAAGCGAGAACTTGGCCGCTACTACCATTTTTGTCTTTTTATTACCGGTTTGCCTAATTTTCGCTAATCTAAGTTCCTTTTTCAATTAAATACCTCCTTTTAGGCAGAACCGTATAAGGCAACCGAAATCGATTATCCTAGATGCCCACACCGAGCCCTACCCCACTCTGCCGTTATTACTTACGGCATTTAACGTAAAACATTGTCCAAGGGATATAAATCTTACTAGTATTGTCTGGAATTCTGCGAAAGACCAGTAAATTAAATAATCGCTCATGGCTAATTGCTCAACATAGATACGAAATAGCCCATAGCGTTTTCAAATTAAGAACGATCAAACTAATGAACGCAAATAATAGCACTAGAAAACCGATATGTTTCATAAGTTTTTACATTTCCGCATAAAATCTCAAGCATCGCGATATAAAATCTTAACTGAATCGGGCTTCAATTTAAAGCTCGATTAAGAAATTAAAGCCTATCTATTCTTCTTCCAGAGATAGATTTTACAGTTTACATAGATTCGTGAAGCATTATTTATAAGTCCCATTTTTGACTCGAAGCCTTGATCTATTGAAAAGGCGAAATTACTGCAAATGTATCTTGACGACCTCCTGAGATCCAGGCGTGTGGAGATCCTGCAGATAGCAGCCAAGCATGGCGCCCGAAACGTGCGTATTTTCGGCTCTGTATCCCGAGGCGAGGCAGACTCAAAAAGCGATGTAGATCTTCTAGTGGAATTCAAGCGAGGTACTACTCTGCTTGGTCATGCTGCTCTGGTGCAGGAGCTGGAGGAGCTTTTGGGTGTCAAGGTGGACGTAGTCAGCGAGCGAGGTCTGCGGGAGAGGATTAGAGAGCGCGTCCTAAGAGAGGCGGTAGCTCTTTGAGGGATGATCGGCTATGGCTCTTGGATATGCTGGAGGCCATAGAAAAGATTGAGAAGTATGCTACAAAAGGCAAACAAGCGTTTTATGAAGAAGAGCTTATACAGGTATGGACCATCTATTATATTCAAGTCATAGGTGAGGCTGCAAATCAACTTTCAACCTCTATTAGACAAAGCCAAAGAGAGATCCCTTGGAGCAATGTCACCGCAATGCGAAATGTTTTAGTGCACCATTATTTTGGGCTGGATCTGGACGAGATATGGGATACAGTTTGCATTGATTTGCCTATTCTCAAAGCTAAGATACAAGAAATCCTGGCGGAAATTTAATTCGCTTTTATTTCTTTGCAGGACTTTACAGAGAATCTTCCCCTGTCCTCCTCCAAAATAGCAGTTATCTTTTCCTTCAGATCCGGCAGATCCCTCGTTACTGCCTTCCAGACCAGGTCTACGTCTAATTCAAAATAGCGATGGGTGAGTATTTCTCAATTCGTTCGATAGCATATAGCATCTACGATATCCAGCAGCCACTCTCTGTCATCTCTCATAACGCCACAGCTTCGCTGAGGACACACTCACGAATGCATCCACACAACCCTTTCTCTGTAACAACATCAACTCGACAGCCCAGAAGCTCCTGGAGATCCATGAGCAGCCCTCCAAGATCGAGCAGACTCCTCTCTGGCTTCCATATCGACCAACAGGTCAATATCGCTTGTCGAATCTGCCTCATGCCCGGCTACAGAGCCAAAGACGCGGATGTTGTAAGCTCCGTGTTTGGCAGCGATGATCATTATTTCCTCCTGGCGTTCTTGAAGTTTATTATAAATATTCAATTTCTTTACTCCAAAGATCTATTCTCTGGGGCACAATCTTCAAGCTTCTCCTCTGAATGGCTTGGGTATATGTTCCAAAGTCTTCCCCTAGCGAGAGGTTAGGGGCAGCCCGCGCGACTGCTCACGTGCGCTATCATCACAGTTAGTGTTAGCTCCAGAAGAAGTATAGCGAGCGATTCTGCAATGTAACCGGCAATGATTTGATGCCTTATTCTCCTGCAAGCTTCAAAACAGCTTCTCGCGTCTGCTTCGCCAGGCGGAAGCCTAATTCCTGGAGCCTATCAATAGATGGTTCAACCGCTTCCAGGTGACCCGCACGTTTAGCATCCAGAAGTAGTCCCAGTAACCCAGCTTAGATTCTCCAATATACGCTCCTGCAATCTCTCTGCCGCTGCCTATACTACCTTGAATGCCACGCCCACTGCCTGGAACTCCGATGTCCCCTGGCGCTCAAACTTCGCTTTGACTTTGATCCCCTCGACCCTCGAATCTCCTTACGGTCTCCCGAGAGTACAATCTCTCGCCGCGCCTGAGACATACCCCGGCACATACTTTCAGGACCGCTGTATTTACGCCTTGGTTGATGTGCTC
>JBHGAU010000135.1:0-3781 GCA_041946675.1 Methanotrichaceae archaeon | reverse complement strand
CCATACTCTTTCATGCCGTGACCAATACTGGAAGGAGCATATTTCCCGGCAGTCGTTCAGCCTTCGAGCTGTGGGATGGGGCTATCGGCTATGGGCTCATTGCTATCACTGCAATAATCGTTGTGTTCCTATGGGGCTCTAAGACATTGACCAGGTTTAGATATGCCCGATTACATTAGCTGTATGTTAAAGCACTATCGATCTGGCTAAAGGATTGGAAGAGCCAGTCCATTCTATCTTAATGCTTTGGAAAATTTATGCCTAGGTGGTGGGGGCCATCTCTGCTGTTGCATTCCCCTTCACTAAGAACTGCCCTTCATGCCTAAGGACATAAGTTCCCGATAGAGTATCATTCATAGCATGCAGGTCGAGATCGCACTCATCATACTTCAGGCCGGCATGCTCGGGAACAGCTAACTTGGCGGTTAATTTAAGCTCTTGATCTGTTAATGATCCACTAACGGTCACAGTATTCTTCGCTCCCATTTCCGTCAAGGTGCCGAAACCCATGATACCTGAAGATCCTGCAGATGGCCACAGCGTCAGATCGAGCGATCTATCAGCGCCATCATCAAACCTGATCGACCATTTGCCGTTTATATCCATAGCCTTGGATTCTTGTTCAGTTTGTGTCGTTTGAGCCTTATCGGAGCTTCCATTGTCGCCTTTATTTGAGGTTTGATTGGAGGCGGGATTAAGATCGCTATTTGGCTTAATGCTGCCCGGCTTAACTAACGGTGCAGGCTTTGTACCCTGAATATCCATATTCGGGCGCGAGACGACAGGATTTGGCATATCCATGTTCGGCGCTGGAATGCTCGGCACTGCAATATCGCCAGGATCCCCATATTGAGCATGAACAGATAAACATAAAAGCAATATGATCACAGCCGCCATCAAGACGCTTGCCGACCTCATCCGGTTAACCTCCGCCCTAAGATAGTTAAGCATAGCAATTCTGAGTTTATCATGTATCTTAGCCATAATTTGAAGGGATATTATTAAAGATTATCCCAATAGCTGCTATGATTCGTCCTATCAATCTTCGGGCCCTTCCAGATACCTGACGGGCCCATGCCCAGGATAAATTGTTCTCACATTCAGGGAACTTAGTCTCTGCCAGCTCTGATCAACCTGGTGCTTTGGGTCCGCTCCCCAGTTTGGGCCGGGCAAATCGCCTGTAAAAGCCAATCCCTCATCAAGAACCAGGCTAATGCTGTCGTCTGAATGTCCTGGCGTTGGGATTATCTCGCCATCTATATCCAAACCCTGCAGGAATTTCCGACTGTCTTTGGATCTGAGGTTGAGGTTATCGTCAAGAGTGATCTCAATGTAAGGATTGCTCGGCTTCATATACGTCCTCAGTTTTGGGATAAAGGATAGCTGGTTTTCCAAGACAATAAGCTGAACTCCTCTAAGCTTGATTTCCTGTGCCAATCCGGCATGGTCCGGATGATAATGTGTTGCCAGCAAATATTTGATATCCTTTATCTGGAGGCGCTTTCTCTTTAAGTTATTGCGCAGTTTGGACAATGTGCCTGGCCAGCCGACATCGATCAAGAGCCGAAGGGTGTTCCGGCCGATCAAATAGTAATTGGCTGAACTATATCCAACATTTAAGATATTCATCTTTATCGGTCCCTTCGAATATAGTAATGCTGTGCTTTTAATACAGGGCCGAAACACGAATTCTTGCCCGTACTTCTCCGGCTTCAGCGAGACCAGATGTGAGCGATATATTGTACTCATAATTCGGCAATCATTTTACTCGATGAAGCCTATTGATGGCAGCCCATCCGGAATCTCCATCTTCAATATAGATCATCTCAATCTCATCGCCGGAAATGATTGTGCCCATATCATACCCTTTGTCATATTCAGCGAGGTGAAATGTCTTGTTGTCGCGACCTATTGCTCCGGCAAAGCCTTCGGCAATTTCCGTCCCATTTATCGTATATGTCATATTCCCTTTAAAAAGCCGGTCCTTCTGATCTGTGATGGAATAGCTAATACTTCCATTTTCATTCATTTTGTATGATCCATTATCTGCGAAATATCCGGTACCCGTTCCAGTCCAGTTACCTACTAGATCTGGAACCTTCGCCGTGCATGTCCAAATGGCTAAAATGACCAATAATACCATCCAAATCGTTTTCATATCTATCGCATAACATATTTGTATTATAGACTTTTCTCAAAACGCTATGATTCTTTTTTGAGATATGGTTTTTGGAATCGCGCCCGAATGTGTCCTAGAACACGAATAATTGGGAGATAAAATAGTTGGGAGATAATATAGTGCCCTAGATCACGCCTTTAGTGCTTGGAATGCCTTTGCCTTCCTTTGTTACAGCCTGTCGTACTGCAAAGCCAAGCGCCTTGAAGATGCTCTCCGCCTTGTGATGATCGTTCTCGCCATAGAACCTGATATGCAGAGTCATGCGCGCTCCGTCAGCCAGCGCCTCAAGGAACCGCTTTATCTCCTGCGTCTCGAGATCTCCGATCTTGTCCCCCTTGAAGCATCCCTCAAATACAACATAGGTTCTGCCGCTGAAGTCCAGGGCCACATCAGCCAGAGATTCATCCATAGGTATAGTCGCGCTTCCATATCTGCGGATGCCATCTCGATCTCCAAGAGCCATATCAATTGCAAGACCGATGGAGTTTCCCAGGGCTCTATAGCAGTTATGGCCATCACCGATGACTTTCGCATCCAGATCAAGTCGTCCAGTCCTAGAAAAAGCATTCAGCATGTGATCCAAAAACGCTGAGTCCGACGAGATATCAACTTTTCCTGAGCCATCAAGATCTATACTAACGCTTGATAGCGAATCTCTGCGCTTGAAGCTCGCCTTACCTTTTCTCAAGTTTATTTCCCCCTCAGTGCATCCAGGGTCTTTCGGATGCTGAGCTTTCCGGTATAGATCGCAGTGCCTGCAACTGCACCTGACGCGCCCGCATCTCTCAGTGCTAGGACATCATCTATGGTCGTAACTCCTCCTGCCGCGACCACTGGAATCTTCACAGCACTGATCAACTGAATAGTTGGAGAGATATTTATGCCATTTTGCTGGCCTTCAACATCGATATTTGTAAACAGGATTGATCCCGCACCCTTTTCTTCGAAGAGCCTCCCCAGATCGACGGCTTTTTCGCCCAGTATCCTCTGCCAGCCCTCCGTCGTCACATTTCCCTTCTTCACATCCAGGGCAACCATGATTCTCTCTGAGCTGTATTCCTCCGATAGCTCCCTCACCATATCTGGATTTTTTAGGGCGGCAGTTCCGAGGATCACCCTGCTCACGCCCAGCTCCAGAAGCGATCTAACGTCCTCCTTCGTCCTGATGCCTCCACCAACCTGGATGAACAGATCAAGCTTCCTGACAATCTCGCTCAGGATGGGCGCATTTATTCTCCTTCCCTGAATGGCTCCGTCGAGATCGATGATATGCAGATGATCGGCACCCTCAGCCGCCCAGCGCTCGGCTTCCACCAATGGATTATCGAGGGAAACAACTTCAGTTCCCGGAACTCCGCCTACGAGCTGCACGCACTTGCCGCCGCGGAGATCGACGGCGGGGAAGAATGAGAAAGTCATGAGAAGCTCCTTTGAGCCAAATAGACCTTAATCCTTTCGATTAAGCAATTTTTTCCAGGCGTATTTCAAATAAGGCAAACTGATATCAGTAAGTAATTCCTAAAATCCGATTTGCTAGTAGATCAATAGCGGGGAGTAGATTTGAACTACTGATCTACGGGTTATGAGCCCGTCGGGATATCC
>JBHGAU010000134.1:0-4033 GCA_041946675.1 Methanotrichaceae archaeon | reverse complement strand
GAGCTTTTCAAGGCATTGGGTAATCTCCCTTAATCAGAACCAAAATTGGAAAAATGATAATTTAAGGAAGGCTTATTAGCTGCCAGAAGCTTCCTTAGGTATGTTCACTTGCCATCTTGATTAGCTCATCACTCAGTTTTGTCTTATCGATCTTGGATGCTAGCTGCTGGATGAACTGCTTGGTTTCGTCGGTGGACACGGAATTACTTGCCTTTATGCTCTCTCCTATGTTGACCAGAATCTCTGACATCTCCTTGGCATTGTATGTCTCAGGAGTCATGGCTTTACGAGTTAGTATATCAGCCACATAAGCCATTAAAAGTTTGATAAGTATAACATATGCCAGATCAGGAGACATCAGCACTAGCGACATTAATCTCTCTTCTTTTCCTTTCAATGGCATGGGATTATCTTTCATGTTAAATTAAATGTGTGTAAACTATGAAAATCTTTTGGAGGCATATATCTATAACATTTAGTTCGGAATTACTGAATTTTGAAGAACTTTATTCCAGATGATAATCAGCTACGAATAAGCTTGTTTTTAGGCAAGTTATGAGTGAAGCCATGAACGGTTACGATAAAGATATTCAGTATGGCCTTTACCATAAACTTATGAATAAGAGATCGATAGCAGTGGATTGATCGCTGTTTTGATGGATTGTTCTGTGATATCATAAACTAATTTTGGAATACTGCACTACGTTTCAACGTGTTCTACTTCTAGGAAGGGCCGAGAACTGAGACAAGGATTGCTGCAAAGGCTAATTCGCGAATGCAGAAGGGCCAGACTACTTTGGAGGCGTTCTCATGATCAGTTAGCGTAAACGAACGTCAGGTTCCTCGATTAGCTCTAGTTATTTAAACATTTGTAATTTTATTATTAATGTATCGATAATGATTTATATTGTAACTATGGAATGTAATGCACTGGGATTACTATTGGTGGCAGATAAAGAAGCTATGCAGTGCAATGAAAAATTCACTGCAGCCGATGGAATGTATAGAGTTCTAGCAGAAAACTCGGGCGATTCAATCTATATCATCGGAAGCGATGACCTCGTTAAGTACGTCAATAAATCTGCAGCCAGGAGCCTGGGACTTCTTCCAGAGGAGATCATCGGTAAACCCAGGAGTAGTTTCTTCCCACAAGAAGTTGCTGATGTCCAGAAATTCGATCTTGATAAAGCCTTTGAAACAGCTAATGTGGTCAATTCTGAAAGGCAGTTATGTTTTGGAAACGAATGGATATGGCAGGATACTCACTTAATCCCTTTGAAGAATGATGCCGGCGAAGTATACGCGGTCCTCGGCATTTCCCGTGATATCACAGAGCGCAAGCAGGCCGAAGAATCTCTGCGTCAGAGTCAGTCGATGCTTGCCAGGGCAGAGAAGATCGCAAACATCGGTAGCTGGTCATGGGATATTAAACCTGGCAAAATGATTTGGTCCGAACAGACATACCGCATATTCGGCTTGGAGTCAAGTCTGTTCACTCCTACTTATGACTCATTCCTGGCTTATGTTCATCCTGAGTATCGACAACTTGTGGCGCAAGCGATTGAGAATGCGCTCTCGGGCAAGAAACCCTACAATATTGAGTACCAGATCGTTACACCTGGCTCCATGCCGCGGTGGGTACATGCGCTTGGAGAGGTTGTCTTCGATGAAAATGGCCAGCCGATATCTATGATTGGAACTATATTAGATATCACTGAGCGCAAGTTAATGGAGATAGAGCTGCAAAAGAGCGAAGAGAAGTTCAGATTGGTTGCTGATTTCACCTATGATTGGGAGACCTGGATAGACCCAAAGGGAAATTATATTTACGTTTCACCCTCTTGCGAGCGAATAACAGGATATCGCGCAGAGGAATTTATAAAGGACCCTCAGCTTGCCGTAGATCTGGTTCATCCGGATGATAGGGAATATTTTAAGGGTCACAGGAATATGCATCTCAACGAGCAAGCCGGCCGCAGTAATCTTGATTATCGTATTATAACAAAGAATGGAGAAACTCGATGGATCAATCACTTATGCCAGCCTGTGTTCGGAAGAAAAGGGGAATGGCTTGGGCGAAGGGCAAATAATAGGGATATTACAGATCGCAAGCATGCAGAGGAGGTATTGCAGGAAAGCGAGGCGCGTCGCAAGGTTGCTGAAGCCGTGGAGGCTGAACGGAATAGGCTCTTTGATGTGCTAGAAAAGCTGCCGATCATGGTTTGTCTGCTAACACCAGATTACCACGTAGCCTTTGCGAACCGAAACTTCATCAGAGAGTTCGGCGAATCTCATGGCAGGCATTGCTATGAATATTGTTTTGGGAGATCTGAGCCCTGCGATTTTTGTGAATCCTATAATGTGCTGAAAACTGGCCAGCCCCATCATTGGGAAGTCACCACCCCTGATGGCAGTATAATTGACGTTTACGATACGCCGTTCACCGATGCAGATGGGACGTCTATGATCCTAGAGATGAATCTGGACATTACTGAACAGAGACGTGCTGAAGCCGAGCTTATCAAAGCCAAAGAAGCTGCTGAGGCTGCTGCAAAAGCAAAAGCCGAATTCCTAGCTAACACGAGCCACGAGATTCGAACGCCCATGAACGCAGTATTAGGCTTTACCGAGCTTCTTCTGGATGAAAATGAGCCTCTGAGCCCAGAGCAGAGGGATTACCTTGAGTCCATTAGGATCAATGGCGATGCCCTTCTCACAATCATCAACGATATTCTGGACTTCTCCAAGATAGAGAGCGATAAGCTAGTCCTTGAGGAATGCGAGTTCGATCTGCATCAGTGCGTTGAAGAATCCCTGGACCTGGTATCAATCAAAGCATCGGAAAAGGGCCTGAACCTGTCTTATACCATCGATAAAGGTGTTCCAGATACAATTATCGGTGATCCTGGCAGGCTTCGACAGGTGCTTGGCAATCTGCTTTCCAATGCCGTCAAATTCACGGATGGGGGCGAAGTTAAAATTTCAGTCTCTATCAATGAACTTAACGAGATCCACTTCACAGTTCAGGATACGGGCATAGGCATACCTGAAGGCAGCATGCACCAGCTATTCCAGCCCTTTAGTCAGATGGAGCCTTCGACCGCTCGATTATACGGTGGAACCGGCCTAGGGCTTGCCATATGCAAAAAGCTTGTTGAACTCATGGGTGGCAAGATCTGGGTTGAGTCCGAGGTGGGAAAAGGTTCGACGTTCCATTTCACCATTAAGGTATCTCTCGGCCAGTCCAAGGCTCAAAGTAATCCCATTTCTTCCCTGTTAGTCGGTAAGAGCGTGCTTATTGTAGAGGATAACAAGACCAACCGCCGTATCCTGAGCAAGCAGGTTTACAATTGGGGCATGATTCCATTGGCTGCAAAATCAGGCCAGGAAGCCATCAGCTGGATTCAGAGAGGGGATGAGTTCGATGTTGCTATCCTGGATATGGATTTGGAGGACATGAGCGCCCTCGAACTGGAAAAAAAGATACGCAAATACAATAATAAAGCTTTGCCTTTGGTGCTACTGGCGTCTCTCGGAAAATGTGTGCCTCCTAATCATGCTTACCTTAACAAGCCCATAAAGTCCGAAGAGCTACAAAAATTTCTAACAGAGATATTATCTGGACAAACAGCATCTTCCTGGAAACCAGATAAAATGTATGTAAAACCATTTGGAGTTAAGCCATCTGTAAGGATTAACTTCCTGAAAATACTGCTGGCCGAGGATGACGTATCGAGTCAAAAGGTAGCACTGCAGATGCTAAAGAAGCTTGGATGCCGTGCAGATGTGGCAGCTAATGGAATAGAGGTATTACATGCGTTGGAACGCCAGCATTACGATGTAGTGCTAATGGACGTCAGAATGCCCGAGATGGACGGGCTGGAAGCCACCCGAATCATTCGTCAGCGCTGGCCAGACAATGGTCCGAAGATAATAGCCCTTACAGCCTATGCACTGGAAGGAGATAGAGAGAAGTGCATCGAAGCTGGGATGGATGATTATATCCCCAAGCCAGTGCAAAAAGAGTTCCTAT
>JBHGAU010000133.1:0-4053 GCA_041946675.1 Methanotrichaceae archaeon | reverse complement strand
GGCTTTGTCAGGCTTACAGCAGGCAGATCTTGGGGAATATGTTGTCCTGCAGATGTTAGAATAATCAAGGGTAAATCACTTCTTAAACTGTGAATCTTCTCTGCCAGAACTATGCCATCCAAATCGGGCATACTTGCATCAATGATTGCTACCTCTGGGGTGATTCCTTTCTGGATCAGTTCAATAGCCGAATAACTGAGTGAGGCGACCAAAGGCACCATGCCCCACGTCTTGGTTTGACGGCCCAGGAGTCTCCTCATGGTTGGGTTATCATCTACAATGAGAATATTTCTTTTAGCGAGCTGTAGCTGAGGCCCATCAGGAAGTTTTGTGACCGAATCCTCAGTTGCTGCTTTTGCCTTGATCGTGAAAATGAATGTTGAACCCTTGCCCACCTCACTCTGGGCCCAGATCTTGCCACCCATAAGTTCAACGAGCTTCTTGCTAATCGCGAGGCCGAGTCCAGTACCCTCGTTGAGCCTAGAAGGTGCGAGGCTGATCTGGCTGAAAGGCTGGAAGAGCTTATTCATCTGCTCCTGGGGCATGCCTATGCCCGTATCTTGGACTGCGAAATGAACCTCATGGATATCGCCTTCCCGCTTTGAGGACACATGTACCAATACATCTCCAGTATCGGTAAATTTGACAGCGTTGCTGAGCAGGTTGGCAAGCACCTGGCGGAGTCTGGCTGAATCACCGATTATGGTCTCAGGAACATTGATGTCCATTATGTAAGCAAGATCAAGTCCCTTATCGGCTGCCTTCGTAGATACAAGGTCCAGAGACTCTTCTATGCGATGACGCAAGTCGAAGGGATGAAGCTCAAGCACAATCATCTCCTTTTCCATCTTTGAGAAGTCAAGAACATCGTTAATTAGAGCCAGCAGTGCCTCGCCGTTCATCCTCATATTATCAAGCCAATCCTTGTACTCAGGCGGCAAAGGCTCCATAAGCAGGAGGCTTGTGAAGCCGATTATTGAGTTCATGGGAGTTCTCAGCTCATGGCTCATGTTTGCCAAAAATGCGGCCTTTGCCTTGACTGCCTCTTCGGCTACTTCCTTTGCATTCAATAGCTCTTCATTTGTTTTTACGAGCTCAGCAGTCCTCTCCTGGACCCTCAGCTCCAGCTCATCTCTGGCTTTCTTAAGCTCATCTTCGGCAAACTTAAGATCGGTAATATCGTTGTTGATCTCTAGGATTGCGATAGGCTTGCCCTGACTATCTCTATGTAATATCCAATGGCTAGATACACTGATGTGGCTGCCATCATGCTTGATGTGAGAAAGCTCACCTCGCCAATGGCCGTTCTCCATCAGCTCGGCCATTATCTCCTCCAGGGGCATGGGGAACTCGGTCTTCAGGAGGTCATGGGATACGCTGCCAATTGCCTCTCCCTTAGTCCAGCCGTACATTTCCTCTGCGCCTGTATTCCATAGGATGATCCTGCCATCCATATCTAGAACCAGGACAGGTGCAAGATCGAGCAGCTCAGAATGCCATTTCAGCTCCTCCTCCATCCGCTTGCGCTCAATCAGTTGTTCAGACTCTTGTAGAGCCCTATGAACCACAGGTCTGAGACGATTCAACCGCTGCTTTAGAACATAATCTGTGGCTCCGGCCTTCAACGTTTCAATTGCTATCTCTTCGCCAATAGCCCCAGATACGATGATCGCAGGTATATCGGGGAATCGTTGCCGCACCAAAGACAATGCGCTCAGTCCGTCAAATCCCGGCAGAGAATAATCAAGGAGAATAATGTTGGGGGCGAATGTATCCAAAGCCTGAAGGAAGGTTCCTTTGTCATGGGCCCATTCAATCGTGTTATTGAGGTCAATATTATGAAGTTCGCGCTTTATTAATTCAAAGTCCGAGTCGTTATCTTCAAGAATCAATATGCTTATCTGACCAGTTGCCGTATACGAAATCCCTCCAAGTCCTTATCTGGCAAGCGATTTATTTAACAGCAGCCAGTACATTCCCAAGTCAGCCACGACTTTGGCAAACTCTTCAAATTCAATCGGCTTTGTCACATAGCTGTTTACGCCCAGATCGTAGGCATCTCTGAGATCGCGATCCTCTTTTGAGGAAGTCAATATGACTGCCGGAATTTTTCTCGTCCGCTCGTCCGACTTTATTTTGCGCAAGATCTCTATGCCATCGATCTTGGGAAGCTTCAGATCTAAAAGGATGACCTTTGGGCTATCGCTATTATGTATACCGGCAAAGTTGCCCCGCCTAAATAAGAAATCTAGTGCCTCCTCGCCGTCCTTCAAAAGGATGAGCTTGTTTGCCAGGTGATGTTTTCTGAGAACTCTTATGATAAGCTCTGCATCGTTTGGATCGTCCTCTATGATTACAATCTCATACTCCGCCCCATCGATCATTTTATCGACTCTCCGGCAATGAAAAATAGAATGTTGCCCCCTGATTCAAAGTGCTCTCTGCCCATATCCTCCCTCCATGACGGGCGATAATACGATACACAAGCGCAAGCCCTACGCCGGTTCCTTCAAACTCCCTGGCCGAATGCAGCCTCTGAAATACCCCAAAGAGCTTGCCAGCATACTGCATATTGAAACCTACTCCGTTATCACTGATATAGTAAGTCCCGTCACCCAATTCTGGCAGGTATCCAAACTCTATGAGCGTCTCCTCCCTTGTTCTAGTGAACTTGATTGCATTTGATAGCAGGTTCACGAAGACCTGGCGAATCATGGAATTATCTCCGTAGACAGGTGGGGTGGGAAGAATTGTGAACTTAATTTTGCGTTTCGTCTCCTGGCCAATTAGTTCTTCGAATACCGATCCGGCCAAAGCCCCCATGTCGATCTTCGTCTTCATCATCTGTTGGCGGCCCAGCCTTGAGAATGTCAGCAAATCGTCGATAAGGCGGCCCATTTTGTGGGCGTTTTCCTGGATGAGCCGCAGATACCGCTTGCCTTCATCATCAAGCTGTGATGCATAGTCTTCTATAACCGCCTGGGAGAATCCGCTGATAGCACGCAGAGGTGCTCGCAGGTCATGAGAAACTGAATAGGAGAATGCTTCAAGCTCTTTGTTGGCTGATTCAAGTAGTGCATTTGCCTGTTCAGCCTTGGCTCGTTCAGATTCGATATCCTCAAGCATGTTCATGAGAGCCCTTTGCGCCTCGTTTGAATTCTTCCGCTCGTCATCCAGATCCTCCAGGAGGTTCAGGGTTGCCTTTTGAATCAGCTGAAAGATCCTGCGCTCTTCATCAAAATCTTCCAATATATTCATCATAGCGCGCTGAGTCTCTTCAAGCAACTTAAGGCGCTCACGCAGATTATTTGATTCCGCAAGCGTGATCCCTTGGTCAGTCATGGGCATGCTTCCTAAGCCAATCTCCTTTTGCGATGCTAATTCTTTTTCTTAAGCTCCTCGAGCTCTCTCTTCAGCTCCTCAATCTCCTTTTTGAGTCCAACCATCTTGAGCTCACGCCCCACAGTCAGCTTCTGGAATTTCTCAAGGTCTGCCAACCGGTCCAGTTCCCTTCGGCGCTGTTCAGCAAGCTCATCCTCAGCTTTTTTTCGCGCTGTAACATCACGTGCTGCGGCAAATACTCCGAGCACGTTGTCGCGGGTATCCTTATAGACGCTGGCATTGTAGAGCACATCTGTAAGTCTTCCACCTTTATGTCTGATCGTCAAAGGGTAATCTGTTACGAAGCCTCTGGCAAAGACCTGCTGGTAGCCTTTCCTTGCCTTTTCAGGCTCTGTAAAATAATTAGAGAAATCGGTACCGATAAGCTGTTCCCTTGGAATGCCTGTGACCTTTACCGTTGCCTCATTGACATCTGTGATCTTTCCATCGCCGCTGATGGTAACTAGAGGGTCCAGAGAGGATTCGATGAGACTGCGTGCATATTGGGACGCCTGTTTTTGAGCAGTCACATCACGCGCCGCCGCAAATACTCCAAGCACATTGCCTCGGATATCTTTGTAGATGCTGGCATTGTAGAGCACATCCTTGAATCTGCCATCCCTGTGCCTGATAGTCAATGGATAATTTGTGACGAAGCCCTTGGCAAAGACT
>JBHGAU010000132.1:0-4171 GCA_041946675.1 Methanotrichaceae archaeon | reverse complement strand
CGCTTCGCTCCCGCGCTAATGGTTACGGGGCTGTCGCTCAGTCGCCGCGACGGGCTAACACCCTCCGGGACGGTTCACGAATCGCTTTCTAGAGCTTCCCCCGGAGAGGGGCTAGGGGTAGCCCGTGCGGCGATTGAGCACGCTAGAATAGCTGTTAGTATTAGCCTCAGAAAAAGAATAGAGCAAATGACAATTTTTCATTCTTCGGTTCGATTGAATCATTTCCAGAGGACCATGGCATTTTATGGGTTAAATCGCATTCATTTCACAGCAATTAAGCAAAAATGGATACGCAGCAACGGTCGCAAAAACAAAAGGACAGTTTTCATGAATGCCTATCCAAGCACGAGCGTTGCTATATAGTGAACAAGACCTAAATTATGGACAAAAGCACTGGGGCTCTCAGACACGCTCTTGAGTTTACCAACAGGAAAAAAGGCGAATAGCCCTTATTATCTCACAATCAACGATTTTCCTGTCATCGCATCGGGCTTGGACAACTTGAGGAGCTCAAGGGCTGTTGGAGCTACATCTGCCAGGATTCCATCATTCCTGAGCTCATGCTTTATTCCATCGTCCAGTATGAGGATGAAAGGCACAGGATCTGTGGTATGGGCGGTATGCGGCTGGCCTGTCGTCTCATCGATCATCTTCTCTGCATTGCCGTGATCGGCAGTCAGGAGCACCCCGCCTCCCTGAGCAAGTATTTGATCGACGACTCGGCCGACACAGCCGTCCACAGTCTCCACAGCCTTTATTGCCGCATTTAATATTCCGGTGTGCCCGACCATGTCGGGATTCGCATAGTTCATGACTACGAGATCATATGCACCGCTTTTAATCCGCTCCAATACGGCATCAGTCACTTCATAGGCACTCATCTCAGGCTTAAGATCATAGGTCGCAACCTTGGGAGACGGTATAAGAACGCGATCTTCGTTGGGGTTTGGCTCCTCTCTGCCGCCATTGAAGAAGTATGTGACATGTGCATACTTTTCTGTCTCGGCTATCCTGAGCTGCTTCATGCCATGTCTGCTTATCACCTCTCCCAGTGTTTCAGCCAGATTTTGTGCAGTAAAGGCCACTGGTGCATCTATCGTCGCATCATATTGAGTCATGCATGTAAAATATACCTTCATGGGCTTTCTGGGAAACTCGCTGAAGCCGCCATCAACGAATGCTCTTGTAATCTCGCGTGCCCTATCGGGCCGGAAGTTGAAGAATATTATGCTGTCTCCATCTTCGATCAAACCCTCAGGATCCACTATCGTGGGCATCAGGAACTCATCGGTCTCGCCTCTATCATACCCATTTGTCACGGCCTCTTCAGGACTTTTTGCTTTGAGGCCTATGCCGTCAGTCATGGCACGATAGCCTTTTTCAACGCGATCCCAGCGTTTATCCCTGTCCATGGTATAATAGCGCCCTGCAACTGTTGCCACCTTGCCTGCGCCTATCTGTCCGATCTTTTTGGCAAGATCATTGAAATAGGTCAGCGCGCTCTTGGGAGGGACATCTCTGCCGTCGAGGATGGCATGTATATAGACCTTCTTCAGCCCGCTCTCCTTAGCCATCTCCAGCAGTGCATACAGATGGGTGATATGGCTGTGTACCCCACCATCCGAAAGCAGGCCCATGAGATGAAGCTTGCCTCTTGCAGCGTATTTCATCGCTTTTACAAGAACAGGATTTTCGCGAATCGTTTTATCCTCGACTGCCAGGTTGATCCTTGTATATCCCTGGTAAACGATCCTGCCTGCGCCAAGGTTCAGATGGCCGACCTCCGAGTTCCCCATCTGGCCCTCCGGCAGGCCTACTGCCAGTCCTGATGCATTTAAAGTTGTGCCGGCATACTTTTGCAAGAATCCATCAAAATTAGGCTTTCGCGCCATGGCTACGGCATTGCCGAACTCATCCTGGCTTATGCCGAAGCCGTCCATGATTATGATAGCTAAAGGCTTCATCGCTTACACTTTCCAACGTAGATTGCAGGAGCACTCAAATAGTATGGATAATAAGTCAGCGCAGGCAGTATTTAGAAGTACTCTTTAAACCCTTCCTCACCAATAAGAGGCACAAAGGCTACAGGCAGCTTCTCCTCTGTTACATATCCATTCTTTCTTGTGACCAGCAAGAGGCTCTGGAAACCTGACCCCACTGGTATGACCATTCTTCCCCCAGGCTTGAGCTGCTTCTTGAGCAGCTCCGGAACACGAGGCGCTGTGGCAGCCACATTTATCCTATCATAGGGCGCATACTCCTCAAGGCCCTTGCTTCCGTCGCCCAGCACTACAGTCACATTGGCGATGCCGGCTGCCTGAAGATTTTTCTTTGCCTGCTCTGCGAGCTCAGGTATTCTCTCAACGGAATAGACATGCCCGTGGGGGCCAACCAGCTCTGCCATAACTGCTGCATGATAACCGCTTCCTCCTCCGATATCGAGCACCTTTAATCCCTCTTTGAGGTCAAGGAACTCGCACATTATGGCAACCATATGAGGAGCGGATATCGTCTGGCCGTAGCCGATAGGAAGAGGAACATCATCATATGCGCTTGATCTGAGCTGCTGCGGCACGAAGATATCTCTGGGGATCTTTGCCATAGCATTAATAACGCGCTCGTCTATTTGGCCCTTCAATTCGTCGAGCAGATCATTTATCCTCAAAGTTCTCTACCCCATACCCTAAGGATATCCTTTGCCTCTGCTCTGTCCGCGAATCCTTCGCCGCGAAGCTTAATCTTCGTTACCTTGAACTTCACTCTATCAATATCCCTGACCTCGCCAAGTTCAAAGATCTCATCTCCCGGCAGAGGGAGCTTAAGCGATTGTGTCTTGCCGCCTTTAAAAACAGCCACCTTCACAGTTATGTTATCTATTGCTCTTGCCCATACCGTCTTGATCTCGCCTGCTTTTGCAGCATCTACTCTGCGATCGGTTTCGATGGATGTTATCTTTGTCATCACGACATCCTGGCGCTCATCATCTACGAGCAGATCATCTCCGACGTGAAGCTCTTCATTTAGCGGGAGTCGAATGCGATAGGGCATCGATATTCCGCCTTTGCTTACGATGACTTTGACATCTCCCACCCGCTCCCGCTCTTTCTGAAGCGTTTGAACCTCTCCGCAACCTGTACACCGTACAAGCTTCTCCTTTCCCGATTTTATAGTGCTGTGATCGGTCTTTACGCCGCAAACGGGACAGAAGATCTGATTCTCTGACATGGCATATTATTATTCGATAAAGTATTAAAGTATGACCGCCAGGCTCGTCGCTTACAAAAGATGGAGAGAACATTAATGTGTCTTTATATTTATTAAATTCATATAAACTTTTAAAGATCCTCTTTTTATCTCAACAGGGAAAAATTTTTTTAGTATGATGTCATGGCTATTGCTGCGAGGAACTTTATGAAGACCGACATGCATAAGAAGGACGCTGTAGATGAGTGCTGTGATATCGCAGAGAGCATAATTGATGAAATAAATTTATTCGGCTTATCCGATAGTAAAGGGAAAAATCTCTCTTGCGAGGTTAGGCGAAAGGGGTCTCTCAAGAGGAAGATCATGAGGCAGATAAAACTGGCAAGGCAAATGGCCACGAGCTGATTGGGCAAGTTAAAAAATGGGAAAGTTTTTTATTTCTTTCCGATCAGCCCACGCGCCCATAATTGCCGCAGTTCGATTTGTATGGCGTCATGCTCTTGAGTTTCTCATCGAACATTTTTTCCATAGGCGTCTTCTTCTCTACTATCTTCTTCACCTCGGGCTTCTTTACTTCTAACTTTACCTCTTGAGGCTTCTTCTCTTCTACCTTCTTATTCTCTTCGCAGACGATAACGCACTGCTTCTCTTCTTTCTCGAAGCACATCGGCTGTTTGGACTCGCAGCATACGGTTACACACTTCTCGCATTCCCTATCGAAGTTGCACTTATCGCCACACTTGTCGCAATTTCCGTCAAAGTAATGCGAGTAGCCGCATGTATCGCACATCTCCCAGTCATAAGAGTCTGATCCGCAGTAATCGCATCTTCCGTCTGAATTATCTGTGGCATATGTCTTATGGCACTTGGAGCAATACTCATATGCGTGGCACTTATCATTGCATTTGTCGCATTTCCCGTCGAAGGAATACTTATCATTGCATTTATCGCAGGATTCTACAACGCA
>JBHGAU010000131.1:0-4278 GCA_041946675.1 Methanotrichaceae archaeon | reverse complement strand
CAGAGAAGACGATCAAATTCCATGAGAACCCGGTGCCTGAGAATGAGCGTGCTCCATGCGAGGGAATAGACTGCTAGACAAAATCTAGCAGTATATTGTTTTTGTATGTGTTTAGCCCATAGTACCATCCTTTCGGGATCATGACGTGAAACCGATCAAAGGTAATGCTAGTATATTCATGGCTCAATCCCGCATCCAATAATATTTAACCGGGCAACTATTGCTAATAGTGAGTTAAAAGACAAAAAATTTAAAATACTTCTCAAGCCATTGTAATTAGGGAATGGGCACGCAAATTACACTTTGCCTCATTGCGCTATTTACTCTTGCAGGTATTTGCTCAGGGCTGAACCAAAGCAGCACATATGTTGATAATTCATCTCTTAGAGGTAATGCTTTCTGCTCAGCTGAAGGAGATATCGGCAAATCAGAGGCCTTTTGCATTCCATCTTATCTCATTCCAGGAGTTCAAACTTCCGATAAATTCTCTCCGAAAGCTGATCCTAAGCTTTCGCTCGATAAAGACGGCTTCAGGGATTCTTATGGGAGGCTCGTTTTCTTTAGGGGAATCAATGTAGCATCCAATGCCAAGCTTCCTCCCTTCTTGCCCTTTAGAGATCCCAAATGGTGGGACCTACTTTCCTCCTGGGGCTACAATATGGTTCGCTTGACAATCTTTTGGGAGGCCATAGAACCAGAGCCTGGAGTATATGACCAGAATTATCTGAGCAATGTAGATGAGCTTGTAAATGAGGCATCGAAGAGGGGTATATACATAGTCCTGGATATGCATCAGGATGAGTATAGCAGGTGTCTGCACGGGGACGGCGCTCCTTACTGGGCTCTGCCTGGCGATGTAGACCCTCATTTTAACACCGGAGTTGCAGGACGTTTCTGGTTCCTCGCATACTTCTTATCGGGGAATGTAAAGGATAGCTTCTCAAACTTCTTCAAGTCCGCATACCTCAAAGACCATTATTATCGCTCCTGGAAAGAGGTTGCACGAAAGATGGGCAAAAGCCCTTACATTCTTGGCTACGATATAATGAACGAGCCATATGGCGGGGATATACCAAACGATGTCGGCCAGTTTGAAAACGGCTACTTGAAGCCTTTTTATCAAGAGGCAATAGCCTCCATCCGTGAGGTCGATCCTGATGCCGTAGGCTTCATTGAGCCCTCAATCATAGATCTGTATAGCTCGAAACTTAGCGCCTTCAATAACGGCCATCTGGTCTATGCAGCGCATATATATCCGAGCTTCTCCTGGAGAGCATGGCTTGATCCCAGCTACAAGGGCACTTCTTTTCCTGCCCTTATTGATATTCAGAGAAAGAAGGCCGAGGAGCTTGGCATGCCTCTTTTCATAGGAGAATTTGGGACTCCCTGGGCAGGCGTTACAGCAGACAGCCGGAACAGACAGGTAAACACAGCGCTTGGAGCCCTCGAAGGCAAGTTCATCGATAATGCCTACTGGGACTTCAGCGCAGAGAATGGCAGCATCTGGAATGGGGAGGATTATTCTCTGCTCGATGATAATGGCAGGCCCAGGGGACTAGAGGTGAATGTTCGTCCCTATCTTCGCCGTCTAGCCGGATCGCCAATATCTCAGTCCTTCAATCCATACAGCAAGGATTATAATTTGACATTCGAGGGGAATCCTGGATCGGCTCCTGCTGTTATCTATCTTCCAGAAAAGTTGCACTATCCGGATGGATTCATAGTATGCATATCAGATGGGAGCGTCAGATACCTGAAGGATAAAGAGGAGCTATGGTATATGCCATCAAGGCATGGCCGGCATTATATTAATATATTTGCCATAAATAACAAGTGCTTCGGTTAAAATTAGGGCATGGGATCATAATTTTATCCCACCAAATTTCAGAAATCGAAGATGGATGATATATTGGAGCTTTGCAGATGGACCTATAACGAAACACTTGCTGTCAAAAAGAACGGCTATGAGCAGGAAGGCAAGTCACTTTCCAAAACCTCTTCCAAAGACAGGGTCATCAATATGTATTGATGTTGGCCTGAAGAGCTTCATCACTCTGTCTTAATGGAGACCATATCGGCAATCCAAGATTTTTTGTTCATGAAGAAAAAGCTCTTGCAAAGGCTCAGAGAAAGCTATCCAAAGCCGGGAAAGGAACACCTGAAAGAGCAAGAGCTTTGAAAGCGGTTCATAGAGTTCATGAAAGAATCACTAACAAGAGGGCACAAGAGCTCTATATAAATACCACTCATATAGAGAAAATTTTCGAATTGGATATATTCAGCGGCATAAACCCGTCCATATCCCAATTACCCTCGGGAAGTAATATCTTTCTGCTAGTTAATTTTATGATCGTGGATCATAATCGCACTGATATTTTAGTGAGCCCAGATTATTTTCTGGTGGGAGTAAACAATACAGAATATGGCTCGTCAACTTATACTTTATATGGACCTATCGCAAAAAAGGCTATACCCTCCTGGTAGGTTATGAAGAGGGGTATCATAATAATCATAAAAGTTATAGCATCTATAGGAATCATGAGGTTATCATGGCCAAAATGAAGATACGCGGCGGTGATCTGGATCTCGTCGAGTACGAGTTTGCGCCCTTCCGACCGGGGGAGAATATCAACACCCTGGGATTCGAGAAGGATTACAAGCTTACTCCCTGTTCGGGCAGGATTAGGGTCATTACGCCTGGGAGAATTCACCTTACTGTGCTCGATATGAACCGCTTTGCGCCCAATAGGCCGGGCGGTGGCGGGGTCGGCTTTGCCCTGCAGATATACTGCACCGCAGAGGTCGAATGCATGCCGTCCGGCATTGAGATCGATTACTCCAGGGAGCCGATAATCCGCCATTTTGCCGAGGTCTTCAAAAAGACCGTCGGGTACAACGGAGGATTCAGAATAAAAGTTCAGGACCACCAGAAGAAGCATGTAGGCCTCGGCTCAACAGGCTCTGTTCTTCTGGCAATTGCACATGCAATGAACACCGCTCTTGGATCGCCCTTGAATTCAGAGCAGATTCGCCTAATTCTCGGCAATAATTATATCGAGGAGACCGAGGACGGACGGGTCACAATGGGCTTTGAGACGGGAGTTGGTCCTGCAGCCGCAACCTATGGCGGCATGGTAATAACCGGCGATGGCCTGGCCCTTGCATACCGCCATGAATTCGCTGAAGGGATGAACGTATTTATCATCATACCAACAACTGAGGTCTCATCAGCCGGCAGATCAGAGTTCGATCTGCTGATGAACCGCGCAAGGAATCTCGATTATCAGGATAGAGAACTGAAAGCATACCTTTTGCTTATGGATCTTATCCCGGCCCTTGAAAGGAACGATCTCAAAAAGATAGGCGATATCATATGGGAGATTGAGTTCAGAGGATCAAAGAGGGCTGAGGTAGAGCATCACAGCTTCAAGATTTACCACTATATGAGCCAGCTTCGAGAGAAGGGCCTTGAATTCGTGGGCATGAGTTCTGTCGGGCCGTCTATAGCCATTGTAACGGAAAGAAACGAGAATGATGTCGCAGATTTGATAGGCCCCCTGGGACTAAAGATCGCGATAGCTACTAAAGTCGATAACGTTGGGCTGAAGATCATAAGACCCGAGGACTGAGCGAGCTGAATGTATGAATGTATGAATGTATGGGCTTGAAGAATATAGCCAGCTTAGCCGCAGTTATTTTTAGACGTACCAATTATCGGTTTAATCAGGGCTGTTCGGGCCACAATGTCCCATTATAATAAGCTCTATCATCTGGGCTCTCAGATGTATTGCACAACCTAGATATTTTCTTATGGTGCTGACGATGGTGCCTTACAGGTAATTATACATTTTTGCGCATTTTCGGACAACTGGATTTTCCAGGATGAACTTGGTTATTCTTGAACTTCCTGGCTATCACTATCTGGATTGCAAGACGTTAGCGAATAGAAGATGCCGCTACATCTTATGCATAAGGCCTGCTTCCCGTCTTTAACCTCTGTGCAATAGACAGCCTCGTCAACATTATCTATATCAGCGCAATTCATAGGAGAGCCACATGCATAATGGACTATAAATCAACTTGGAACCACTCATCCTATACTGAAGTTAGGCATAAATATCCGTTGGATTTTTTCAAAAAAGTAGATGAGGATATATCCCGTCAGTTTGCCGCATCCAATGACTTAACGTTCCATAAAGCGTAGATCCCAATCACAGAGTTTTAGGAAGAAATCAGGGCTAATCCCCGCCATTTCAATGGCGGGATACAGCCCGTACA
>JBHGAU010000130.1:0-4369 GCA_041946675.1 Methanotrichaceae archaeon | reverse complement strand
GAGTGCAGGTGCAGCGCGTCGCATACCCCACCCTTTAGGGTGGGGTTCTTGATTTTTTAATTTTCCGAGTGCCCGGCGGTTTAATGAATGCGTTAATTTTGATCAAGCATCAATTAGCTGTATTAAAGTTTTACTGAAAGGAATTGCATGGATTTCATGGCCAGCCTTTTGGCCAGTCCATCATTATAGGCGCTATTGAACGCCTCAATTCCCTTCGGACTGCCGATTATGGCTATAATATCTCCCTGCTCTATCGTTATGTTATTATCAGGCCCCGGGATCGGTCTTCCCTCATGCTTAATGGCTGCAGCTCTGCAGGCGAACATGCCTGGCAGGTCGATCTCTTCCAGAGTCTTTCCTGCAAGATGCGATCCTTTTTCAACTTCATGAAGCTCCATCTCCAGATCCTCGCAAAGCAAAGCCAGGTCTTCCTCTTCGTTCAGGATCACCTTTGCGAGCATTCTGCTGGCGACGATCGGCAAAGACGCCACATAATCGGCGCCGGCTCGATAAATCTTCTCTATGGATTTTGCGAGATTTGCCCTGGCAACAACGAAGGCATCCGGATTGAGGTTCTTTACAAGAAGTGTGGCATAGACCGTCTCTGAGTCATCGTCAAGCAGTATCATAGTCCCAACTGCCTTTTTAATACCGGCTTTAAGCAGTATATCCTCTGATGTGGCATCGCCCTTTATCTGCTCGAAGGGCAGATCCACAAAATCTCGTGCATCAACAACTATCGGATTTATGCCTCCGTCATGGAGGACGGCTGCGGCATGCCTCCCTACGTCGCCATAGCCTAAAATTATCAGAGGGCCTTCTCTCCTGGAGCCAAGCGTCAGGTTTCTGATTCCTGTAATCTGATCGGCGCTGCCTACAGCCATCAGCACTGAGTTCGGTGTAATCGCCTCATCCGGCTCTGGATAAGGCAAAAAAATGCCTCTCTGCCACATTCCCACAATGCTGGCTCCAGTGAATTTTATCGAATCTATAGTCAGCCTTTGCTTAATCAGCTTGCATCCAGGGTATATAGGGAGCTCAACTAGAATCAGGTCTTCAAAGATCTTTATGGCGCCTGGAAATACGTTTTTTGCGGGAGGCACCGTGATCTGTGCCAAAAATTTCCCAAGAAGGCTCTTCGGCGAGACAGTCCTGGATGCACCTGCATAATCCAGGAACCTGGATTGGACATGGCCGTCCACGAGAGCGATGATCTTTATATCCGAAATGCTGCGCGCCGCCAGAATAACATCCGCGTTCAGCTCCTCCTTCTCATTGGCTATGAAAAGCTTGGCGGAGTTGATTCCGCCATTCAGGAGAACATCGGCCTCAGATGGGTCACCGCATAGGGTAGGATATTCGTTGAAAATGCTTCTTGCCACATTCTCCGATCTTTCAATGATGATGAAGGGGATCTTCAGCAGTGCCAGTCGCTCTGCCAGGATCTCAACCATTGGACTGTACCCTGAGATGATGATATGATCTTCAATCTTTTCGGGTGCCGAGTTGGGTTTGGCCTTGACCAGCCTCTCGAACCTTGGAGTAAGCCCCATGGGCAAAATCACTGCCCAGAATATTACTATTCCCGATACGGCCACTATCATGGTGAAGAATCGGCCGATCTCGCTCCGGAATACTATATCGCCATATCCCAGGGTGGTTATGGTGGTCATGACCCAATATAAGGCAGTGATGGGATTGATATTCTGGGTCTGGCTCTCATAATCCATTAATGTCATGAAAATGAGGCCATAAACTGCTATCATCAGTATGATGGCCAGGATAAGCTCGACATTCTTGCGCAGGCGTTGGACCCCCACGGAAGTTCTGCTGCAATCATATTAAAACGATTTCGCTAGCTATATACCAGATCCAGAAACCTCTGAACTTGTGTATCCAGATGCCTGACCAGATGGGCATCGGCACCTGCAACTGCCACAGTCGCCCCAGGCCAGCGGCTGCACTCCAGGTCCGCATCGCTGAACCTCAACGTGTATTTTTTGAGGCGGGTCTCCAGTGCTGTCTCCAATCCAGCCATTTGCCACCGGAGGACGGTCCAGCCTGCCTTTTCGAAAGAGCGCAAAAGGTTACAGGCTTGCATGATATCATTCTCATCTACATATGGAGGATCGATCAATATCATGCCGGGTGGTGATCGATCAAGGATTGACTGAGCTTGAGTAAAGCCATCTTCTAAATGGAAGTTGACCCTTGAATCTTCATGCCAGGCTGCAGCCACATCCGGGTCAATATCCCAAACCTCAAAATCAATATGGCGGCCTTGCATTCCAGCTATTTGAAGGACAAGATCTGTAGATCCGGGGTAGCAGACCAAACCATGAGGATTCATATCCCTTATAATTCTAAAATAACAGAAGGCATCCAATGCAGAGATGTGCGGCCAGAACCTGCCTATTCCGCCCTCCCATTCGCCTGGGATTCTCAGGTCATATTCTGGATAACCCACATGGCTCTCTGCATAGGCAAGCATCTTCTTCTTTGAGAGCAGATAGTTAGCTGCCTCTGCCAGGATAAAATGTTTCCAGACATCCCCGGCATTGCCTGCATGCATTCTATGGTCGTAATGCGGCCTTTCAGCTTTCATCTTACACCTCAGCGCCTGAAACCCCAGTCAACAGGGCCCGGGAGGAGGCGCTAACAGATAACTATGCTTGTTCGTCAAAAAGCATCCCGGAACTTCCCCCTTCTCTGATTCAAGGGGCTAGAGATTGTGCTTGCGAAGCTCTGAGAGCTGTTAAGCTTGAAACACTTCCAGAACGGAAGCCTCTCTCCGACATGAGATACAATCAGAGAATTATCACTGTCAATCTTATGCGTGGAATAGCTACGATTTCCAGTATCAAAGAAAGGATCAAAACATCTTTCTTTGTACCACCACAAGTGCTCTAACTGCGGACATGTCTATAAGGGGAACCGCGAAGGCTCCAATTTCGTTGTCTCAGATGCGGTTTTGGACTCCATGCTGATCTGCTTCTCAAAATATTGTTCAGACAGGTATATCTCGCCTGAGCAGGCTGTCTTGTCAACCAGCCAAATGTAGCCCAATATAACCGGAGTTACAAGCTCTGCCCTTCAGGGCTGGGTAGTTGACCGCTCTATATACATCCTTTTGGCGATGTTGAACGCCTGCGCAGGGGTTGAAACTGCGATCCTCTGAGAGTCATAGAAGGACTGTCTTCCGGCAGCCGCAGTAACAGCGGCAGTCCTCAGTAGGGACTTATCCACCTCATTGGTCAGCCACCGTGCGCCGCCAATGCCCACCAGGAGCGAGCCCGCCAGTGTCGAAATCGATAAGCCAAAATCGCCGGCGCCCGCACCGGTCTGGGGTCCATAGATTACTGCGCTGCCGTATGCTCCATAAAGCCCCCATGAGATAAATGAAGCCACCGCGCCGAGAATTATATTCCCCACAAATCCCGGTCTGAATATGCTCACATTATTGATGTTCTCTTCACGCGGCCAGATGAATCCGTTATCGCTGATAATAGCATTGAATATGCCTCCTACAGCGCCGCTAAGTAAAATGGCGGCTAATATTATTAGCAGTGACATGGTAATTTATCCCCTCACGAATCTTCAGCAACGAATATTGCGCTCAAGGATATCGCAATATTCATGCTGTATCGCCCCCAACATATTATATCTTACTAACTTTTTTATTAATCCATTGGTGCTATACTATTTGAAATTTGTGCTCATATAAATGCCCCCTATTGGCTTCAAAAAAACATAAATTGGCAAAAACGGCATTTGAAGGTACAGTCTTTGCCTGATTAATTGGAAGTATAATTTTGTGCTTATCCTAGTATGAGGAGTAGCCCGTGCGGCCATCTATCATGTAGCCGCCATAGTTTCCATAGTTCGTCTTGCAGGGCATCATGCTCTTGCATTTCTCATCGAACTTCTTCTCCATAGGCTTCTTCTCTACTACCTTCTTCTCCTCGGGCTTCTTTACTTCTAACTTTACCTCTTGAGGCTTCTTCTCTTCTACCTTCTTGTTCTCCTCGCAGACGACAACACACTGCTTCTCTTCCTTCTCGAAGCACATCGGCTGTTTGGACTCACAGCATACGGTTACGCACTTCTCGCATTCCCTATCGAAGTTGCACTTATCGCCACACTTATCGCAATTTCCATCAAAGTAATGCGAATAGCTGCATGTATCGCACATCTCCCAGCCATAGGAGTCTGATCCGCAGTAATCGCATTTTCCATCTGAATTATCTGTGGTATATGTCTTATGGCACTTGGAGCAATATTCATATGCGTGGCACTTATCATTGCATTTATCGCATTTCCCGTCGAAGGAATACTTATCATTGCATTTATCGCAGGATTCTACAACGCA
>JBHGAU010000129.1:0-4386 GCA_041946675.1 Methanotrichaceae archaeon | reverse complement strand
ATCATTTTCAACCATTCTATATTTACTATATTGTTAAGCATATATAGTTATCCAACACAACAGATACTAATTATAATTATTTATAGATTTTTGCCTCAATGATGTTATGTTTCGTAATTCAATTTAATGATATCATGGACGCCGACTTGTCGTTTATTGAGATTTCAGTAATATAGCTGGATAGCATCTACGTGCAAAAAGGATTCCTCTAGCTGTCCCAATCAACCATACAGCCTGCATTTTCAAAGCCTTCCCCCAGCGAGGGGGGTTTGGAGTAGCCCGCGTGGCTACTCACGCGCGCTAGGAAAGCCGTTAGTATTAGCCCCAGAAGAAGCATAGCTTTTGAATTATGTTAGCCAGCCCCGAACGCAAAGCAAGAGTGAATCTCCAATGTCCGCTCCTGCAATCTCTTAGCTGCTGCCTACACTACATTAAATGCCACGCCCACCGCCTGAAACTCCGATGTCCCCTGGCGCTCAGGCTTCGCTTTGACTTTGATCCCCTCGACCCTCGAATCTCCTTACGGTCTCCTGAGAGTACAATCAATCTTTCGCCACACCTCAGACATACCCGGCACATACTTTCAGGACGGCTGTATTTACGCCTTGGTTGATGTGCTCCACTTCCAACGGAACCAAGCTTGCCGCCGCAAACAGGGCACTAATCGAAAGGCATCATCGTATTTTCCTTGTGCGGAGAGATAGTCGGCCTCTTCTGCCAAAAGGACCGCGTCCATTTAGCGTCTCATCAAGACTTTCTCTATCTCCTGCAAAAATCCGGGCACATCATGCTCAATGGTATGCCAGACCAGGTCGAGGTTAACCCCAAAGTACTCATGGATGAGCTTATCCCTCATGCCTGAGATAGCTTTCCAGTGGATCTCAGGATAATTGGCCTTGAACTGCGGTGATAGATTCTTAACAGCCTCCCCGACTATCTCCAAATTCCGCACCACAGCATCTTGGGTTTTGCTATCTTCAAAGAACGCATCTTTGCCTTCGCCGGTATAATCAAGGATGCGTCGGAGGGCATCCCTGATGTGCAGGAGGTATATCCTATCGTCTTTCAGAGCGGCACCGCCTCCGCATAAATACGATCTCGGAGGTAAGGGCTGATACCTCCTTCGGTGATAACATCTACCTTATGGCCCAGCAGATCTTCCAGATCCTGCCAGAGGCTTACCAGGTCTAGAAGGCTGCTTCCAGGTTTCATATCCACAAGGAGGTCAAGGTCGCTATCAGGCCCCTCTTCACCTCGGGCTACCGAACCGAAGACTTGGACGTTACTGGCTCCATGGGCCTGAGCTATGCGAAGGATCTCTCTCCGCTTTTCTTTAAGTTTGGGAGAGAGCCTGGACCTTTTTGGCTCGCTTTCTTGTTGCATGGTTGCAGAGGAAATTAATCTTTATAACTATAATCAAGTTTCGATTCTCTTATATCATTAACTCATGAACCCAGAATTATTATATAATCAGTTGTTATCCTGACTCTCTTCCATTAATTTTTGCTACGTAATTCGGTATAATATATCTGTGAATATTGATTTGCCGATCATTGAGATTTCGATAATTGTAGGCAGAATGCCTCTTTCATTCAAGAAGAAATCGTCCATCTGCCTAAACCAACCTATAGCATCTGTTTCAAAGCCTTCCCACAGCGAGGGGTTAGGGGCAGCCCGCACGGCGACTGAGCGCGCTAGTGTGACCGTTAGTGTTAGCCCCAGAAGAGAGAGTAATCTTTTAAATTGGGCAATCGGCCCCAAATGCAAAGAGAGGATGACTCCACAATTATGCTCTTTAATTATTACAATAGATCCAAATGCTGAATCAATTATGCCTTCTAATTTTGTTTTGAACAGAATGCGAAGGGCTATACCCAGCACTAACAATAACTTCCGTGATGTTCGCAGAGTAGCAGAGTACCTCAAAGCCGCAATGGACAAAGCAGTCTATGAGATCATAGATGATCCTGAACCATTTTATGGCGAGATCCCGGAGCTTCAAGGTGTATGGGCAACGGGCAAGACTCTTGAGGCATGCCGAGATGATTTGATGAGTGCTCTCGAAGATTGGACCAGCATTCAGGCTCAGAACAGGGCGGCCCATTCCATCGATCGGTGGGGCCTCGATTACGGTCTCCATGGAGCCGGTTTCTATTGTCTAAGCTACGATTATACCGTAGTTCTCTGCACGGATGATAACGGCACGTTCGTAGGCCTATACGCCAGCTATTCCAGGTTGCCATGCCTGGGGAAAAACTCCCGAAGAAGCGCAGGCTGAGCTGGTTAACGTTTTCAATATGATCAAAGAGAAACGCAAAATAAGAGTGATTCAGCGATATAACCGGCAATGATTCGATGCCTTTATTCTCCTGCAAGCTTCAGAACAGCCCCTCGTGTCTGCTTCGCCAAGCGGAAGCCTAACTCCTGGAACCTATCGATAGATGGTTCAACCTCTTCCAGGTGACCAGCACATTTTGCATCCAGCAGTAACCCCAGTGTACCTCTAATAGGTATTCCTTTTGCAGTGGCAATGCGCCGAGCCAGTGCATCATCCAGAAGCGCAATGCTTCCCGGCATTTCAAGCGCCAGCATCAATACTTGCGATTCGCCAGATCCGAGATCAGTTATTAGAGGCTCTGCTTTTGCACTGATCGGCACTTGGATCTTGACCCAGCTTAGATTCTCCAGCTTTGGCAGGTCTAATCCTTTTGCGATGCCGGTATCCAGTTCAGCTTGGACGGAAGGAGGAACGATAATAGATCCAACAAGAGCCGGAAGAATCCTCAATTGACCTATCTGATGCAGATATTGCAGTGGCGATGTATTGCAGATAACTTTATGCAGGGCTTTTTTAGGCAAGGCTTGTCTCCGCCTTGAGATCCTTTTCCGTCAGGCGAAAAGTATCAACGCCATAGTTCGCCAAGCTGGCTAAGAATACCGTTCGTGGCACGCCTGCCAGCTTTGCAGCAGCACCAGAGGATAGTTTTCCCAGTTCAAAGAGCTTTACAGCAGCAGCTAACCTCAACTCCTTTCCGAGTTCATCCGGAGACATCTTCATAGCCAATAATGCATCATCAGGAACTTGTAAGATTATCTCGCCCATATGATCTAATCTTTCTTCATGACTATTGTATTTTTGCATCCAGCTTTTGAATTATTTCAGTCAGTTCCAAACGCAAAGCAAGAGTGAATCTTCAATATATGCTCTTGCAATCTCCTAGCCGCCGTCTACACTACCTTGAATGCCACGCCCATCGGCCTGGAACTCTGATGTCTTCTGGCGCTCAAGCTTGGCTTTGATCCTCTCGACCCTCGAATCTCCTTACGGTCTCCTGAGAGTACAATCTCTCGCCATACCTGAGACATACCTCGGCACATACTTTCAGGACGGCTGTATTTACGCCTTGGTTGATGTGCTCCACTTTCAACGGAAGCAAGCTTGCAGCCGCAAACAGGGCATCTCTCGAAAGGCATCATTTATTATCTATCTTTATCTTGCAGTTTATTGCAATGGGAGCGCAGAGGGTCGAATACCTTGACCTTTAGGGATGGAGTTCTTGATTTTTAAATGAAACCGTCATGTCCCATATGACACCCATGAGTATGAAAATACTGGATATAATTATACAATAGGATCACTAATAAGTGATCATGAGATAAGCATTAAGGGTGAGAGTATTTGGAGGATCGTAGCGACCCCGTAAGTGAAACTGCTCAGAGCAACTCTTAGTACCCATGAAAGTAGCCTTTATCAAGGCACGAGTATCAAATTTAGGATGTAAGGAGTTGCTTTGCTTGTCTCAAGGAAGAATGTTATGGAGCCAGTTCTGATAAGTTGTGCTGGAATGGATATCCATGAAAAGAAAGTCGATGTCTGCATAGCTCACGGATCCCTTGAAAAGTCTTCAGTCTTTGAGATCAAGACTTTTTCTACTATGACCTCCGATCTTTTGAAGCTGAAAGAATGGCTTAAGGGATATAGCGTAACAACAGTAGCGATGGAGAGTACAGGAGTATATTGGAAGCCAATTTTCAATATTCTGGAAAAGGATTTTGATGTGATTCTTGCCAATGCTCAGCATATCAAGGGTATTCCTGGAAAGAAAAGCGACATCAAGGATTGCCAGTGGATAGCTACCTTGCTTCGACACGGATTGGTTCCAAGGAGTTTCATTCCGCCAAGAGAGATCAGGGAATTGAGAGATCTCAACCGGACAAGAAGAAAACTTGTTGGATCTATGGCATCAGAGAAGAATCGCCTTATCAAAGTTCTAGAAGACGCAAATATAAAATTGAGCTCTGTAGTCACAAAGATCTATGGAGTCTCTGGTAGCGTGCCATAAATGCTGTAAATTGGTAGGCGCCCTGTATCCAGAACCATTCACT
>JBHGAU010000128.1:0-4387 GCA_041946675.1 Methanotrichaceae archaeon | reverse complement strand
GGACTACAATCTCTGCATGAAGCTAGATGCCCCTCACTTCAGTGAGGGGAGTAGTCACTCCCTTGGAAGGCATGCTGATAGGAAGGCTACTCTTTATGGATGGCTCGCTTCTCGAGTTCATGGAATATCTAAAGGGAGAAAGTCGATTGAAGTACAGGTTTCACTTAATGGATAAAGAAGGTGAAATGGTATTCAGATATGACAATGCTCCCCATCACGAAGTCTCGACGTTCCCCTGCCATAAACACCTTCCTGGTATCGTAAAGGAGTCTGAAGAAAGAGACATTCTGGATATCCTGGATGAAGTGGAGATGCGGTTCTTTGAGCATTAATGGCTTAATTGATTAGTGATGCTACAACTTATGGGTTCCACCTTTGGCTGCGATATATACAGATTATAGAATACAAATTCATGATTGATGATGCTGCAAATTATGGATTCCGCCTGCGGATAGCGGCCTCGAAAAATAACCCCACCCCCAGCCCCCCCTTAAGGGGGGAGCAGCGTCCGAGAGTAGCCGGACGGGCTACCCCTAGCCCTTCACTGGGGGAAGGCTCTTGCAAGCAGGCGATAAGGTTGATATTGCATTTTGCATTAGCGATTGAAGATACGATCCCATGTATAAGCATTCAATACAAGAGGACATCCAAGCCTGGAATACGCTTGAAGTGATTATCTCTAGAGACTATAGTCGCCCTCTGTGTCAACGCGATAGAGGCTATCAGTTCATCGAAATCTCCGATAGAATTTCCTCGTAATCTGAGCTCAGCAGATAATTCCCCGAACATCTCGTAGGTGTCTTCATTTATGGGCAAGATAACGAACGCATCCAGTAGCTTCTTCACTTTTTCTCGCCCCTCCTCGGACTTCGGGGGGGCATAGGCACCTTTGTATAACTCCAGTACATTAATTTGCGTTGTGCAAATCGTTTCGCCTGTATCTTCTAACTCCAAAATCTTCCTGACGGCTGCTTCATTTTTATGCAATGCATCAATTAGAATGGAGGTATCAAACACCAGCATCACAGATCGACCTTCCTCATTTTGGATTGGCGCATTTCGCTTGAAGCCGCCTCTATTTTGTCAGCTAACTCATCATCTCTGCCGATCTCTGCCAGAATCTCCGAAAGCTTCCGTTTGGCAGGAAAATTCTGTAAAATAACATCCGAAAAGCTCTGACTCTCACCCTTTCGGCTTTTTAGTCTCTCGTAGGCCTCTTCGGTTATGGTTATGGTCTTAGTTGACATATATCAGTGTATGTGTATTTACTTGTATATCTGTTTTCCTGTGCAACCAACTGCGGTCAACTCCCAGCATTTGTTCTCTGTGCCTCTGTGGTTAACGCCATTAGCTTAGTTATTGAACATGCAAGCGTACTTTAATCAACCATAATGGGATGAAGCCCGGAAAGACGAGGAGACAATCCGATTGCTTTTTGAACACCTGATCTACTCCACCGCATCTTTTTCGGCATGATTTACCGGGGAATCACCGGAAGGGAGTACTCCTGGATCATCATCCTCAGCGCCTACGCTCCGGATATCGGTGTCGTCGCAGACAGACTGCTGAAAGAAGGCGGGGATCACATTACTTGTCTACGGCTCGCCGAGGTCGTGTACGGTCTCATTGAACAGGAATCCTGAAGTCTAATAACTCTCGGATAGACCAAATGTGATCTGTTAGCCCTTCCGCCATGGCAGGTGTTCTCTGCATCCACCTTTTGCGTCCTTGATTTATCTCTAGCCGAAGAGATTTATGAGGTTTGACAAAATTGTACCAAGCCTGAAAGAAGTCTAAAGCATTAGAATGCCTCTTCAGAATTTTGCTGCTATTCATAGATTTGCGTACAAACATGCGTTCGTAAAGCTCATAATCAGTATCTCCACCTTTTTCAAGCCTGGCATCTCTGGCCATGTCGAGAGCTGATGATTGCATAAGGATTATGACGCTTTCTCGCCTATATTAATTTGCCAGAAGAATTCCTTTTGGGGGAAGCGAAGTAAAAAAGGCTTTGCGGAAGCTTATTTCGCTTGGATATGGACAGATGCATCCTTCCCGGGGAGAGATGACCTATCAGCTTACAGGGGACGGCCTAAAGCTGTGCAGAGAGATGGCAAAGGCACAGGTGGATTGACCGCAATAAGGAATTTATATATAGTGTAGCGGTAAGTTTTTAATCCCTGAGGAATCATTAGTATCTTGCCATAGAATGGAGATCCAATGAATGAAGCTCATTCAGGCATAAGCTGCATTCAAAATATCATGAGATTTGAAGACGCCGTAATCTGAATTGAGAGGATGATAAGAGGATTTGGCTGATCAGGGGGGATTTGGGCGTACGGGACTTCTAGGATATTCTTTGCAAGTAAACTCCTGCGGTCAGGCCGTTTATTAATTCAGCAGAAGGTCTTCAATTGATTGCAATTTATATCGTATGCTCTGGAACCACTGATTGATGATGCTGCAAATTATGGATTCCGCCTGCGGATAGCGGCCTCGAAAGAATAACCCCACCCCCAACCCCTCCCGCGGGGAGGGGAGCAGCGTCCGAGAGTAGACGGACGGGCTGCCCCTAACTCCTCGCTGGGGGAAGGCTCTGGAATTATGGGCTATAAGGCTGAAAGAGATCTCTTCAGGAAAATACTTAAAACCATTAAATCCATTTAAATTGAGAGGTTATGGGTGTGATAGAAGTTAGGATTCCAGAGAGATTGCCCCTGAATGTTCTCAAGAAAGCCTTATAATGAATTGCAAGAGAGAATCATAACGATGAAATTTAAAATAACCATTGAACGGGATGAAGACGGAAGGTATGTTGCAGAGTGTCCCGACCTTCCCGGCTGCCTATCTGAAGGAGAAACCCTGGAAGATGCCTTAGAAAACATAAACGAGGCAATCGTTGGATGCCTAAAGTCACGGTTGAAGACTGCAGGAGAAAAACTCACGATACCTGATTTCGATCGCAGGCTCGATATATCCATAGATCTGATGGGCAACTCACATGCGGAAGCTTCCACGAGCTAGCGGAGATAAGCATGTAGCAGCATTTAAAAGAGCTGGATGGATAGTGAACCATATAGAAGGCAGCCATTATATCATGATCAGAGATGGAAGCGATGTTCACCTATCGATACCAGTCCATAAGGGAAAAGATATGGGCATAGGTCTACTCAAGAAGCTTATAGAGAGAGCAAAACTCACGAATGAGGGATATATCAAATATTTTTATAATAAGTAAACGCTCTACCGCCCTTGCTGGCTGCTTAATATCTACGTTGATTAGCAATGCTGCAATTTACGGGTTCCGCCTGCAGATAGCGGCCTCGAAAGAATATCCACCCCGCAAGGGGAGCAGCGTCCGAGAGTAGCCGGACGGGCTGCCCCTGGCCCCTCTGCGGTGGAAGGCTCTAGATATAGGCGATAAGGTCTACGAGATAAGATGAACGATTCCAGAATATCAAGAAAGGTTTTAAGAACAATAAAGGAGAAAAGCCACTGGTGATTCTATGGGCATAATCGAGGTAGAAGTTCCCGAAGGTGTTCCCTTAAAGCCCCTCAAAAAGAAGATCGATGAGCTGGTAAAGGAGGAGGAGGTCAGGTGGGTGCTCTTTGAAAGGGCAATAGAGGAGCTCGACCTCAGCGAGTCCGATCTGGAGTGCTTAGAGGAGTCACGTGAGCGAATATGGATGGAAGAGAAGAAGAAGCTGGGCTTGTAGTTGATACGAATATTATAATAGCAGCTCTCCTCAAAGACCATTCTATAAATGCAAAGCTAATAAAATCTGGATATTTCAATGTGTATTTCCCTGATTACGGGATGATTGAGATAGAGGGCTACCTTGCCTATATTAAGGCTAAAAGAAAGAAAAGTTCCCAGTCTTTATCGCTCGAATATGCAATGAGTTTCCTTTTGAAAGCTATTCAGGTTGTACCCTGCGATCTATACCTTCCCAAGATTAAGAGTGCTTTTGAGGTCATGAAGGAGATCGATGAAAAAGATGCACCAATTCTTGCCCTGGCTATGCAACTGCGCTGTCCTATATGGTCTAACGATAAACACTTTCAGAGACAGAAGGCTGCAGAAGTCTATACAACGAGTGAGGTCCTAAGTCTGTTAAAAGAAGGATCGTTCTAACCTTGCGTTCTTCCTTCTGGGGGCTAATACAAGGGATTTTTCCAGAGTCCGTGAGTAGCCGGACGGGCTACCCCTAGCCCCCCTCCAGGGGAAGGCTCTTGCAAGCAGGCGATATGGTTGATGGGAACTAGATAAGCGATTCCCGGCTAAACGGAATATTTGGCCTTAATTGCCAACAAATGATGAGCTATCAACCACAAAACGCCCATGATTTGGGTATTAGAAATCATGCCCAAAGGATGAAAAACTTGG
>JBHGAU010000127.1:0-4403 GCA_041946675.1 Methanotrichaceae archaeon | reverse complement strand
GGGGAGACTATAGGCAGGGAGGTTCGGGCGCGATATGTGCAAGCAAGGGCGAGGGATATTAGGCATTCAAGGGCGAATATCGGAAAGATTAGAGAGATTGAGTGGAGGCTGGAGCATACAATGGAGGAGGGTCTGAAGGAAACAGTCGAATGGTTTCCAGCGGCAGAGCGTATAAGATGATGCTGTGATGAAAAGAATAAATAGCGATAGATCAAAAGGGTTAATGATGAAAAGTGTCGAATTGGTCATAAAAGGGCGAAAGGTTATTGATGCCGGCTACCGACCGTTCCTACTTCTCAATGCTGAGAAAATGCTGCTGATGGAAAGATGCGAGGTGTGAGCAGTGAAGATAAAGGCAGTATACGAGGACAATGTCTTCAAGCCTTTCAAAAAGCCTGATCTACCCGAAAAGGCTGAAGTAAATCTTACCGTAAGAGAGAGCTTCAGCCATCTTCTTGACGAACTTCAAGGTCTGGAAGCTAAAGAAGATATCGACGAGAATCTGAACAGTATGAGGAGAAAAAAATATTATGAATAGGGCCGTCCTAGACACATCGGTCCTAATCAAGAGCGTATTCGAGCCCATGGAATCGCTTTCTGATGAAATTTACGCCAGAGAGATGATGACTCATCATAAGGCGAGCGAAATCATAAGGCTTCTGGAAGAGAGAGAGATGTGGATGTATTCATTCCAAGAGTTTGCATAATTGAGGTTGCTGCTGTAGTAAGCAGGTATGCAGATAGGAAACTCGCCATCAAAGTCTCTAGAAGAGCTATGATGGCTTATGAGGTCGTTGATGAGGTGACTATCTTCGAGGATGCCTGGGATATAGCCTCAAGTACTGGATGCTCCGGGTTTGACTCATACTTCATATCTCTGGCCAGACTCAAGAGAGCCATTCTCCTGACCGATGACACTGGGATGCATAATAACGCAAAAAAGGTAGGGATTGAATCACTGCTGCTTAGAGAGATCGATCCAGAAGATGCAAAGAATCTATTTAATCTGAATTCACATTTGGGCTGACTAATGCTGCTCTAAAACTACATATTCTTTGGGGCTAACACTAGCGGCCTTTCTAGCGTCCGTGAGTCGCCGGACGGGCTACCCCTGGCCCCTCTCCGGGGGAAGGCTCTTGTAAACACTGGGTATAAGGTTGATATGAACTTGATGATAATCGACTGCATATTGGCCTTAACCTTATAAATGATGATATTGCTAATATTAGCTGGAGAAGGTTCAGGCTCGCCTGAATAAATATGAGGAGTTGTATTTGACTATGGCATCTGCGAATGATGAAATTGATGCTCTGGTGCGCTCAGAGATTTATAAGTCGAGAGAGGAGATCATAACGGATGCCATGAGAGCATTGCTGTCAATGAGGCCAGGCCTCCGGATCGAGATAGCTATTGATCTTTATAAGAATAAGAAGGTCAGCCTCTGGAAGGCTGCCGAAATCGCAGGACTTTGCATGGAGGAATTCAAGGATGTGCTCTCATCCAGGTCCATTAAGATTGAGATAGGCGGATCTGAGGAAGAAAGCCTGTCCCGGGTGGCGAAATTAGGCCTCTTATGATAATTATCCTCGACTGTGACTCAGCGAGCACTCTTGCCAAGATCAATCGCATTGATATTTTAAGTAAGGCATTTCCGGGTGCAAGATTTTACATAACCAATTCAGTTTACTAGAGCTTATGAGAGCCAAGCACGCAGGCTACTCGTTCCCCGATAGGATTTTCGAGCAATTTCCTGTTATCACCATGGATAGCGGCGATCTCAAAGCGTTTCAAGATATCTCGAAAGAGAGCACTGTGCATTACGGTGAGGCTGAAGAGCTGAGCATCGCCCTGGAAAAGGGAGCAATATTTCTGACTGATGACCAGCAAATAATTCGATTTGCAGAAAAGGTCGGAATTAATGCTATGGACATGAAGGATCTCTTAACGCTGCTTGCCATCAGGCGTGTCCTGGGGATTGAAATTCAGGATAATACATCCATCAAATACAAAGATGAGATATTGGGAAGATACATTACACAAACGCAAGTAGATGAAAGACTTTGATTAGAGTAGAAAAAAGAAATTAATCTCAATTGTTTTGTGTGCTAAGGAAAGAAGAGAGTTGGAACTACAGACATCCGTCTTTAGAGAAAGAATAATCGTTAACGAAAAGATCATTAAAAGAGCATCTGAAATTAAGAAAATTGGGTTCAAGGCTATAGATGAGATGCCATACATATCTCCTGCGCAGAAAGTGCAGGCGATGTCATGCTGACAACGGATGATCGTATATTAATGAATGCAAAAAGAAACAGCAAACTTATCATGGTTGAAATATATAATCCTGTGTGGTGGCTGATGAATGTCCTCCAAGACTGACCTATTAAGCAACGAGGAGATCAGAAGACGCGGGATTGAAGCGCTTGAGCGAGCACTTGGACCGGTTGATACAGTCAGGTTCCTGCAGAGCATCTCCCTCGGAAAAGGAGATTATACTAAAGAAAGATCGAAAGCGCTTGACCTTGATCTCGATGAAATAATCATGGGAATAGAGAAAAGACGAAAGCTGGAGAATTCTGAAGATTCATCGTAGATCTCCTGATTTTGAAAATAACGTTCTTATCAGTGATAATTATTCGAGCCTGCATTTTCTTCTGGGGCTAAACACTGTTTGATGCTACAACTTATGGATTCCGCCTGCGGATTGCGGCTTGAAAGAATATCCACCCCCCCCCCAAGCCCCCCTCTAGGGAGGAGTAGCGTCCTCAGTCGCCGGACGGGCTACCCCTAACCCCTCTTCGGGGGAAGGATCTGGAAAGCGGCAGATCATGAGGTTGATGTGAAGGCGTGTTCGCATCATCGGCGGCTGTGTATAGTGATTATCCAGTGCTGCCCAAGAGAGAAGATATGATACCGGATCCGAAATCGCCGTATGCTGTCACGAAGATTGCAGACGAGCACTACTGCAGAGTGTTTCAGGAGCTGTACGGGATCAAGACGATGGCTCTTCGATGTCTTCGGGCCGAAGCAGGATCCGAGCTCGGAGTATTCGGACGTGATATCTCGGTTTATTACTGCTGTGCTTAGAGGAGAGCAGCCTGTGATATATGGAGATGGAGGAGCAACGGAATTCGTTCCGCTTAAATACTAGATTATAGTATATCATATTATTATGGAGTGGATGATTCAAGGATTAGAAAAGCTAGGGGAGATTAAGCCCAGCGCCCTGAAAAAAGTATTTAAAGACATAGAAGAGCAGAGGCCAGAGATATTTCGCTCTCTAGTACTCATCGCCTATGTGGATAATAAAATCAGCCTCTCCAAGGCAGCAGAACTTTTAGGGCTATCCAGAATGGAGCTCCAAAGAGAGCTTCTTAAAACAGGAATCCCTATCAGATCCATTTCAGAAGATGATGTCGCAGCGGAAGTCGAGATGCTGAGAAAATGCTGCTAATAGCGGATACAACCGTAATATCAAATTTTGCTCTCATTCGAAGACTGGATCTTCTTGCAGGCATAGAATGGCTATGTACCACAGAAGAAGTATGGGATGAGCTTGAAGCTGCCAAGAGAAGGAAAATCCTGGAAATTGCCCAGACTGAGTTCGATCCAGAAATCCTGAAAATGGACAAAGATGAAAAAGATAGCTTCCTCCAGCTGAGCGATAGGTTTGGGCATGGAGAGGCTTCATGCCTGGCCATAGCGCTTCATCGAGATGCGGGAATATTAACTGATGACCTCGATGCCAGAAGATTCGCCCAGATGGGAAACATCCCCGTCTCCGGAAGCATAGGTGTGCTGGTGAAATGCGTCGAGATGGGGAGCTTATCCCTAACACAGGGAAATGAGCTTCTAGCCGGAATGATCAAGAATGGATTTTATTCACCAATTGTATGCCTCGATAGATTCCTGCCTTGATTAATTCTTAAAATCTTGAAAGTCGAAAGATGTAGAAAGTTCAATTCTATAATTTATGAGCTTAAACTTTCTTCTGAGGCTAACACTGGCGGCCTTCTTAGCGTGTTGCAGTCGCCGGACGGATTGCTTGAATTACTGAGTAGCGATACTGCAGCTTACGGATTCCGCCTGCGGATTGCGGCTTGAAAGAATATCCACCCACCAGCTCCCTCAAGGGGGAGCAGCGTGCTGGCATCGCCGGACGGGCTGCCTCTAACCCCTCGCTGGGAAAAGGCTTTGGATAACGTAAAGGCTGATGAGCGCAAGATTGCATAGGTTTGAATAATAAGCAATTATCTTTTGGGTGAACTAACGAAGACTAAACCACAAAACGCTACGATTCTCAGGCAGAGGTTGAATCGTGTCCGAAGAATGAAAAATGATCGCTAGCTATTGATAATCCAATGTTTTTCATAGCAAGGCACGAAGACACAAAGGATAACACT
>JBHGAU010000013.1:0-52415 GCA_041946675.1 Methanotrichaceae archaeon | reverse complement strand
AGATAAGGGCTGAAAGCATCTAAGCCCGAAACTGCTCCTGAAAATAGACCGCTTAGGATACTTGTAAAAGACAAGTTTGATAGAGCTGGAGTGTACGCACCAAGGTAACGAGGTGTTCAGCTCGCAGCTACTAATCATCCCGCAGCGCTCCATTATGCTCAGGCGTAATCCGGTCGCAAAGCTTTATCGATATAGGTAAGCTCATTAAATTAATCGAAAATAATGAGCAGGCCAACTAACGGTTCGAATCCGTATGTCGAACTCGAATATGGCGGCCATAGCGATAGGGTAACTCCTGATCCCTTTCCGAACTCAGAAGATAAGCCTGTCCGCGTTCTGCACTGTACTCAGATGCGCGAGCTCTCGGGAAATGTAGATCGCTGCCATATTCACCTAATATATTTTCTAGTATCAAGATAAAGGGCCCAGTATTATTATCACTTTTAAAGTGTAACATGAATATATGGTCTATAGTCTACATGTGCCCTTTAATCCCATAAAGAGGGCTATTAACTTGACGGAGTAAAGTTTATATCTACAATAATGAGAACTTGGTTTTTGGGTAGAAGATCGTGAAGAAGTTATCTGGATTATTAGTATACGTCCTTTTTATATTTTCGCTGGTGACTCTCTCAACCTCAAATAGTTACATAGTAACCGGGCCTTTGGGTAATCCGGGCTCGATAAATCAAAACATACAAGGAAGTCATATCCAGAGTGAGCCTGTATTAAACGCAGGAATTTTCAGAGAGGGCGGAAACGAGGTTCAGCCGGTTTTTTGGAGATATATCTACGGACCAATCGTGATTCCTCTTCCCGCGCGCACAAATCTTAAGAACATACAATATTTTGATAACCATACCCATCAGGAATATGACGAAGGAATCATTGTAGGCTATGTTGAGGTCGGAGTAAATCTTAACAGCAATATTGATCTTGCCAGTAAAGTGAAAGAGAATATACAAATGAAAGTCGGTTCAGCTTCAAATCCTGATATTGCAGAAGAAATAAACCAAAATGGATTTCCAATTGCTTATTCTAAGAGCGAATACTCTGGGAATATATCATCTGGATTCAATTACTTCTGTGTCGGAGCATGCAGGTGTGGTGGAGATATTTTCACGATAACTTTATTTAATAAAGACGTGTCGCGTCTCCATCAGATTCTTGACGGGATCAAGGAAGCTAAAGGAGACTGTTTTAAGATATATGACTCAAGAGGGTATTTTCTCTGTACATAGTCTAAAGATCATGTGATTTCGTACGCTTGAGTTATTTTTCTTTTGAATAGATGCCTTTTTTATTCTCTATAGGGCTTATCTTAGAGATTAAAGTGAAGCGACGCTTGCTTGATGAGCTCTGCAAATCTAGAAATCAAAACATATCAGGGTCTTCTTCAATGCATAGCAGCATTTTGCGCGTGGGCCAATAGCTATGGCTATAGCACTTCGATTACATGAAAATGCCGATGCATGTATTGGATTCCTGCATTCGCCGACAAAAAATGGTAAGTAATCTCATAAATCGCTATGGAGCGATTTTATAAGCCTAAAAATGAAGAAATCAACCTCAAACGCTACGCGCTATACCCCAGCTCCCTCGCCTTGGCATATGCAGCATCGGCCTCGCTAGTCCTTCCGAGGGCTTCAAGGGCGTGGCCTTTGTTATTCCAGGCTGTGGCAATTTCGGAATCATTAGAAGCTAGCCTAATGGCCTCATCAAAGGCTTGAATGGCCTCTTCGTATTTAGCCTGGCCACCAAAAGCCAGGCCTTTGTTGTTCAAGGCTGCTGCATTATTTGAGTCTAAACTGATGGCTTTATCTAAAGCTTGAATGGCTTCGTCGTACCTGCCCAGATTATTGAGAGCCAAGCCTTTGTTGCCCCATGCCATCGAGTTTTGGGGATTTAAATTGATTGCTTCATTCAGAGCTTCGATGGCCTCATCATATTTGCCCTGCCCATTGAGAATTAGACCTTTGTCGTTCCAAGCCGTATCGAATTTTGGATTCAGCCTGATAGAATCTTCAAAAACCTGGAGGGCCTCATCATATTTGCCCTGGATGAAAAAAACATCGCCTTTTTCCCACCAGCTTTGAATGGAATTGGGCTGTTGATCTTGTTCCTGGCCCATTCCGAGAGTGATCAAACCAGTAGCAAGTACCAGGAATGCCAAAATGGAGATTCTAAGAATGCGCATCCATTTACCTCCAAACATCTTCAGATGAATTAGGCTCTTTGCATGAAGAATAAATTGATTTTGGTGCAAAATACCCAGAGCTTTTTCTGTAGGTCCTTTGCAGTTGAAGCGCCACATGAGGGACCTGCTTACTCTGTGGTGAATGGCTAGCTCCTGCGCGGCCTTTGCTAAGGCTAATGGGCAGGATTATAAAGGATAAGGGTTAGCCCCAAATGCCTCATCTTTTTGAAAACACAGCTGGTACGACAAATATATCTTCTTTAAGACTTTCACGGGCATACATGAGAATGATCTGTAGATGTAGCTACATGAAGTGGATGATATTTTTTTCCCTCGTCTTATGTTTTAGTGGATGGCAGGCATTTGCTGCTGATCAAGGAACCAGCGGAGAACTATCAAGTATAGAACAACCTACTTCTGGACCGACTTGGGAACAGGGTCCAGTGGAAGGAGCTGCAATCGTGGCTGTCCGAACAGGTAGTGCTGCAGGTGCTGGACATGTGGGAGTTGCGTTTTATAATCCTTTTACCGGTAAATGGATAGCTGGCGCTGTTGAAGGCTATAATTCTGCTGGGTATATAAAAGCGGGAGATAAAAATGGTGGATGGTATAGGGAATTCGACACAAAAGAAGAAGTAATAAGCGAATTTTTTTCAGATACATCGCCAGATGCAAACACAGATTATCCTGGCCATGCTGCATATGATAAAATCAAGATCATTCCAGTTGAAGAATCGCGCCCTGGTTTGGCTAGCAAAGAGTTTGATGGAATTGAAGATTCTGGCTATCTACTTACTCAAAATGATTGTCTTGGTCTAACGAATGATGTTTTGAAGGCGTACGGTGTGCCAGCTCAGGATCTGCCAAGTGGGGTAAGTCCTCTGGAATCCTCACAATCCGATACAACAATCCTAGATATAGAGAAAACAACTCTCCCAAATGTCTACTATAATGACCTTATGGGCGACAAGATAACAGAGGTGTCCAAGGAAAGTTGGGATGATTCTCAAAAAAATTCAAATCAGCTAGTAGATGTGCTGGGAATAGGTACTCTACAATGGCAAAAGACAAAACCCATTGTCACTTCGCAGTCGAATACTCAGAAAATTTCAACAGCAACAGAAAGTTCAGAAAGTACTTCGCAAAGTTTAATGCAAAATGTTCCGGGAACGGCACAGTGTACTGAACCTAGCACGGGCTCGGATAGCCCTTCTACAGGTACGTTCGATGCGTACTCTGAAGGCAAAAAGATCGTAAAAGAATTCTTTGCATCGGGTGAGGCTGAGGATGCACTTCAGGAAGGCCTGCAGTCTGGTACGGAAGGATCCGGCCAATCAACAGGCGAGACCAGCTCGGAAGAAAGCAATCTTGCCGGAATCAATTTCACTTCAATTAAACTGAACAGCATATCTGTTGCCACGGATGGCTCAGGTGGTGTAAATTTTGATTTGATCCTCAAGGCAGAAAAGGCTGAGGGAGCAAAACCCGGGATAAATATCCAAAACGCTACCAGAATAGGCGCAGCCGCATTCATGACTGGCCTGGCAGTTAATGATAATAAATTCTGGGTCAATTTGAATCCTTGGGAAGTCGATCGAATCATCGATGAGGAGCTTGGGCAATCGGAAGTTGGTCGGATTATGCTTGAAGCTGATCTGCAGATGAAAAAAGACTTTGGCAACTACGGCAACCCATGCGCCAACGAGACCGGAAAAGTTCTATGGGGTCTTCTCGATAAGAAGCGCGAAGATTTAGTTCAGCGATGCATGAACAAATTTCCAGGAGAGATAAAGGAAACCAGCAATATAATCTTCAAACCAGTGCAGAGGCACTGGATTGTTCCGGATAAGGCGTGCGCCTATTCAAATGAATCTTTAATCTATATCATCAATGCATCTTTAACAATTAATTCTGAACCGGTCACAGATCATTCATCCTTCCAGGTGAATAATCAAGATATTAATACACTTTCTAGGGACTGCGTAGAAGAGCTTAACAGATCTGCCAAGGAATATGCAGAATATTACAAGAATTTGGAAGAGCGCATGATTCAACCTTACATCGTTGCCGATATAAATGCTGATGAAAAATATGAGGATCTTCGGGAGGTATATGCAGCTCTTGCCTTAGCTCAATGGTACAAGTCAAAAACAACTCCTCATACCGACATTTTCAGAGATGGACTGGATTCCTCAAGCGTTTCCATTTTTAAATCCCAAACTCCATGGCACCCCAAAGATATCTGGGACCAATATGTTTACTCCTTCAAGAATGGCGAATACAAATGTTGGGAAAATACAACTACCAAGACGGCAAAAGGGACTCGCACAAAATTCAGCCTTCACTCAGCAGGCGGCGTCGAATTTGGAGACATAAGGGATCACTTTGTGAAGATCGAGGTAATGTCTCTTGAAGTCCAAAATCAGGCAAAAAAAGCCATTACCGATGGATTTATTGATAACCGAGATGAAGTACTCTTCGGGTATAGGCTTCATGTTGACCAGAAAAAAGATGATCAAATCACGAACATCAGCAGTGGGCCTTCAATAAAATCTCAGAATCTAAATCAGAGTATTGAAGACCCCTTGAAAGGGAATAGCTCTATCGATGAAACGAGGCTCAATAACAAAAAGGCGCAAAATCAGAGCAGAGAGACACCATCAGCTGCGAAGGTTGGAGGCAATATCCGCCATGTTACCTGCCCGGACGGCTGGACAGGACCTGATGAAAATGGAGAATGCTGGCAAATGCAAATTACTGGTTAGTATTGGCCCAGTAGCCTGCTGGTTAGTCCTAATGAGTCAGATCAGCAGCATGCCTTGCTGATCTAGCCCATGCAAATGCATTTTCGCAACCATTCGGACATCATATGTTTCCATTTGGATCAGTTTTGATCAGGAAGACATCGTCGCCCCCTACTGTATAACTACCATAGGAATCAGGACCTTCAATAGCCCTATGACCTATAGATCCAGTTATCATATATCCTCCATCGCTAGTCTGCCTTACTGATACAGCTTCATCAAGCCCAGATGAAGTAAGGGGCCCACCATGGGTTAAGGTTCTCTCCCATTCCAGGCGACCTTGGGAATCGATTTTCATCAGATAAGAATTGTATGAAAAACTACCAGCAACTATATATCCTCCATCGCTGGTCTGCTGAATTGATTTAAAATTACCATTAAATGTTCTAGCCCATTCCTCATTGCCCTGTAAGTCAATCTTCATCACTAACCCCTTACTCGATAATAGCCTACCAGAGCCAATTGAGAAGTTGCTGCTTGCGATGATATAGCCTCCATCGGTGGTTTGCTGAACTGAGACTATTGGTCCTTGGCCATATGAAAGCGTCTTTGTCCATATCTCATTGCCTTTAGCATCTGTCTTGATCAGCCACCCCCTTTGGTCTTCATCACGCAAACTTGGGAATGTAAGGCCTCCAATAATATATCCCCCATCTTTGGTCTGCTCTATACAATTTCCCTCGTCGATTTGAGACCCACCAAAGGTCCTGTCCCAAAGCACATTTCCATTAATATCAGTTTTAACAAGCAGGATATCCGTCATCCCATTGCCATATGAGCTTGTACTGCCTATAAAAATATAGCCTCCATCATTGGTCGGCTGTCCTGGTCCCACATCATTTATATGGCTTAAAATGGTTTCATCTTGCTTGTTACCTGTGGAATCTGTCTTTATTATCAAAGGATGGCCTTCAGAAAGGGCCATGACCAAATATCCCCCATCGCCAGTCTGCTGAATGAATTCGCCTATCTTGCCATTAAAAGTCCTATTCCATTCCTCATCGCCTTGAGAGTTTGTCTTAATCAGCCATACCTTGGTGCTTTTATTTCCAACAATATTTCCAACGATGATGTACCCACCATCACTAGTTTGCTGAACCGAATAGCCCTCATCCGTATCAGGTCCGCCAAAAGTCTTCTTCCATGTTTGCGTCATCAATTTCATCGAGGAAAGAATGAATTTAACCGATTTGGCATCATCATAGCCATCGAGACCAGCATGCTTTCCATCCTTGATCTGGACTTCAACCCGGTTCTCGCCTGCATTAGCTTCAGTGTCATTCAAAATCCATTTATTTTTATCAATCCAATCGGTCATCGACTTGTTGTTCAGGACGTACCTATAAAGAATCCGATCTCCATCCGAGTCAGTCGCGTTTGCCGTCCAGGTTATCTCTTTTGCTTTTCCCTGAACAGGCGATAGATCATCAACGACCGGAGGCTGATTCTTTGATGCAGCAGGTTTCGGCTCATTTATGGTGAAGCTTTCTGCCCTCCGGTCATCTTGCTCGTCAGGACCGGCATGCTTTGCGTCCCTCACTTGAACTTCGACCTGATAATGTCCGGCCTGCCCCGGCACCCATATCCACGTCTTATCCTCTTCCCAAGGGGTCATCGGCCTTCCGTCCAGGAAGAATTTATAGAGCACAAGGTCCCCATCTGGGTCAACTGCATTGGCTGTCCAGTTTATAGCCGTGCCTGCGTCCTGCGGACTGGTCTTATCGAATATCAAACTATTTAGGAAGGGCGGAGCATTAGGCTTAGCTGCATTTTCCGGCTTATTATAAGAAATTGAATCGTTGCCAACAACGCATCCAGGTAAATTGGCTGTGATTGTAACCGACCTGTTACCAACAGATGTCTGATCAGGCGATGTATACTCAACTACATAAGTACCTGTTATTATTCCTTTGAACTGCGCCAATATTATTGAGAAATCCGCTGATCCCATATTGATCCATTTGCTCTGAGTATCATTAGCGATACTCTTCAGGTCTACGTGAACATTAGGTTCCTTAAATGCTGGAGATATCGGTATGAATATTACGCCTTGATCCTTTAAGTCTTTCTCGACCTGCTCTTTTGTGTACTTCGAGAATCCGCTGCCATCATCCTTATCATGCGCATGGGCATCGGTTATTGCGAGGATAATCTTTTGGGCAGTGGGCCTAAAACCCATTGAGAGCACAGCTTCTATTGCATCTAATGAATCCTCAGGCTCATCACCTCCGCTATCTGCATGAAGAGAATCTATGTTCTTCTCGAATACTACAGGATCATTTGTCCATTTTGTTCTTATTGATACGCCATCTTTGAAGGAAATAAGAGAATAATTGGCATCTAGACCTGAAACCTTGATCTTGTCGGTCAAATCTTTTACTTTTGATTTCATCACATCTATCTCTGGCTGCATGCTTCCTGTATCATCAAAGACTACCGCAAGGTCAAGCTTATGGCCAGATGCATTTCCTGCGAAGTATAAATTGTCGATTGCGACATTATTGCTGTCTTCGGTAGCTTTGAAATCTTCTTTTTTCAGCACCCCAGCCATAGCACAAGATTTATTGATAAATGTGCTAACCTTTATTTCCGGAAAAATAGTTGAATCTATCCCAAGAATTTCCACGGTTTTATTATTTAAAGCTATATTAGTTGAGGTTGATGTATCAGTACTTAGCAAGGGATTAGATGTTGATTGTGCTTGTATATTAGATGTAATAAGCATATTAATGACTAATAAAGCTACAAAAAGGCTCAGCACCCATCTTATCTTACTAGCTACCCTCAACACCATGGAGGGCTTGTTGCGCGCTTCGACAGATAAAAGCTTTGCGCGTTTATTAATCGGAAAGACAATCTCCAATATCAAGCTATTTTTCCGGCGCTGCTGGCCTCAAGAATCGTTCCAAAAGCCGGAAGATAAAAGATATCAAGCAATCCCTACTCTCGTGATCTTGGCTGCAGCCAGAAAAATAGTTATTCATCTACAAATGATTGGAGATCATAATCCAAGATCATCCCCAACTTGGCCTTGAGGCCTTCAGGCTTATGCGAAACGAGATCTTACACATCGCTCCCAGGTCCAGGGGCTAAGAACGTCAGGGTCTTTGGCTCAGTGGCCAGAGGCGAGGAAGGCTTGGACTGTGATCTTGATTTCCTCCTAAATTTGGAGCCGCGCAGGAACTTGCTGGATCTGGGCCATCTTGTTATGGATCTGCAGGACCTCCTGTGCCGCGGAGTGGATGTGGTTGAAACAGAAGGGCTACACTTGTACATCCGGGACAAGGTGCTCAAGGAGGCAGTTGCCTTTGAAGGATGATATGCTGTATCTAATCCGTATCCCCATCAAACTTATTGTATCCCTTTTCCAAAACCTTCCCCCAGCGAGGGGTTAGGGGAAGCCCGCGCGGCGACTGAGCGCGCTAGAAAGGCCGCTAGTGTTAGCGCCAGAAGAGGTGTAGTCTCTTGAATTAGTAGTAGTCTCAGATGCGAAGTCTAGGGGTTCTTGAATTTACGTTCCTGAATTATCTCATCAATCTTATCGCCTATGAGTTCACGTGCGATTGAGTATGCCATAAGGCCATTAGTATTAGCCCAAGAAGCAAATATCAAAGGCACTTGAATCATAATAGCTGGAATAAGGGATACAAATACGAACGATTTAATTGCAGCAAGCCAACTTTCTTAGAATATCATCAGTAATTATGGAAAGTCTGGAATATCAATCAGCTCAGGCCTATTATCCTCGATGAGATGAATTATCATCGAACCTGCTTCCTCTGCATGGCCTATATTGCCGTCCGAGATCTCAAGGGTGAGAACATCCACTTCACGATCATAGCTTATCTTCATATCGATATCCTTTGGCAGGGCTCATGGAAAGAGATTTTTATCATCGAACATGACACAATATGCATCTTTTTCACTTATGCACCGGGTTGGGCATACTTCACAAATGCTGAGCATTTTATCCCACGCTCTTGCAATTATATCCACCATTCTATTAATCGTCCTATCATCGAGATTCGAATAATTCCGTTCAATCATTTCGTGAGAAAAGTATACATGTTCGATCTGGCCCGACAGTTTTTGCGATATAATGTCTTTCATGCCTTTCGATATATTAATCGAAAATTTCAGCAAGGGCTTTGTCATCGATTTTGTTTCTTTTTAGTCGATTTCCCATACGTTTTTTCATAGTATCGTATATTTCTATTGATAACTCATAACAAAACCAATTCAATTTTGTCTTCCCACTCTCACCAGAATAGAATGATGTAGGTTCTATAATGCTCAGCCCGTCTTTCTCTTCTTTCATTATTGTCCCTCGCTTTTCAATTACTGTTGATGAGAACAAAATTAATCATGTATACTTTGATCAGTCAGGCTTGAATGCGCAATGCTTTCTATTTTTTTATCAATGCTCGTCCTTCCTCGAACGCCGCTCCCACAACGTTGCCCAGTTCCCAGTATGATCCGCCCATGAGTATGAGGGGATTAATCTTTTTCAGGTCGAGCACTTTGCCAGCCATACAATCATCGTCCACGTAAGTCTCTAGAACTTCGCCGATGAAGACCTCGTTATTCGGTAGGTCGATGACATTGTAGACCTTACAGAGGATGTTGACCGGGCACTCCTTGATCATGGGCGCCTTGTTAACGCTGCCGTAGAAAGGCGTGAATATGCCAGACTTATCTGTGTCTCTACCGGATACGAGGCCGACGTAGTCTGTCTGTTGAACCAAGCTCGCAGAGGGCAGGTTCACGCTGAAATAGCCGTTCTCCTTGATGCCGGCGTTCGTATAGTGGGCCTTATTAACGGTTATGTACAATAGAGGCGGATTGATGGACATCCCGCCGTGTCCGCCTAGAGTCAGGTAGTTCTCTTTACCGTTGACCAGCGCTCCCACAATCACTGTAGGCGCGGGGCTTGGCAGCGTTTTTCCTATCATTACCTTTTCCATGACCGATTCCTGGGAGTTAAGATTATTTAAAACGTTGGTGACAGAAGCATCATCGAAAAAATCGAGTGCATGGGATATAACCCCAAAGTAGAAGTAGGACAACTCAGTTTTGAAGCGAGTAACGTAAAACTATGGATTTACGATATGATTTATTTTAGATGCAAAGCCTACATTAGCAGAATATATAAATCCAGAAAACGTATATAAAATTTGATGAATTTTGGAGCTGATGAGATAAGAAAATTATGCACCGAAGCCTCCTTCGAGCGTGGAAAGAAGTACCACGACGAAGGCCGGGTGAATATCCTAGAGGCATCGCCCACAGGAGTGACGGCTGAGGTCCAGGGAACTGAGAAGTATAATGTTAAAGTAGATCTAATGAATGGGATATCGGCCGAGTGCAACTGCCCTTACGATCTGGAAGGGTACTGCAAGCATATTGTAGCAGTCCTTTTGTCGATGCTGGATAACAAAGAAGAAATCGAGGCCATGATGGCCAAAAGCCGCCGGGATCAAGCAGCAGCTTTGGCATTACTGAAAGAAGCAGACCCCATGGAGTTAAGGGATTTTTTACGCAACGAGATAGAGCTTCTCCCGCCTCTAAGGGCCCATTTTATGACATGGTTTTCCCAAAGCGGTGATCTATTGAGCATTCATGATTATAAGAGGGAGATAAACAAGCTTTTCAGTGAGACAGGGATATATGATGATGAAGTCTACTATGGGCCTGAGGTTGACTTCTCCTCCATCGAGCAGATTGCTGAAATCAACAAGAGCAAAAAGAGTTTTCTGGAGGCAGCAAAGATCTACCAGGCTCTCTTTGAGAGTATCGATGAGAGGATGGAATCCATAGATGAATCCAGCGGATATTATGAGAGCAAATTCTCAAATTATTTGAGCAATTACGTTAACTGTATTAAAACCGCAAACCTGGATCCCAAGGCTAGAAGAAAACCTCTAAAGTATCTCTTCGAGAGATATGTCAGCGATTCTCAATTTTTCGAGAGTGAGTACCTCCAGGCTATGGAGGAGCTATGCGTATCCAGAGAGGATCGTGAGTATGTGCTGGAACTCATGGAACCCTATCTGCAAGAGGAAGAGAAAATTGATGAAGAAAATGCATATCGAAAACTTGCGCTAATCTCAACGAAGCTGCGACTGCTGTGGGCTCTTGAGAGGAAGAATGACTACTATGATCTCATAGAGCAGTACTATCAACATAGTCCTAACTTATGCCTATCGTATGCCAGGGCGCTTAAAGAAGACAGCAAGCTTGAGCTATCCGTAAAGGTGGCCGAAGAATGCACATCTCTTTTCCTTGATTATCAAATAAGATCTATCAAAGAGTTCTTGAGCGAGCTCTATGAGCATTATGATACTGAGAAGTATAAAGAGAATCTGTTGTGGCTATTTCTGAATACCAATGAGTGGAAATATTATGAAGCACTGAAGGCAGGATTCCCAGAATCCTGGAGCGATATATTATCGAGCATTATCAATAGCCTTTCACAGGATCGTTATCATATAGCTAGATTAATTGATGTTTATTTGAGGGAAGGGATGTACGAAGAGGCCTTCAAGAGGGTACTGGAATCAAGGAGCCTCTTGCTTCTGGCCAATTATCACAAAGACCTGGCAGAACGCTATCCCAACGAATATTTCCAGGCATACCGGGAGCTGATACATTCGTTTGCTGGGAAGGAAACAGGGAGAAGGCACTACCAGGAGGTTATATCCTATCTCAAAAAGATGAGGGAGATAAAAGAATTTGATGGCGAGTTCGCAGAGTTCGTCAAAATGCTTCGGCAGGAAAACCACAGGAAGCCGGCGTTCATCGATGAGATGAAGGTTTTCTAAAATATAGGTAAAAGGATATATAAGAAAAATTACTTTCCGAACTTTATTACCACCTTTGTATATCCATCATATCTCTCATCGAACTGTTTATAGGCATCCGGCGTATCTTCAATCGGTATTCTGTGGCTCACAATGAAGCTGGGCTTGACCTTTTCAGCGATCACAAGCTCTCGTAGCATTATAGCATGCCTCTTGACGGGCGTCTGGCCGGTTCCTATGGAGAGGCCATTGTGCCATATCTTCCCCCAGGGCATCATAAATCTTCCTTGCTTTGCGTCCTCTGTTGCAGCTCCTGGGTCCTCAGCCATATATACTCCAATTATTCCTAGATGGCCTGTTGCATTGACAAGCCTAACAAGATCATCAATAACCTGGGTGGGGTTCTCTGTTCGAGGATCCTTTCTATCTCTTGCCTGGTAGCCGACGGCATCTATTCCGCACATGACGCCGGACAATTTCTCCTCTCCAGGGAGAAGCTTTCCCATATTTGCAGGATTGCTGGCCTTTATAGTCTTAATTTGATCGACAGGATCTCCCTTTGTGAAATCAATTGGAATAGCCCCAATTTGCTCGGCCTTCTTAAGGCGTTCGGGGATATAATCCACTACATACACCTGGCCTGCGCCCTTCAAAATTGCGCTATAGGCCGAAAGCAGGCCGACTGGTCCAGCGCCGAAGACAGCAACATCCACTCCGGGCATGACCATAGCCAGCTCATTTGCAAAAAGCGCTGTCGGAAAGATATCTGCAAGCAGTACGAAGTCATCTTCCCATTTATCTCCAGGAGTTCCTGGTAGCTTTATACAATTAAAGTCAGCAAACGGGACACGGAGGTATTCGGCCTGAGCGCCGGCATAAGGCCCGAGGTTTGCATATCCAAAGGCGCCACCTGGTTGCTTTGCATTTGCAGTTAAACATGCGCTGGTAAATCCTCTTACGCAGTTAAAACAATAGCCACATGCGATATTAAAAGTCATAACGACTCTATCGCCTTCTTTTATTGAGACTACTGAGTCGCCTACTTTTTCTACCACTCCTATCGGCTCATGCCCGAATATCTTTCCGGGCTTTGCAGTGGTTCTCCCTTCATACATATGAAGATCGCTTCCACATATTGCACTCGATGTCATTCTTACAATCGCGTCCCTTGGATGCTCTATCTTCGGATCGTCTACCTCTTCCACTGCAACTTTTCTGGCACCTTTATATACGACAGCCTTCACAGGATATTCCTCCAAACTGGATAAAAATCTTATAATTATTGGAATGCAAATCTATATAATATTTCCGTATAATTAGATTAGTATTAACAGCCATCTATTTTTGCAATAGGATCGTCAGCGTCGGAAGAAGAGCCCTGTAAGAATGGCTATGTAAATGCTTAATTTGATATGAATGCTTATTTTGTCTTGATATAGATTGAAATGGCTTGATATATCTAGCTTAGTGGCTCAATTTGGATTTTCTAGAATCTCTCAATCTGCATTATATGATTTCCAGCGATCTCAGTTATCCTGTTTAGAAGCTCGCTCGCTGTGATTTGTGCTCTGTCGGCTCCATTGAATATCTGCTCTTTGACTTTTGCACCTACTATATCATCATATCCGGGCATAACTTTGATTATGGTGCTGCCCTTCTGGACGACGGTGTTCGTAGTAATATCGGTAATGTTCATATTAATATCGGCAGCAGGCCTGAAAATAGAATTAGAAGCAGAATCATCAACTCCATCAATACCATCCTCAGCTTTATTGCCCGAAAGTCCGTCAAGATCTCCGTCTATTATGCCGATAATTGGTATACTTAGTCGGGAAAGAATCTCTCTTGCAATCGATGTAGTATCATCGCCTACTGTCACAGCGATGCAGGCATTCTTTGATATTTCGAAGGCATCCTCTGCATTATGGCTTATCAGCACCGCCAAATTTCCTTTGCACTCTAATGCCCTTCTCGGACTTGCCTTAGTTCGCCTTATGCTGCCGCTGCGTATGATCGCCTTTGCCAGGTCAAGCGGAGGAAGCTTTTCAATGCCGTGAGGCTTGATCTTTGCACCGGTTACTTTTACAATTTTCCCGTTTACTGCTTCGATCTTTACGAAATTATCCATCGCTCTGGCTATTACTATTCCATTTACAGTTATTAGCTCGCCAGGCATAACTCCTGTGAGTCTGCGCTTCGTGAAGTAGCCTCCGTGTGTATATGCTACATCGCTCTCTTTTCCGTGTCGGGACTTTGGAACTTCGATGTTCAGCAGGTCAAGGCCTAGATCCTTTGATATTCTCTCAGCCAGGCTTTCCCCACCGCCTGCCAATACCGCGATGAACTTTCCACCGCAATCGATTTGTATGAGTGGTTTTGTAAGTTCGGCATTATCAGCTACTTTGGAGCCGAAAGCTATGCCGGTATCCTTCGTCTTTGCCTGGTCAACAAGAACCAAAATATCCGAGGCGGTCTGGAGGTCCCTAAGGGATTCGCTGGGTCTCCTTTTTGGGCTTATAGCTATTACACCCTCAAGGCCGGCATCAATAATAGCCAATTGCCCCATTGTGCCACCCAGGACTGCGGTAACGATGCCAAATCTCTTAAGGTAGTTTATCAGCTTCATGGCTGCGCCTGAATCGATGACTTCAGGGCCATGAATTACTACTCCGATTCTATTTCTATCCGCCTGCTTCCAAGCTTTCATCCTGCATCTTCGCCTTGTCCATTATCTCTTGATGTGCTTTGAAGCGTTCCTGGATCTGCTCGATAGTCATGCCCTCCAGTTCCTTGCGCTCAGGAGCAGCTTCGATCGGCTCAAGGGTATCCAGTCTGTAGTAAAGGCCTGTGCTATCCAGATATGCCCACTTTTCACCATCCTCTTCCTTCAGGACCTTTACTGTACCGATTGTGCCTGTGCCCTTATATCTGACAAGGCTGTCCTCTCTAATCTCTGCCAAAGTTATCACCTATAATTTGTGCTATAATTTTTCGATAATTACACGATCACGAAAATCCTCTTGCAGGCCGTTGATCGATGCTCCCCCCGGCTCTGCTAAGATCTCAAGGCTATGAAACTCATCCGGGCCACAGAGTATATCCTGCTCAGGGTGGGTCCCGGGCTGTATTTTGCAGCTAACCCTCGTCTTTGGGCCGATGGATACAACAGTCTTAAGCCTCGGTGAGGCTGGATGGCCTTTGGGAAGAACGATCAGCGGTGCTTCGAGCTCCCTGATCTGATAAATAGTGCACTTTAGACCTCGCCGAATGCTGTCCCCCACGCCGAAAGCTGCTGCTACCATCAGGTCATCAGGCTCAGTAAAGAGGACGATCTCCTCTTTCTCGGTCTCAAGGTAAAAAAAGTTGCCTAGAGTTTTGGCGAGCGCAATTGTCCCACTCTGGCCACTGAGATAGGCGATCTCATCCTCTTTAAGCGATATGCGCATGATTTAGCTTATGCCTGCTTCACGTTCCTTGACTTGCATGAAGGGCATAAAGGCCTTCTGCCCATAGCTTTGAACTTGTTATTGCAATCCAGGCACACATAATCCTTGGCTGCTACAGACTCGATTTCATCGACATTTAGGCCAGGCCCGCCGCCGACTGTGCACATTTCATGATCACCTCAGATCACAATTGTATATCTGAATATTTAACGGTTCTCATGAATCTGCATAATGGCCCAATGGAGAATGGATTTTGCTATCTATATCTGCCATCTATGTTGTTATTGCTCGTCATTATCGTGTGAGCCATTAAATTGTTATAATATATTCTAGTAAATAATAGGGAGATGATGGATTATTATAAATATGTGCCGTAATAAGTATGTGGCCAATTGAACTTCGATTTAAGTTTCATCGATATAGAAAACCTGAGCATTGCGAATTCTGTTAAGAGACCATAGAACTTATCGATGAGATCCTTATGGACAGCCTCGGGATCTACATTCACCGGATATCACATAAACCCTTCCATCCTTGATTTAGTAGCGAACTCAGTCTGAATGATCACATCGGGATCAATCTTCGATACCCATTCCGGAGTCAGATGAGGATGTGAGTTCGATTTATTCCCCACATCCGCGGCAATGCTGATTCTCCAGGCAGAAACGATCAGGTTTTGAGATTGAAGTCGGTTTGTCCAATGGAGATCAATCAATGGTCATGCAATCCGTAAATATAGGCCATGAGCTCACCAAGCTAGCTCTTCGACTGTTTAACTTCTCCAGGACGACGGGTTATCCGGCTGAGTCCATGCTTCAATCTACAAACGTTAGCATTATTTGTTTCACTGGAACCATTGGCTTCATCGGTCTGGTTGCGCCATATGTGACCCGAATGCTTATAGGAGGAGATCATCGGTTTCTGCTGCCAGCTTCTGGCCTAATTGGCGCCTTTTTATTGCTTGGTGCTGATAGATACTGTGTCAGGGATGATTGTTTCGCCTGCTGTGCTTCCGGTGGGAATAATAACCGCATTTCTTGGCGTTCCATTCTTTCTTTACCTGTTCATCAAAAGAAGAAAAGAATTTGGTAAAGGTCGAATTGGAGCTATTTTTATATATGAATCGTTCATGAGGATAGTTGATGGTTAACGTCCTTCAAAGTAAACGGGAAAGTTCTCGTTTTCAGATCCTAGTTGAGATAGCCGCCCATCAGCCCAATTTGCGCCAGAAAGAGGTAGCAGATCGTTTAGGCGTGACTCCCCAGGCAGTTTCCGAGTACGTCAAGGAACTAGTGATGGATGGGTTGGTTTCGACCGATGGCCGTATGCGATACAGTATTACCAAAGAAGGGGTAGAAAAACTTCTGGAAGATGCATCTGAGCTGAAACGATACGCCAGAATGGTCATGGAGGAGATCATCAGTCATGTATCGGTCTGGTCCGCGCTAGCAGAAGTTGATCTTGAGGAAGGAGAACAAGTATCTTTAGAGATGAGAGATGGACTCTTATATGCCAATAAAAAAGAAGGAATTGGAGCAAGAGGTACAACCATCTCCGATGCATCTGCAGGCGAAGATGTGGGAGTATCGGATCTAAAAGGCCTGATCAGCCTGGAAGAAGGAAGAATTGTGGTATGTAAAGTGCCGCGAGTCCAGGCGGGCGGATCTAGAAAGGTCAATGGCGAATTGCTTAAAAGTAAGATATCCGGAGAGAAAATGGTCGGCGCTCTGGGGATTGAGGCTCTGGTGGCACTAAGAAAGGCCGGAAGAGAGCCAAATATAATCTTCGGAGCCAAGGAGGCTGCTGTTGAGGCTGCCTACCACGGAATAAGCTCAGCAGTCGTCAGTGTCGATGAGCAGATTCCCAGCCTTCTTGAACGTTTGGAATCAGAAGGCTTGAAGTATGAGCTGGTCGACCTGACCCTGGTTTGATAGGCCAAAACTTGACTATCTTCTCGTAATCAACCTCCGTCCTCGATCCAAGGGATGTTGGATGTTTGAATACCGATCGCTATAGAGATCAAGAGAAAGGTTATCAGGATTGATACTGTTATAGGCTTTAGATCCGTTCTTTCCCATCATTCTTTTCACCGATATCTCCTATAGATTGAAATCAACCTTGAATCCTTCTTTTTCCAGCATGCTCTTCCAGGAGTCTTTCTCATTGCCAGTAAGGTCATTGAGGGCATGATATCCTGCCATGACCATAAAGGGCATCAACCTCACATGCTTGACGCCGGTCTCCTTCAGGTCGGCCAATACTTCATTGTAGGTCGGAAGATGAGAAGAAAAGAGATGACTTGAAAGATACAGATGCCGCTAAGAAAGACCATCTCTATGTACTGGATCAGATCTGCGTTGAATCTACCAGAAACTTCATCGGCATGCATTATCTTGCCAAGTGGCTCTATCCTGATCAGTTCAAGGATTTGGACCCGGAGGCGGTTCATAAGAAATACCTTACAATTGGAAAATTTTTCGATGAAAGCTCCAGGAACTTACAATCTTCTCTTTAGGAAACCTTTGAGAGCATCGAAATATTCTCTCCTGTAAGGCCTCCTGAAGCTATCCAGGGTTATCCTCTCCCTCAGGCGCGTATCCTCATCCCCGGCCACCATCTGAAAGCTGTGATCCGCATCCGGTATTATGATATATTCCATATCATCTCTGCCGTTAGCCTTGAGCTCCTTCAGTATCATCGAGGCGTCTTCCACAGGGACATTCAGATCACAGGCGCCATGAATTATCAATGCAGGCCTTTTTATGTGACGGAACTGGCGGATGGGTGAGTACTCTTCAGCATATGCCATAGGATCATAGTGGTACCTCCAGGTCTTTCCCTTATAGGTCAGATCGTGATCAGTCCATCCTTTCTTCGCTCTTTCTTCGATCTCCGATAGATGGATGCCGATCATCAGGCCGAAGAGGTCCTCTTCCCCGATCCATCTCAGATTCTCAGGGCTCCTGCCGGCATAGTCCACAAGCCTTCGATAGTTATAGGCCATCATCTCACTGTAATTCCTGCATAGACCTCCCTGGAGCACGAATACCTTCGGCCTTGGATCTCCCTTCGCCAGTAGATCTCCGGCCAGGAGGCAGGCATGGTAGACTCCGGCACTCTGACCAAGAACGGCTATCCTATCAGGATCTATATCATCCTGGCTGCAGAGGCAATCCAGGGCAGCTTTTACGTCTTTGATGGTGGCCATGGTGTCACAATCCAGCCATGAGCCTTCGCTCTCGCCTATGCCGCGCCGATCCCATGAAAAGGCAGCAAAACCGGCGCCACATAGGTTCTTTGAGATCTCGATAAAGAAGTTCTTTTTAAAGGCTGGCCTTCCATCTCTCTTCTCCAGCAGGTTGCCGTCCCTATCCTGCTCCAGGGAACCGTGCACCAGGAGTACACCGGGAGATCTGCCGTCCATATCATCGGGAGTCCTCAGCACCCCGGCAAGCTTGGTCCCTTCGCTCTCGAAAGTAATGCCCTTTCCTATCATTTTCCTCAGCTCCAGTACCCCGTCTCTCTGGTCAGCATCAAGTAGAGGAACATGGGAACTCCGACAAAGGATATCACCACGCCTATAGGCAGTATTATCGGAGCCATGACCGTCCTTCCGACGATATCTGCCCCCACCACCAGGATCGATCCCACTATACAGGAGGAGGGAAGGAGAAACCTGTGGTCTCCGCCTATAACGAAACGGACCAGATGAGGGGCCACAAGGCCCACAAACCCGATGATTCCAGTAAAACATATTATGCTGGCTGTAATCAGCGTGGATATAATCAGTGAGAAAGTTCTTATGAAGGAGACATCGATCCCCAGGCTCTTGGCGGTCTCATCTCCCGCGTTCAGGGCGTTGAGGTCCCAGGAGAACATCATGATGAGGGGCAGGGAGACCAGCAGTATGGCAGCTACCAGATATATCTGGCCCCAGTCAGCCTCGGAGAGGGTTCCGAAGGTCCAGTGGATCATGGCCATGAGCTGCTGCTCTGAGGCAAAGAACTGGAGGATAGCGGTCAATGACCCGAAGAAATAGGTAAGGGCGATTCCAGCCAGAACAAGGGTCTCAGGAGATGATCTCTTGAACCTGGTGAGCCCAAAGACTATCAAGGCACATGAGAGGGCAAAGAGAAAGGCGTTCAGGATTATGAGATAGGTCCCTGTACCGTAAAAGCCCAGGCCGAGCATGATGGCCACGGAAGCTCCAAAAGCGGCTGCCGAGGATATGCCTATAGTGAAGGGCTCCACAAGGGGATTTCTGGTCACTCCCTGCATAACCGCGCCTGATATGGCCAGTCCCGATCCTGCCAGCACTCCCATGAATATTCGAGGCAACCTCAAGTGCCATATCACATTTTCCAGATAAGGATCGCTCTTGGCCATGGGTGTAAACCTGGCAGCGATGGCATAGAATACCTCTGTCAGATTATGGGTGGATCCTCCGACGGATGCCGAGATCGGTAGGAGAACGGCAAGAAATGCCAGGCAGATGATCATAAAAATGATCTTTCGGGCTATGAATCTGGAGTAGATCTCCTTGGTATTATCCGGTTTGTCGCGCTGCACCAGGATCTCTCCTGATGATAAAAAGTTCAGGGGTACAGGTATACCCCTTGGTATTTCAATCCCTGATATTTCTCCAGATACTCCCTGTAAAAGGCATCGGGATCTAGGTCCTGGAACTTGTCTGGATAGAGGATCTTGGCTATGAACAGGGGGCCGAACTTCTTCCCGGCTCCACCCGAGATATCGAAGCTTATGGCGTACACAGCTCCGTTCTTTACTGCAGTGGTGTTGGCTAGCTCCGGACGGCTCATGATCTCATCATGGAGGTCCTTGAACTGGGTCCGATTCTGGGCGTCCCATCCCAGGGAGGTGCCTTTGAATATGACATCGGGGTTCCTCCGGACAACATCCTCGGGGTTCACCTCGAAGGAAAGCTCCGACCTTTCCGGATAGAGATCCTTTCCTCCGGAAGCCCTGATCATGTTGGGTATTCCACTTCCGTACCCGGCTCCGCCGTAGGTGTTGTACTTCTTGGCGCCCTCAAAGTAAACGCTCTTTCTTTTATCCTGAGGTATATCGGCGATTCTCTGGTTGATGAGGTCATACTTGCTCTTGAAGAAGTCTGCATACTCCTTGGCTTCCTTCTCCTTTCCAAGAATCCTTCCCAGTGCCTCAATCTCCTGGAACCAGACCTCCGTCCTGTAGAAGTCCAGCCCCACTACCTTGATGCCGAAGGGCTCCAATTTCTTCTGTATCTCCTCGGGCTCAGGAGGATAGCCGGCAGATAATGTAATGACAACATCCGGCTTCAGCTGTGCGATAGCCTCGTAGTTGGGCGACTCCTGTGCACCAACTACAGTGACTCCTGCCAGCTCAGGCAGAGTTCCTTTGTCAACCTCTGCTTTGGTTGATGTATCCATGCCTATGATCCTGTCCGCTGCCCCTAGAGCTTTTATCTCTTTGGCAGGGTTGCTCCACAGGACCACAATGATCTTCACTGGATAAGGAACGTCTACTGATCTATTTGCCGAGTCTACGATGGTTATGACCGCTTTGGAAGAAACGTTATCCGAGGGAGTGCTGCTGACATAAACGCCAGCAGCTGAGGCCCATATTAGGGCTACTGCCGCCAGCAAAATACAGTAGCGTAACCATTTTACTCTTGTTTTATCGATCATATTAATACCTGTGTGAAATTAAGGGATAATTAATGTTACGCTTATCAGATATTATCTTAACTTCATCCAGGATGTCATCTATAACCTGAATGCCTTCCCAGGATACAATTCCACGGCGGTTTTCCATCACATATCACCACTTCACTTGGGCAGTATGATCCTTCTATGGCAATGATCGATGATTTCAGCATATATTTCGTAGGTAGTTCTGATATTGAGGGCGGTCAATACATCCGACGGCCTCCCGCAGACAATGACGTTCTCTGAGGATTCCGAGGGCTGGCCAGCCATGCTCAAGGAGAAGCGAGTATCCTCCTCTGCCCGGCATCTAGGCATGAACCTCGTACAGCTCAGCATCGTACTGGCATACCTCCTGGCTCATGTTGATCTCCTTGAACATATCGGGGTGCATGTCCTTGGCAACGTACATCAGGGCCATGGGGAGCCTGGGAGAGAAGGCATTGTAGAGGTATGGGTATTCATGTAATACCTCCATATATCATACTAACATCACCTTTTTTTGAGATTTTAGCATTAATCATTATGACTATTTCGATGGAAGTGCTATTACATCCGTATTTAACTTGAAGAATTCTATATGCTTAGCATAAAATCACCGGTCTTAAGTCTACAGCAGGGATTCACTTGCTAAATATGCCTTCCTAGCGAAAAAGCTCAAAGAAATAAATCGGCTTAAGCGGTTGCTAGGATTGAGCATACTATTGCTGCTCTTTATAAGCCCTTCATTATGTGCGGAACAAATACCGGTTTATACTGTTGCATGCCTTCATTTTCAACCCGCAGAAGATGCATAGGATCTATTAATACATCCATAAAGGGATAGGAATCCTTTGACAGATCGTATAACTTCCCACAGATTTGCCATTTCTAGTTGCAGCCCAAGTCAATAAAGGTATTATGACTGCATCTCTAAACTCTAATCCATCATTTGTCAGTATATACTCGACACGCGGTGGTATTTCATCGAATGATTCCCTCTTGATCAAGCCTTCAGCTTCGAGTTCTTTTAGCGTATTTGATAAAGCCTTTGGGCTGATGTCAAGCAATACGTCCATCAATTCATTGAACCTTAGCCTTTCGTGATAACCTATGGCATTGATGATGAGAAGAGCCCATTTCTTGCTGATAGTATCTAATATGCGCTTAAATGGACACGAATCAATGTATTCACACTTCTTATGCATAACTATGTATTTTGTATCACATATAGTTATACTTTACCGGAGTATAGTAACTAAAAAATCATAAACTTAGTGCTTTAAATACTTTACTTGTGCTTTGAAAGAAACTAAGTCATGGGTGAGTGTCATTGAAAAGCGCTTCGAATTGGCGCTGATCACTTCAAATCCTTGAGATGATCTGTTGAGCCTCCAGATAGCCCTTTTCAATGCCGTTTACTCACTGCCATCTTACAAGACTGATAATAAAAGAAGGATATTTGAATGAATACAACGAGAGATCTGCTTGCGATATTAATCGTGTTCCTTCTGCTTCCAGGAATGGTCCTGGCGCAGAATGCGGCAATGGAGGAGATCGGTTCCAGGGCGGCAAAGGCTGCAATGGACCTGCTCCATTTCAAGTCCGGGGATAAGAATATTCTGGCATTGACCGATGCCGGACATGTAGATTTAGGCGGCAATACTACCGAGAGCTGTGTTAAAGGAATAACCAATATCAGCGGATGCAATACCGGTGACGGAAACCTCTATCAGATCCTGAGGCCTCACTGGAAGCCGCTCTGGTTCTTCTTCTACAATAAGGATTCAGGAGAGTCAGTCTATCTTCAGGTTGACGGAAAAATATCTATCAAATCTTTAAGCGATATCAGGGCTTTGAAGAACGATGAGATATTCTCCAAAATCTCCAAAGCCAATGTCAAGATAAGCTATATGCTGAACAACTCTGCTGAGGCCAATAATACATTCAACAACAAGAGCTTCAACGGCAACGAGTTCTCTCTGATAGGCATAGCCAATATCTGGGCGGAGCCGGGTGCCAGTGAGGAGTTTCTGCAGGCTGCCGCATTCCACGACCATCTGTGCCCTGGAGTTACCAGCGGATATATGATAATAAATTATGTCGAGTCCAAGCTGCCAATAACCGATGTCAATGCCCAGAGCTACAAGGTTATAGCCATTCCGCCCTGGTGCAAAGATGATGCAATACAGATCCTTTGGGATGCAACTGTCGGCAAGGCCAGCATGTACTCCATGGCTCTTAACGATATGGAAAAGAGCGCCTTGAGTTCCAAGTATAAGACGGACATAGCCGGAATATACGTTAGATGGAACGATACCTCCAAGAAGGGAGACGGACTTGTCCTCGGTTTCAACTGGACAAAAATGTACGAGCTGACAGGCACCGACAACTGGAAGGGTCCTGCCTGGGCGCCAAAGCTGGTCATGGATATGGAGATGATGAAGTACTGGAACCAGCCTGAGGTGGCTGTATCCACCATCAAGGAGTTCCCTGTGGATCAGGATAAGCTGTCGCAGCTTCAGAACGCCGGAATGCATCCATTGAAGGTCGCAGGTGTGATGTAAGGGTGACTGTATCCAGAAGCCTGAATGCCAGTGATCTCTTGGATCTCTATTTTTGATCAAGAAATTTAACTAAACAGAGGCTATTCGATGAAAGGCAAAGTTAAGCGATTGCTGGGCTTGAGCATACTTTTGCTGCTCTTTATAACTCCAGCTCTGTGTGTGGAGCAAATACCGGTTTATACTGTTGCCGATCCCACGGGCGATTGGGGCTTCCCATCGCCTTACGGACACTATTCTAGGGGACCGGGTTATATCAGGATGAGCCTGATCTTCGATACACTTGTCTGGAAGGATCAGAATGGCTACGTGCCTGCTCTGGCTGAGAGCTGGGATATGGATGGAAACGACGCTTTCCTTTTCAACCTGAGAAAGAACGTGACCTGGAATGATGGAGTCAAGTTCACAGCCAATGACGTGGTCTTCACTGTGAATTATATCAAGAAGCACCCTTATCAATGGGTAAACTCTGAGCCGGTGAAAAAGGCTGAAGCAATGGATGATTACACTGTGAAGATCTATCTGAACCATTCCTATGCTCCATTTCTGGAAATGGTTGCGGGAACTCTGCCCATTCTGCCAGAGCATATCTATAAGGACGTAAGCGATCCGGCAAAGTTCACTGATGCCAAAGCATTGATAGGCACAGGCCCATATAAGCTCATCAATTACGATAAGGCTCAGGGAACGTATCTCTATGAGGCGTATGACGGATATTATCTGGGAAAGCCAATTGTAGATCAGATCAAATTCATCAAAGTCAGCAATGAGATGGCAGTGGCCTCTCTCAAGAAAAGCGATGTCGATGCCGCCAGCGTTCAGCCTGAAACTGTAGACGACCTGAAAAACGACGGCTATAAAGTCATTACAGGTTCACCGCACGATGGGATAACCAAGATCATGGTCAACCACAAGAAGGAGCCGTTCTCCGATGTCAGATTCAGACAGGCGCTCTACTATGCAATTGACCGTCAAGCCCTTGTGAAAACTGCTCTTCGCGGTTACGGTGTTGTAGCCAGCCCGGGACTCTTCCCACCAGACAGCGAGTGGTGCAATTCCGATCTTGATCAGTATGCTTATGACCCATCTAAAACCGAAAAACTAATGAAAGATATGGGCTACAGCAAGGACGGCCAGTACTTCGCCAAAGACGGCAAGACTCTGGAGATGGAGATGCTAGTCACCTCAACAAACGAAAGAGTCGGAGAGCTGATACGCCAGCAGCTGGAGAAGGCCGGGTTCAAGATAATTTTGAGAAGCATCGATTCCAAGACTCTGGACAGCCTGGTCGGTGACTGGAAGTTCGATCTGGCTTTGAACAGCCACGGCGGAATGGGCGGCGACCCTGAGATTTTGAATAGAATCATCGGAGAAGGTTATACCTTTAACAGCGCCAGGTTCTCAGCTGATCAGAAGCTGAACGATCTCCTAAATCAGGAGGTCTCCGAGATGAACCCGGAAAAGCGCAAGGAACTGGTTGATCAGGTCGAGACCGTATATGCATACGATCTGCCTGCTCTTCCGCTGTACTATTCCGACTCATATTGGGCATTTGATGGAAAATTGGACCTTTACTATACCAAGAGAGGAGTTGCCAACGGCATTCCAATAGCTCTGAACAAGCTCTCATTCGTTGGATAATCGAGGTATTCAAATGAAGATATCGATCTGCGGCAAAGGGGGCAGCGGAAAGAGCACAATCTCTGCTCTCCTGGCCAATGAACTCGCATCAAAGGGACATAAAGTTCTGGTAGTGGACACTGACGAGTCCAACTTCGGGCTGTACAAGCACCTAGGCCTAGAACAGCCGAAGGATTTCATGGAGTCTCTTGGCGGAAAAGCTGGACTCAGAGACAAGCTCATGGCATTCATAAGATCGGAAGGAAAAGAGAGGACGAGTATGATGCCTGAGCAGTTTTGCGTCGATGATATAGCTCCTGAGATGATCGTCGGCAAAAACGGCATCAAACTGGTTGCCATCGGCAAGATTCATGACTTTGGTGAGGGGTGTGCCTGCCCCATGGGTGCTCTTGCCAGGGAGTTTCTGGAGAAGCTGAAGACGAATGGAGAGTATGTAATCGTGGATACGGATGCTGGAATAGAGCATTTCGGCAGGGGTGTTGAGGCAGGTTGCGATAAGATAGTGGTAGTCATAGATCCAAGCTATGAGTCAATTCAGCTTTCTCAAAAGATTGCCCAGATGGGTGAGAAGATCGGAAAAGATGTCTATTTCCTGCTCAACCGGATAGATGAGAACTCAAAGGACCTGGCTAGGATGGTGGACCGCGGGAGAGTGATAGGCATTCTTCCAAACGATAAAGGTGTCTTCATGGCATGTCTGAAAGGCGAAGCCGTTCCAAAAGTTAAGGAGATGGGGGATATCGCCAACCTGCTTATAGGTCCGGCCTAATCCGGACGAAGGAGAGAGAAAATGATACTGGAACCTCACATGAGGGAGCAAATCCTTCCACTCCCGGTAGTTCTGATCTCCACGGTCTCACAGGAGGGCATCAGAAATGCTGCCCCCTGGTCTAATTTTACGCCAGTACTGCGGCCACATGACGAAGTGCTTCTGGCCACCTGGCTAAAACGTGATACTTTGGAGAACATCCGCCAGACAGGGGAGTTTGTGGTTAACGTGCCTACAGTGGGGATGGAAGACGCTGTCATGATCACAGCCCGGAACTATCCCCCTGAGGTGGATGAGTTCGAGATGGCGAATCTTCGACCGCATCCCTCATCCATTGTAAAGCCCCCTGGAATCGAAGGCTGTCTGGCCTGGGCTGAGTGCGTTTTGGAAGAGGAAATAGCGCGAAATAGGTTCGTTCTGGTCATAGGGAAGGTCGTACATCTGGAGGCGGATGATCGGTTCTTCAACGTCTCTGGAGAGATGGATTTTGAGAAGGCCAAGCCTCTGGGAGTCATGCTCGGCCCTGCAGGGATGCACTTCACCTACCCAATGTTTTCAGGCAGATATGCTGAATATAGGGAGATGTTTCTCCATTCGGCAGATCCTGGTGGGAGTTGAAGATAATATAGAAAAAGATCATGGCTAAGGTAGGTGTATCATCAATGGCTGATATCAAAAAGGCGGAGATAAAAATAGCTGGTATGGCCTGTGCAGGCTGTTCCGGCGCTGTGGAAAAGGCCCTTCGAAGCATTAGCGGCGTCTCTATGGCTAGAGTCGACTTGGCTGCAAAGACGGCATTTGTGGAGTTCAATCCGTTGATGCTTTCTTTGGAGGATATGAAAAAGGCTGTGCAAGAAGCCGGATACAAAGTGGTTGAAGGTCGAATCGTCTAATTTGCTCATAAAAGGAGCTTCATGATTGGTCACATAAAAGATATCGATTGGAACGAGGTCTGGAAAGCTCAGATGCTTTCAAGCCGCGAATCCAGCTCTGGCAGAGACTGCGCTCACATATGGGAGAGCAGAGAGAGCGCAGAGCGTTTCTGGCGGATGTCAGAGGAGAACAGAGACAGAGTTGACAAAACGATATGGGATATGGACATAACTCCTGAGTCCCTAGTCCTCGATATAGGTGCAGGCCCAGGAACCCTGGCCATCCCATTCGCCAAGAAGGTGGCATACGTCACGGCCATTGAGCCTGCTGAGGGAATGGTTTCAGTCCTGAAGGAGAAGATGGCAGAACAGGGAGTCGGGAATATCTCAGTTGTCCAGAAGCGGTGGGAGGATGTGAACATTTATGCGGACCTCCAGCCGCCCTACGACATTGTGATCGCCTCCTTCTCACTTGGGATGCTGGATATACGGTCGGCTATACAAAAGATGGTTGAGGCCTCGTCAAAGTATGTCTATCTGTATCACTTTGCCGGTGAGACCTCATGGGACCGACAATGGAGAGATCTATGGCCAAAACTACATGGCAGAGAGTACAGCCCTGGGCCTAAGTGCGATGTGCTATATAACGTACTGTATCAGATGGGCATTTACCCCCACGTCAGGACATTCAGCCTCCAGCATAACCAGCGTTATTCATCATTGCAGGAGGCAGTGGAGGCGCTGAGTCCTCAGGCACAGATACAATCTCCAGAGCAGGAATCCATATTCCGGGAGTATCTGGGCCGTACCTTGAAAGAGGAGAATGGATCTCTTATACTTCCTGGCTCATCCATTAGGGTCAAGATGTGGTGGAGGAAGTAACATTGATGAATAATTTATTCCTTATAAAATCGAATCGTTAACAAGTGTTACTTATATCGATAGTTAAACCACAAAATCATACTAATTATGGAAAAGTTCTTAAATTAGATATCGTATTATTTGCAATATAGGAGAAATTAATATGTCTGGGAAATATCATCTGCATGGCATCAGGAGGTTATGCTTTTGAAGCACTTCCCATTGCTTGGCTTGGCTGCCACAGGTCTGTTGCTTCTAATTCTCTGCAATATAGTGCTGGCGGCCGATGAAAAAATAGATACGATTATAATCGCCGACTCTACAGGCGACTGGGGTTTTCCATCGCCTTACGGTCATTACTCCCGCGGTCCGGGCTATGTCAGGATGAGCCTCATCTTCGACACCCTGGTCTGGAAGGATGACAAAGGCTTTGTCCCGGCACTGGCTGATAGCTGGAATTACCTGCCGGGTGAGAAGGCCTATGTTTTCAATCTTAAAAAAGGAGTTACCTGGAACGATGGCCAGCCCTTCAGCGCAAAGGACGTGGCCTTCACATTCCATTACATAAAGGATCATCCCTATCAGTGGGTGGACTCGAGCACAGTCGATAAGGCCGAAGCGTTAAATGATACAGCTGTCAAGGTCATCCTCAAGAAGGATTATGCTCCTTTCCTGGATCAGGTGGCCGGCACTCTGCCTATCCTGCCTGAGCACATCTATAAGGATGTAAGCGATCCGGGGAACTTCACCGACTCCAAGGCCCTCACAGGTACAGGACCATTCAAGCTGGTGAACTATGATAAAGCACAGGGAACTTACCTGTATCAGGCCAACGATAACTACTATCAAGGTTCGCCCAAGGTGAAACAGCTCAAGTTCGTCAAGGTCAGCGATCAGATGGCTGCTGCTTCCCTCAAGAAGGGAGATGCTGATGCAGCTTCTGTTCAGGGCGACATAGTGGACGACCTGAAGAAATCCGGATTTACGGTCATCGAAGGCACTCACGACTGGGTGGCCAAGCTCATGATCAATCACAAGAAGGCGCCGCTCTCCGATCAGAAGCTAAGACAGGCTCTGGCATACGCCATAGATCGCCAGTCTCTGGTTGATACTGCTCTGAGGGGCTATGGCCTGGCAGGAAGCCCGGGACTCTATGCATCTGACAATCCATGGTATGATCCAAAAGAAGAGCAGTATGCGTACGATCCGGCCAAGGCTGGAAAGCTGCTGGAAGAGATCGGATATGTCAAGAACGGGCAATATTATTCCAAGAATAACACCCCATTGGAGTTTGAGATGCTCGTCACCTCCAGCAACGAGCGGGCAGGTGAGATGATCAAGCAGCAGCTGGAGAGGGCCGGAATCAAGCTGAACCTCAGAAGCGTGGACTCGAAGACTCTTGACAGTTTAGTCGGAAGCTGGAAGTTCGACCTGGCTTTTAGCGGCCATGGAGGACTGGGCGGTGATCCGGCCATTCTGAACAAAGTGATAACCGGCGATGGCTTCAATAGCGCCAGGTTCGATCAGGACGATAATCTGAACAAGCTGCTTTCCCAGGAGATCACCCAGATGGACCCGGCTAAGAGAAAGGATTTGGTCGACCAGGTTCAGGAGGCTTATGCCCTTGATATGCCTGCCTTGCCGCTATACTACACCGATTCATACTGGGCATCGAATAATAAGGTGAGTTTCTACTTCACATACGGCGGAGTGGGAAGCGGAGTTCCCATAGCTCTGAACAAGATGTCGTTTGTATGAATATTAACCGCGGTCTAAAGCCGCTTTGGTGATGATAACTTTGGCGACTGAATTAGGTCCAATGGTTCTCAAGCCCATAGGAGTGATACATACTCCTTATAAGAAGCGTGAGGATATTCCCCGACAGGGCAGACTGTCTCAGGAGATCTGTAAGATAGAGATATATCCCGAGTTTGTCATCGGGCTCAAGGATATAGAGCAATGCACTCACCTTTTCGTCATCTTCTGGCTGCACCTGGGAGACAGGAGCAAATTAACGGCAGTGCCGCCGCATGACGGCCGTGAGCACGGTGTCTTCGCTACACGCTCCCCCAGCAGGCCCAATCCCCTGGCCCTAGATATAGTTGAGCTTCTTGAAGTCAGGGATAATTATCTGAAAGTTATGGGTATGGACGCTCTGGACGGCTCTATCTTGCTGGATATCAAGCCGTACTCGGCCAGTATCGATTCATTCCCAGATGCCAGAACCGGCTGGCAGAAGGAAACCTAGAGAGGAGCCTCAGTGCGATGAAGGAGTTTGGGTCATTAAAAGGATGCTTTTTAAACTATCTCATAGCCCTTGTTGCCATCTTCGGCCTTAACTTCACCCTGCCTCGTATGATGCCTGGAGATCCTCTCCATGCCATATACGGCGATGAAGCCCTGGTGGCAATGACCCCCGAGATGGAGGCCCATTTGGTGAGGCTGTTTGCCCTCGATCGGTCCTGGGAAGATCAGCTCCAGGCTTATGTCTTCGGCCTCCTCAGGGGCGACCTGGGATTTTCTTACTATTACAAGGACCAGGTTTCTGCGGTCATAATGGGGGCTCTGCCCTGGACCCTGCTTCTCACCGGCCTGGCTCTGATAATAGCCACATCGATCGGAGTAATTCTTGGAATCGAGTCCGGTTACCGACATGGATCCACTTTAGACCGGATCTCAATTGTAAGCCTTATGTTCCTTTCAGGCTTTCCTGATTTCTTCATAGGCATCCTTTTGCTCCTTATTTTCGGAATAACCCTGGACCTTGCTCCCCTTTCCGGAGCAACCACGCCTTATGCCGGGTTCACCGGTCTGAATCTGATTGTCGATATCTTGAGACATCTATCACTTCCTCTTGCTTCACTTGTTCTGGTGCAGCTTGGCGGCATCTACCTTTTGACAAGGAATACCATTGTCAGCCTCCTGGGAGAATCCTTCATCCAAGCTGCAAAAGCAAAAGGCTGCTCGGAGCACTCCATTAAATATGCCCATGCCGGCAGAAACTCCCTTTTGCCGGTGGCGACTGCAACAGGGCTCCACATTCCTCAGCTTCTCATCGGTGCCCTCTTTATCGAGATAATCTTTTCATACCCGGGAGCCGGATTGCTTCTAAGCACCGCCTTGGATGCCAGGGACTATCCACTAATCCAGGGAATTCTGCTTCTGGTAACTTTAACCGTTCTTACTGTAAACATGCTTGTGGATATTCTCTACAGAAGGCTTGACCCGAGGGTGAGATATGCACGTTGATCCCCTGGGCGACTTCTTTCGCAATATCCAGGCCGTTGTAGGGCTGGCCATGTTATCTCTGGTCGTAATTATAGCAGTCTTTGCTCCCAAGCTTTCAGCTTGTCCTCCTGACTATTATACCGGCCTGATTTTCAATCCCCCATCCTACAGTCACTTACTGGGAACGGACTCAATGGGCCAGGATATTTGGAGCAGACTACTCTTCGGTGCCAGAACATCTCTGGCGGTGGCCGTTTCTGTGGCATTTCTTTCGACAGCATTGAGCATTTTTATCGGGGGAACATCAGCACTAATCGGCGGCGTCTATGACAGTTTCTGGATGAGGGTTGTAGATGCAGTTTTGGCCGTGCCTTCGATCATTGTGATGATCCTTGTCGGGGCCTACCTGCGTCCCAGTTTGCTGCTTCTAATATTGATGCTGTCGGTTTTATCCTGGCCGGGTGGGGCTAGAGTCATGCGGTCCCAGATCCTATCGCTCAAAAAAAGGATGCACGTCTCAGCAGCCAGGACATTTGGGGCGGGCTGGAGGCATATATTGGCAAATCATATACTTCCGGAGCTCGGGCCGCTGGTTACCGCTTTAATGATACAAGACGCCAGGAGGGCAGTATTCATGGAAGCGGGACTGGCATTCCTCGGTGTCTCGGACCCGATGATGATAAGCTGGGGCAAGACTATGCAGCAGGCCCTAGCCTTTACTTACCTTGACGTCTGGAAGTGGTGGCTGGTTCCTACCGGTCTGGCCCTGTCTTTGACCCTTATCGGTCTGAGCTTCCTCAGCCTGAGCCTGGAGGCTGCCATGGACCCAAGGCTAAATAAATCAAAGCAGCTGTTCAAGAAATCAAGTAAATCCGCTCCAGGAGAGTTTGTCCATGCTAAGGATTAGAGGTCTCAAAGTCTCCTTTGGGGATAAAGAAATATTGCGGGGGCTGGACCTCGATCTGGAGCAGGGATCTGCTATATCCATTGTAGGCGAGTCCGGGGCGGGAAAGACCACCTTAGGGCTCGCCATCATGGGTCTTGTTGATGGCAACTCATCAGGAGAGATTATTTTCAATGGAAAAGATCTGCTGAAGATAACCGACGATGAGTTCAAACACCTTAGAGGAAATAAAATCGGAATGGTCTTCCAGAACGTGGAAGACGCCTTAGACCCCGTTTATAAGGTTGAGGATCAGATTGCAGAGGCTATACTCAACCACCATAAGCTAAACAAAAAAGCGGCGAAATCGACGGTACAAAAGCTCCTGCAGTCTGTAAGGCTGTCTGAGGAGAAGGGAAGGTCGTATCCTCACCAGCTCAGCGGCGGAGAAAGGCAGAGAGCCCTCATTGCCATAGCCCTGGCCAATGATCCTGATATCCTGATACTGGACGAGCCCACCGCTTCTCTGGATGCCCTGACCAAGGCCGAGATCCTCAAGCTCTTCAGGTCAGCAGTCTTTGGCCGTATCTCCCTGGTCATAACCCATGACCTCTCACTGGCCGCCGACCTTACTGAAAGAATGGCCGTCCTTTACGCCGGAAGGATTGTAGAGATGGGGAGAACCAGTGAGGTTATGAGAACTCCTCGCCATCCATACACCAGGGGGCTTATCAGATCTTACCCTCGCATGACTGCAACCAAAGACCTTCAGGGCATACCTGGAAGGATGGTGCACAGTCTGAGCGGATGTCCCTTCCATGAGCGCTGCACTCAGAGGGTTGAAGTTTGCCTTAATGAAACTCCGCCTTTAAAGGAGATACGTGGGCGGTTGATAGCCTGTCATCGCAGCGGCATCGTCCCCCTGCTCGAGGTCAAAGGTCTGCAGAAATGTTTCGATTCGCATCAAGTGCTTTCAGACATCGATTTGACCCTGTATGAGGGGGAAACCCTTGCCCTCGTAGGTGAGAGCGGCTCAGGAAAGACCACTCTGGCCAGGATAATTATGGGACTCTATGAGCCCGATTCAGGAGATCTGTTTTTGGAAGGCAAACGAGTTGAAAGGAGGAGTGCTGATTTCTATAGCCGCGTTCAGATGATATTCCAAAATCCACGCGAATCAGTAAGCCACCGAATGAATGTGTTAAGAGCTGTAAGGGAACCTCTTGATATTTTGAAATGGCGCAGAGAAGAGGACAGGCTTTTGAAAGTCAGAGAAGTTCTGAATCATGCTGAGCTCCCTTCGGATGATGATTTTCTTGCGATGTATCCTCATCAGCTCAGCGGTGGCGAGGTGCAGAGGGTGGCAATTGCAAGAGCTCTTGTATTAGGACCCAAGCTGTTGATAGCAGATGAGCCAACCTCATCCCTGGACCCAAGCGTTCAGGCCAAGATCCTGAAGCTCCTTATGAACCTGCAGGAGGAGATGGGTCTGGCGATTCTTTTCGTGACCCATGATATCGCTCTAGCCAGAAAGGTCAGCGATCGCATGGCAGTTCTTCATAGGGGAAGAATTGTAGAGGCCGGAGATGCCAGCGAGATCCTGACTGCCCCATCCCATCCTTATACGGAAAAGTTAGTAAGATGCGCAGGCGGTGTATGCCTGAAACAGCAGCTCAGCGAGCCTGACGCAAAATTTGATGGCAGACCAATGGGCAAAATTATGAGATCAATACCATCTTGACAGCTGTATCATGAAAATTTAGGATAATAAATAGGTGAGTATATGGACGAAGATCTAAGAAAGGTCGATGAGGAAAGGAAAGAATTCAAGGTGTTGAGAGACCAGGTTACTCAATATCTGATCAATGCAACTGATGATGAGATATTCTCCGTCAGGGAGGTGGATATGCCAGCGCCTGAACGAGCTAGAATCTATCCATCGCTTAAGTGCCAGGAGTGTGGTGAGGGCTTTATGGAGATCTGCGGCGGGATGGCAAATGGGAAAGTATTATGCAAGGACTGTTTTGAAAAGTTAGTGGCATCATAATTTAATGATTTCTTTTTCATGTCTAATAGCCTCTATATTCCATGTACTTCATCACCAATTCTGCGCCACATAGAGGGCATCTACACTTCATGTATTTTTTCGCAAAATCCATATCGCTCTCTGGTATATAGGCGCTATATTTTCTACATGAACTGCATATGCACGCGATACCGGCAACGCTTATTCCGCTCAATCCTACTTGCCTCCACAAGATATAAGTAATATGGGCTCATTGGGCATAAACTTTCCTATAATAGTAACAGTTAATAGCATGAATAAATAATTATGTATCACTATAGCTGTAAGCTTGAAATATATACCAAACTCATATTATGCCTTGAACAGCAAAGAGTTCTTTGAAATGGCAGCTTATGTGACGATGATTGAGTAATACTAATAGCGAAAGATTTAATACTAAGTATGAGAACTCCGATGTTGTGAGCGAGTTGCCTTATGACCTCCTTTACCGATCCATCCACAATTACAGCGCTCACAATAGTGGTTGGAATGAGATGATATACTTGCCCTGACCTAATGCCATAGGTCGCCCCGGTTCTGGCGATCTGGTCAGGGTACACCTCTTATTCTCTTGCTCAATAGATCTTCAGGATTATCCTGCTTTTCTTATCTAAAACTATTCATAATTTGTCAGTTTTCGATAAAATCTCCCGCCATCTCTTAGCCTCATCCAAAGTCACCACATCTATCGCTCCGCCCTGGAACTCGCCCTCGACATCGCCCATCCTCTCCTCCATCCAGCCCTCGATCTCCAGGTAAGTGGACTTCAGAGCATCCAGCACCTCAGGATCTGCCTTCCATAGCCCCCGCTGGTTGGCTTCAAGCAGCCTTCTCCCCATCTCCTCCATAGCCCAGGGGTTATTCTCCTCGAAGAATTTTCTGTTCTCCTCATCAAGGATGAAGGTCCTGGCTATATCATCAAAGATCCAGTCATCCACCTCCTGAGTAGTCGCCTCCCATCCATAGACTCTGCCAACTCTTTTTGAGATATCGCTTGCCCCTTTGTAGCCATGCTGCTTCATCCCATCGATCCACTTGGGATTGAGAAGCTTTGTCCGCACTACCCTCCGTACCTCCTCTGCAAGCGTCCTCATACCTACATTATCCCTGTCTCTGGTATCTCCGTAATAGGTAGCCACCTCGTGACCGGAGAGCTCTCGAGCTGCGCTCGTAAGGCCGCCGTGAGTCCCAAAATAGCAGCAGCATCCGAAAAGGTCGTACTCGTCCGTCACCGTTTTGTTGAATGTGACATCCACGCTTTTAAGCTGGCCGATCATGGCGTTCCTGGACTCCTGACCGAAGATACCCTTCCCATAGGCATAGCTGTTCCACTGCAGGAATATGTCGGATAGATCCTTCTCCTCCTTCCAGGCAGAGGCATAGACCGCCAGGTTGACGCCGTTTCCATAGGTCCCCGGCATGCTCGCAAATATCCTGGCCTGCTCTCCGCTCTCCAAGGAGTGCTTCCTGAGATAGTTCAGATCCTCAGGCTCATCCAGGCTTGAGACTGCTTTTACGGCTTCATCCAGGTACTCTATGCAGTTGAGGAAGCAATCCCTGGTGATTCCGCTGACTCTCACGGTAATGTCAATTCTGGGCCTTCTCATCTCCTCCAGCGGGATGATCCGAAATCCCCGGACCTTTCCGCCTTTCCATTGCGGCTCCGCCCCGATGAGGTACATCATCTGGGCAAGCTGCTCCCCATCAGCCCACATGATATCATTTGCCATCCAGAACATGGCAACATTCTCAGGTATGCGGCCATTCTCATCAAGGTACTTGTTGATCAGGGCTTCAGCCAGCTTCCGTCCCACTCGCCAGGCTGCCTCTGTGGGTATATTCGATGGGTCCAACGAATAAAAATTCCTGCCTGTGGGCAGAACCTCAGGCTTGCCCCGCGTTATCAGGCCTGACGGCCCCGGCTCAATAAATCCACCGTCAAAGCCGTGAAGTAGAGATCCCATCTCATCAGAGGCCTCTATCCTGTCAGAGAGATCGATCACCTTATCCCTCATAGCTTTGAGGGCATCATTGTCCAAGTTTATAAGACGGTCTCCAAGGATCTGTTCTGCAGCCACTGAGGGGGCCATTCCTTCCAGGAACGCCGATATTAGTCTCTTGGATAGTGTATCGAGGTCTGCCATATCTTTGCATTCCGACAAATCCATCCCCATCAGCTTGGCCGCAAGCCGCCTCATCTCCGAGTCATACCTGAGAATGGAGTTTATAAGCTCGGTTCTCTTTTCGCCCTGCGGCACCTCGCCGAAGATATGCATGCCTTCGGGGATTTGTGTATTATAAATCTCAGAGATCTTGCTATGTGCAATCTCCAAAATCTCATCGAACGAAGATCCCTTGACAAGCATACTATCCAGGCCCTGGTCCTCATCCAATTTGGTCTTCTCAAGTAAATCCAGTATTATGTGCTCCAGGGCATGCGCCCGCCCTTTATCCGATGACCTGGTCCTGTTATATTCGGCAATCTTATCCTCAAGCTCTTTGAGATCGCCGTATAGCCCTGATTCAGTCATCACCGTCTGCATATGGTCCACCAGAACAGCATAGCTCCTTCTCTTGGCGATAGTTCCCTCAGGCGGGTTGTCTGAATTGTAGATATACAGATGAGGCAGGTCTCCTATGGCTATATCTGGATAGCAATCGCCGGAAAGTGCAAGCGATTTGCCCGGAAGAAACTCGAGGTTTCCATGAGTTCCTACATGCACAATGACATCTGCCCCGAAGTCGTGCTCTATGAATCTGTAGGTTGCCAGATACTGGTGGGTTGGAGGCACCTCCGGATCGTGGAGAATCTTGCATACCTGGCCGTCGCATCTGGCTCCGGCGCAGCCTCTCTTGGGCTGGATGCAGATCAGAACATTCCCATATCTGACACCAGTGACCACAATTTTATCCTGATAAACCATTGCAGGAGGGACGCCCTCTTTTTCTTCGCCTGGCGGACTCCCCCATGAACTACAGATCCTGTCCCGGGCTTGCTTCGACAGCGTGTCAAACCATGATTGATAATCGCTCTTTGAGACCATGGCTATGGCTCCGCCTTTGCTCACTATCTCTTCGATGGGAGTCCATCTGAACTCTGATATGGCCTTGTGGTCCAGGATATTTGCAATGATATCTTTTCCGCTTGCGGGAGCATTCTCAATGCTATATCCTGCCGAGGCCATGCGCTTCATTATCCGGGCGATGCTCTCAAGAGTATCCAGATGTGCGCCGGCACCAACAGTTGCTTCAACAGATGCACAGGGATTGTTATGCAGGACGAAGGCCACCTTGCGCTCTGATACTGGTTTTTTCCTCAGAGACAGCCATCTTCTGACCCTTCGACCGATCTTAGCCATCCTCTCATCTATTCCAGTATGTCGCTCATACTCAGACCCGCCGATTTGATCTCTGAATGCCGCCCCTGCAATGATTGGCTCAATTAAGCCCTCAAACTCAGGCATGGCTACCGACCATCCCACGTCATAGCCATCTATGCCGTGAACATCTTCCAGCCATTCGGTCTCTGATCGATGATAAATAGTCAGGGGATGAAATACAGGAACATCCAGCTCTTTCAGAGCCAGGACAGACCTATCAACAGAGCCGGCATGGAACAATGACTGAAGGTTGATAATGGCATCTACCCTTCCATTGAAATACTCGATCACAACCTCGCCGCTTGACTTTGCTCCCAGCTCATTGTCGCCCATGCCGAAACAGAAAGCGGGTATGACGTCTATGTCTCTCTCCAGGTCCCTGATCAAGGAGTTCACTATTTCCAGATCCTTGTTTGCCCAATATGTCCTGAAGAAGAGAATTCCTATTCTCTTATCATGACGAGGCTTATACCAGTCCAGATAGTCTTCAACAGTCTGAAACGCCTCTGGAGCATCTGGATGGTAAAGCCCCTGCCAAAGTGTCTCCTTTGGCGACTCATATTTGTAGTCGCGGCCCAGAACCTCTTTTCCCACGTACCTTAACATATTTCGAGTATTCTCCAGGCCGCCGTAGACGATATAAGCATTAACCGTCGCAACAATCCTGGCGGATACATTGGAGAAAGACCAGAGAGCCTGATCATGCCCAAAGGAGATTATGGGAATCCTTTTTCCGAACCTATCGCAGATCTGCTGAAAGTAGTCCTCCTGCTGAGTTGGGTGAATGAGGATGACCTCGACATTTTCCAGCGACCGGAAGCAGTCGTCCATCTCTCCTGCCTGTTCCAGGTCCTGCACAGACCTGATATACAGATCTATGCCCAGATCTCTTGAGGCTTCAAGAAGCAGAGACATATCGCTGCCCCAGGTCACAGCACCTATCCGCATGCCATGCCTCCGCTAATATGAATAAGCTGATCGAGCGTCTTCGAATAGATGCTGATGCCACATAGAGTATTTCTATTCATACTATGCCCTCCATTACGACACGACAAATTTGATTTTGGATGCGAATTTGTGTCTTTATTGATAAGTTTTTGGTATACGTGTTATTAATTCATATTTAATGCATTTAACTCATGATCTACATATAAAGCATAATTCATCGGGTAATAATTGTCACTATTTGAAAAATAATATGCTAATTAATTCAGTCCATATCAGCCTGTGAAAAAAAGGAGCTGCCCAGGATTATATCAAATCCCTTATTTTTTGCTGATTATGTCAGGATAGACAAATATCCTGTCTTTAGTCCAGCCCAGCCCCAATAGCTGCAAATATTCCTTATAGACCGACTCCGGATCAAGGTCCGCCTCCGGATGTATCACCTTTGCGAGATATGTGAGCCCTACTACCTGGTCAGGCCCTGCCATGAAGTCCCAGTCGAAGATGTATACCTTATTATTCTTCACCGCCGGCACGCTCGATGCAGCAGCTCTATCCTTGATAGCATTGACGGACTTCTCAAGGCCCAGAGCATCAGAGGATGGTGGCGCAGCCCAACCTATTGCCTTTGCATTGGAGGGAAGCGTCTGCCGCACAATCATTATATCCGGTTTCTGCGCGATCACGTACTCCCAATTTACAACGGGATAGGGATCACTAAGCTTGCTTACGATATTAAAGCAGTTGACCGCGCTAAGCATGGCTCCAGCACCCGATTTGGGCCCCATGGCGCTGAGATCGTTGCCCTTAGCGCTCCATTCCACATATACCTTCGGCGTAGAGGCGCCGCTTACTGCCTTCTGTATATTCGCCGTCCTCTCATTGTACCAATTTATATAATCTTGAGCCTCTGTCTCCTTGTTGAGGATAGTGCCCAGCAGCTTCATCTCTTCGGTCATATTTTCGGGCTGGTAGAAATCCAGACCAATGCATGTTATATTTTTGAAAGGAACCAGAGCTTTTGCTGTAGCATCAATTCCATAGGACTTGCCCGGATATGTGTAGCCTATTACGATTATGTCTGGAACAATCATATCTCCCTGCTTGGCAATAGCACCCATCATCTCATAATCCAGAGCCGTGAATGTGCCCACAGATTGTTTATTCTTTAGCGTAGGGAAGTAGAAGCCTTTTGATTTAACGGTATCTGCTACGCCCACAATCTTATCTCCCGCGCCAAGCATGAGCACGGCCTCTGCAGCATCCGAATTGCAGACTATTATCCTCTGCACCGGCATCTGTAATGTAACAACACGGCCAGCTGAATCTTTGATTGTCATTGGGTATTGTTGTTCAGCAAAGCCTACACTGCAGACGGTCAGCATGATACATATCAAAGCTGCCAGAAGTTCCCGAAACATTAATTTCATCATCACATCACTCTCCATAATTTTAAAAAAATTAATTTTCGTGCCTTCAGGCCTTATACTTGTAATCGCTTTCTGGGAACTGCGCCTGTGATGTATTCCACTTGGGCTGCATTGTGGATATGGAAGTACCCCGGCATGTGCAGTCGAAGATTCCCACCTGGCCAGGGCGCTCCTGCTTGATGTTATAGGAAGGAACATCAAAGAAGCCGCCCATGCAGCACGGCAGCCAATCCACGCTATCATACTGCGGCGACTTCGATATTTCGAACTTTATAGTCTTCTGGACCTCAAAGTCTCCGATATAGTCCTGATCCGTCTGGATGATTGGTTCCTTTATTCCCTGAATCTTGAAATTTCTATTTTTTCCCGAAGAATCCAACAGCGTGTTTGTGAACAGCACGCCGACATGCATTGTTCCCTGAATAACTTTATCATTGATCTTCATGCTTGCCGTGCCCTTGCCGCTGACGCCGGCTGTCGATGGCCCCGTGCAGTTCAAATCGATGGCGATATCTCCCTTAAGGCCTCGCGCATATTCCACCTGGCGCTGCATTGATACTCCCTCCTGGTAGCTTTTGGCGACATTCTTATCCTTGATAAATGAATTAAAGATCACGGGATGTGTTGCATACCAGCCTGTCCCATAGGCGAAAGCCGTGGGAGATTGTACGTTATCGTATTGCTTGGTGTAGGAGATTACGCTATTGCCACCTTTGGCCGCCTTTACAAGCCACCCTTTATCGTTCAAATAATAATAAGAATAGCTGGATGAACTGGTGGTTGTCGTCTGCGCTGAGCTCAGCACATCGGCAAAATCCATAGCTCCGCTTCCATGCGAATATTCCATCATGGAGAGATTATTGGTATTAATCTTTTGATAATCCCAAACATATCCAGTACCTGTTACATCACCCTGCATATCGCCCTTATATAACACGCCCTGCTGGCCCGTGTTGAAGTCAAAGGTTCCTGCCCAGGCCGTTCCGATCAAAATCAGCAGAAATGCTCCTGCTGCCATGTAAGCTTTGTATCTTATATGGACCCCTCCTTGAATTCATATGAAACTTTACCTGTGGTTATAATTAGTACTATTTATTACTTTCTTCGTATGAAGAAATGGACATAGATATTTTATTTTATCGTTTCTATTGCTAATTTCTAATATGAGATATGCCTTAAGTAATACAAATTCGATAAGTTTATTAACCAATAATCCTAAGCCCTGATAACTCCGTCCGCATGAGAACAGCAGGTATGGGTCTTCAAAATCAAGACTATCCTGCTGTCCCTTGCTATTGTTTTTTATAATATCCAAGCTCCATAATTATAATACTCAAGGTTCTACTATGTTCAACTTATCTTTGATTGATAAAATGCGATTAACTCATATGATAACATTGAAAAATTACGCCCTGAGTGTTACGAAATAGATATTTATATGACTAAATGTGATTATGCCCCCAGTGATGATAGGGTGAGGATTAATGCACCATTTAAAGAGAAGAACAATACCATTTACATCGATTGTAGGTCAGGAGGATATGAAATACTCCCTGATCCTCAATGCAGTAAATCCTAAAATTGGAGGCGTACTGATAAGGGGGGATAAGGGAACAGCAAAATCGACAGCTGTGCGTGCTCTTGCGGATCTGCTGGAGGATATCCCTGTAGTGGATGGCTGTCCGTTTAACTGCGACCCATATAGCCCGGAGGAAATGTGCGATATCTGCTATGATCGCAATCTGAAAGGCGATATCAAGGCTGTGACACGCAGAACACCTGTTATCGATCTTCCGCTCGGGGCTACTGAGGATAGAGTTGTCGGATCTCTTGATGTTGAAAGGGCCATAAAGGAAGGCATCAAAGCCCTTGAGCCTGGGATTCTGGCAGCCGCCAACAGAGGAATACTCTATATCGACGAGGTAAATCTCCTGGATGATCATGTGGCAGATGTTCTTCTGGACTCAGCAGCTATGGGCGTCAATATAGTCGAGCGTGAAGGAGTCTCGGTGGCACATCCTTCGAAGTTTATACTGGTTGGAACCATGAACCCCGAGGAAGGAGAGCTGAGGCCGCAGCTTCTGGATAGATTCGGCCTCCAAGTGAATGTAGAAGGCATCGAGGACGTTGATCTGAGGATGGAGATCGCCAGGAAAGTAGAAGCCTTCGAGTCGGACCCCGATGGATTCTCCGTAGCGTGCAAATCAGATCAGGATGAGCTGAGAAAGAAAATAACCGATGCCAGAAATCTGTTGAAAAAAGTAGCCCTAAGTGATCACATATTGAGAAGGATCGCCTCGACCTGCATAGATATGGGAATAAAGACCCACCGGGCGGAGATAGTGATCTCCCGGACAGCAAAGACCATCGCAGCATTTGATGGAAGAACCGAGGTCTGCCATGAGGATGTAAGAAAGGCAATGGAGCTGGCTCTACCTCACAGGATGAGAAGCAGACCGTTTGAGCCGCCGACCATGAACCAGGATCGTCTGGAAAAGGCCCTATCAAAGAATCGGCAGCCTTAAGAGAAAAAGGAGAATTAAATGCTGATTCTCTTCAAGACAATCCTTCCGCCAATTAGGAACGCTATGAAGAATGCCATGAGGACAAAGAACGAATTCCAGGGCAATGGTTGATTTTGCATGCTGGCCCGAAGGAATAGACTGGCATGTGTTAGCGGCAGCAGATAAAGGGCATACTTCAAGCCCACTGGCACCTGGGATAGAGAGAAAAAGGTTCCCCCTAAGAACGTCATGGGCATAAGTATTAAGCTGCCAAATGTGGCCATATCCTCGTGAGATCTGGCCAATAATGCGGCGAGCACCCCCAGGAAGGCGAATGTCAAGCAGGTTAGGAGCAGGCAGAGCAGAAACAGCGGTCCGATGTGAATATGCGGTGCGATAAGAAATGCTACAATTAAAAATGCTGCCGAGCTTAATAAACCTCTCACTACACCAATCATTGCCTTTCCCATAAGCAGAGAAGATAGGCCAATTGGAGCCATCAAGCATTCATCAAAGCTCTTGAAATACAATCGATCAACGTTCAGACGGGTTCCCGCTCCATTAAAGCTGGTGGTCATTGCCGTTAGAGCGATAATTCCCGGAATGACGAATTCGAGGTAGCTCGTACCGTTCAGATTTATTCCGCGCCCAAGCCCCCATCCGAATGCCACGAGATAGAGCAAAGGACTGACTAAAGTTGTTATGAGATATCTTGGCCAGCGACGCTTTAGGGCTGCAAGGTCCGACCAGAGAATGCTGTACGCGTCCATGCCTAATCTCCAATAACTTTTTGGCCTGTTAACTCAACAAATACATCTTCCAAGTTAGACTCCCTCATAACCACCCGCTCCGTAGATGGCAGCGCTTGAATAAACTTGGCTGCTTCTGATCTATCTGGGAAATAACGGTAAGTAGTTCCATTATCTTTCTCATGTAGCTCCACTGCAATCATGCCCAGCCTTTGGCGAAGCTCAAGTGGAGACCCGAGAGCAATGAGCTTCCCATGATGCAGCACCCCAATTCGCTTGCATAAAGCTTCAGCCTCTTCAATGTAGTGAGTTGTTAAGAAGACCGTCGCACCATCATCATTCATACTTCTGATAAGATCCCAAACCTTTCTTCGTGTCTGAGCATCCAGTCCCACTGTCGGCTCGTCCAGAAACAGAAGTTTCGGCCTGTGGATCAGTGCCCGAGCAATCATTGCCCTTCTTTTCATGCCCCCCGAAACGTCATCGATGAGATAATCAGCATGGTCGAAAAGATCTACATATTTCAGGAGAACTTCAATTCTCTCTTTTCTCTCCATCTTGGAGAGATGATGCAACCTGGCATGCAGCTCCAAGTTCTCTTTAATTGTCAGGTCCCGGTTCAGGCTGAGATGCTGCTGGACTACCCCAAACTCGGACTTCACTCTGGCCGGGTCTTTGGCAACATCTATGCCGTTGATTAAAACTTGCCCGGAACTGGGTTTGGTGAGGGTTGTGAGAATGCGAATAGTTGTAGTCTTGCCTGCGCCATTGGGCCCTAAGAAGCCGAATAGCTCCCCTTTCTCCACTTGAAGACCAAGACCGTCTACCACTTTTTTTCCTGAATACTCTTTATTCAAGCCTGATATCTCAATCATCTTGCCCATGAAGCCTCCAAACGGGTGTTCACGTATTGGTCTCGAAGATGAGCTTCTCCTCTCCGTTCACAATACTATAGAGCGCTTCCGGACTCAAGTTTGAGATAGGATAATATTTTCCGCCTGAAGTCTCGGCAATTGTTCTGCAATAACCGAGCCTCATATCCATGAAAGAGCTCTCCACAACCTCCGTATCGATTATGATTGTGTTCACGCCAAGCTGTTTAGTCCTCTCTGAGATCTCCAGCAGTTCATCTTTGATATTGCCGCCCATTCCCACATTGGCCCGTCCATCCGAGATTAAAATCATCATGAGTTTGGCCTCCTTGTCTTTCCTCATCTCCCCTTGTAAGAGCTGTAGTCCACGGGAGAGACCCGCAGAAAGAGGCGTCTTGCCGCCGGTGGGAAGCTCTCGCAGCCGACTCAAAGCCAGATCAACACTGGAGCAAGGCGGCAGGATGAGCTCTGCATCTTTGCCCTTGAAAGCTACCATTCCTATCTTGTCTCTCTTCTGATAAGAGTCTACCAATAATGAGAGAACGGCACCTTTGGCACTCTCCATCCTCTGCATTGCACCCATTGACCCACTGGCATCCACTATAAAGAGAACCACTGCAGAAGTCTTCCCCACTCTTTCTTTCTCTCGAATATCTTCGCTCAATACCCTGATTGCATTAGATCCGAATCTGCTCTTCTGATATGGGGCTGCAGCACGAATCGTAGCATCTATGGCGATATCAGTCCCCTCTGTTGACATCCTATGACGTAAGTATCTGCCACGATTTCTTAAGGCAAGGGTATTCATCCTTCTGCCGCCGGTCTTACGACGATGGATTCTATCCCTCTTACGTGGCACATTTATCCGGCGCACATCAATGGGAGAGCCTATCTCGAAGACTTCCTCTTTTGGAGCAACCTCCTCGGTTTGATTGGAGTCCTGCTGTTGGTCGGAATCCTGAGGCTGCTGCGACTCCTTATTTTGCTGTGGTGGAGGCGGATGCTTGTGTTCATGCTGATGCTGGGACATCGACTTCTCAAGCTTCTCCTGGTTCAATGTAGGCGGTTCAAATGGTTTGCTCCTCATCCTGTGAGCCAGAGCAAGCTCCATAGCTTTTTTGACATCGTCGCCATTGACCTCTGTTCTTCCATCAAATGCTGCGATGGTCTTGGCAGTTCTGGAGATGACGATCTCTGCCCTATGAGTCTTGACCCCTAGATCAATGCACGTAGATGCAACGGACCTGAGAAGATCATCGCTCATGGATACTTCTTTGAGGATCTTCCTGGCCCGGGAGATCCTCTCTTTGAGCTCCTCTTGATGGCCAGCTCTTTCTCTGGCAAAACCATCAGGATCGGCATCAAATTTCTCAGCCATCCTGGCGATCTCCATTCTCTGATCCACATCATCAATCCCGGCAACGCTGACCTGAAGTCCAAATCTATCAAGCAGCTGGGGTCGGATCTCCCCTTCTTCCGGATTCATGGTCCCAACGATGATGAACTTGGCAGGATGTGCCACCGAGACTCCTTCACGCTCGACTATATTGACGCCCATGGCTGCTGAATCCAGAAGAACATCGGCCACGTGATCATCCAGAAGGTTTACCTCGTCTATGTACAGGATGCCCCTGTTGGCAGCCGCAAGAATTCCGGGCTCTAGCGCCTTAATGCCCTCTTTAATAGCGCGTTCTACATTTAGTGAGCCAACCACTCGATCTTCCGTTGCACCCAAAGGAAGATCAACTACAGGTGTCTTCTTCTCGATTCCGGTTATCTGGTTCGCCTCTTTTTTCTCATAGCACAGGTCACACATATCCTCCGGATTTTCAGGATCACAATTAAACGGGCAATCTTTAACGACTGAGATCTTCTCCAGCAGGTCCGCAAGAGCACGCACGGCAGTTGATTTGGCGGTGCCCTTATCGCCTCTAATCAGAACACCGCCTATCCGTGGATTGATGGCGTTTAGAATCAGGGCGAACTTCATATCATCCTGACCTACGATGGATGTGAATGGGATGGTTCTTCTCTTCAAATGATGCATTATTATCGCCTTTTCAATTAGCTCGTTGATTATGTATATAAGGATTTACCTCGTATTAATAAATGTTAAATTTTAGAATTAATTTGCTACTGCATGAACTATACGTAGGCCGGAAGATAGTATATATAATTAGGATATCAATAACTTGATTCACTCTTATCATTTCCAGACGGACTTCATTAATCAGATTATTTTATATATCCATCGTATTATTTGCTACTATTGTGGAAAAAACTATTAATAAGTAAACTTATTTGTTGTCAAAGAATCTATGCATCCGTTCAGTAACATACAGCTTCTCCGCCGTTTATAGACCTGATCGGCACGATATAGGGCCGGTCCAGGTTATTCATCACTATGGCCTCGACCCCATAAACCGTCCTGATGTTTTCGGCATTGATAAGGTCGGCGGGGGTTCCAGCAGCGTAGATCCTTCCGTTTTTCAATATGGCCAACTTATCGACGAATCTGGCAGCCAGATTGAGATCATGAATGGCCATTATCGCTGAAACTTTCTTTGGGCCGCGTTTCCTCTTAACCAGATCGGATATTGTCTCCATGACCTCCAGCTGATGGTACATATCCAGATTTGACGTAGGCTCATCAAGCAGCAATACTTCAGGTTCCTGGCACAGAGCCCTGGCGATCAAAACCTTCTGCTTCTGGCCCCCAGAGAGATCGCTGAAATCCCTCATCGCCAAATCATCCAGGTGCAAAAGCTCTATCACCTCTGATACCTTATCGATATCTTTGGGAGTGACCCTCCAGCTCATATGGGGCCGTCTTCCCATTAGAATCGTATCAAAAACGGTAGTGGCCATTGTGGAGGACCCAGACTGGGGGACGTAACCGATACATCTGGCGATCTCCTGCCTGCTCATGGTTTCAAGCTCCCGGCTGTCCAGCAGGATGCTGCCTTTTGGCTTAAGTATCCGGTCGATGCATTTTATGAGAGTAGTCTTTCCAGAGCCATTGGGCCCGACCAGGCCAAGCACCTCAGAATCTTCGACCACCAGATTTAGGCCATCCAGAATCCTGGATCCGTTATAGCCGAATGTCAGACCTTTGATAGTGATATCTACCAAAACTCTTTCCTCCTTCGCATGAATAGATAAATGAAAAACGGAACACCCAAAAATGAGGTCATTATGCCCACAGGAAGTATTACAGGGGCCAAGATCGTCCTAGCTAAAGTATCGGCACCCAGTAGAAGCAATGCTCCCACAAGGGCCGAACCGGGTAGAAGAAAACGGTGATCTCCTCCTATGGCCATTCTGACTAAATGGGGAGCGACAAGGCCAATGAATCCAATAGTTCCTGTGAAGCAGATAATGCTTGCAGTCATGAGGGAGGCCAGCATCATGGAGATCACTCTGGTCCTCTCCACATTCACCCCTAAGCTTTTGGCAGTCTCATCGCCTGCTCCAAGGGCATTGATATCCCAGGACTTAAAAATTAGATAGGGATAGCAGATGACGAGTATGGCTGTTACCAGACCCACCTTATCCCAGGAGGATCTTCCAAGAGAACCCATCATCCAGAAGACAACCTCCTGAACCTGTTCTGACCTACCAACATACTGCAGGAAGGAGGTCATGGCTGAGAACAGATACATGATGGCGATTCCGGCCAGTATCATCGTTTCTGATGTAATTCCTTTATATTTGGCAAGGCCATAGACTGTGAAAGATGCGAGCAGCGTAAACAGGAATGCATTGCCTATGATCAAATATTCTCCACCGACGAACCCGGCGCCCATTACTATGGCCATAGCTGCTCCAAAGCCAGCTGCCGAGGATATTCCAAGCGTAAACTCGCTAGCCAGCGGATTTTTAAGTATGCCCTGCATAGTCGCACCAGCTACAGCAAGTCCGGCACCGGCCACAATGCCCATTAATATCCTATGAAGACGAAGTCCCCAGACAATGGTATCGGCAAACCAATCAGACATGAACTGATCCGGAAAGAACTTGGCCAAAATGGCAATATAGACATCTTTAACACTTATATCTGCGGATCCTAGAGTAGCAGCCAGGCCTGCCATGACTATTATTCCCAGGATCAGGACTATGAAGAAAAGAAATTTTCTTCCTGCAAACCGTCTATACTCCTCGCTTATCTTCTCCCTTCTCAGAGCCGCATTGAGATTCGCTTTAGAGGAGTCGGACTTCATTATTTCGGACTTCGCTACACTTGTCGACATGACAGGGTCGCTATGGCAGATCTTCCTGCTCTTTATTCAGTTTCATGTTTAGATGCGATCTTGAAAATGTCAAGAAAATCATCCGCCATAGAAAGAGACGTAAGCCTGCTGAATATTTGCCGCTGCATGCCGCTGAGTCATAGATAACCTCGTTATTCATACCACATCTCCGCTTTAGATGCGCTAAATAGAATTGTGGATCTAAATTAATGTCTTTATTGATAAGTATTTTGGTTATTGTGTTATGAAGTCATACTAGGATTAGGGCATTGCCAAAAGAAATAGAACATCATTGGAACCAAGATATTGTAATATTTCTAAAAAGGGGACTGGAAGCCTGGGCCTAATCTGATTATGCTCAAGGGTGAAGGTGCGCCCTCGCGCAGAACGTACGACTTTCCACCAGACGTTCCATAAGTGAAGCAAAGAACCATTAAAAAATTTTAGGCATATTAACTATTATAGTATGGATATTCATACTATTAGTTCTTACATAGAATTACTGATTCAGCCGCCGCTCTACAGAGTCCTTGAATCATATTACTGCGACTATATGTGTCGGCCAGCCGATACCACGTGGAAAGAGAGTCATCAAATATAGCCGTATAGTCAGGCCATTTTCCTCAAGCAAGGACCCCTGAACCCGTATCAAATCTGCCCTGCTTAGTCATATGGCAGAGTCGTTGAAGCTTCGGGCAGCTAATTAGTAACACGGTTAGCAGGTTAGTAATACCTTAAATATAATTCAATCATATTTTAGATCTATACATGTTATCTTTTTTAGAATAACTATTAATATTGGTGATCTAAATTTACATTATTCACACTGAACGCAGACATCTACATAAAAAATATAGGTGAAGGCATATGAAAATCGTTTCAATAACCTGGAGCAGCGAGCTGCCTCTCTTGCTGCTGGGTGCCAGAGAGCTTTCCCTGGATCTGGAGGCTTGGTCTTATACTCAGTTCGACAACTCATCCGAGCTGGAAAAGTGCCTGGAATCCCTCAAGAAGGCTCAATTGGTACTGGTTCATCCCTCCAGCGACCCATGCTGGGATAAGATCTTTCCTGCAATGGATCCCGTGACGCCGGTGGTATCCTTTGGGCGTGATCCCTCGCATTGGGCTGCCTCGAATGTCTCCATGGAGATAACCGGCATGGTCAATGAGTACATCCTCTTCGGCGGGCCTGAGAACTATAAGAATATGCTTGAGTACGCCTGCCAGAAGATCCTCGGGATGGATTATGATCCTGTGCCCCCGAAAGAACTGCTCTGGCAGGGGCTTTATCATCCCCGCGCCGATGAGGCATTCCCTACACTGGAAGAATATCTGAAATGGTATGGCCCAATTGACCGTCCAACTGTGGGAATAACCTTCTCCCGCACCTACTGGGCCAATAGAGACCTTGCCCTGGTCGATGCCGTTATCGCCGAGCTTGAGAAGGAGTTTGCAGTTCTGCCTGTCTTCTGCTTCTCCATGGGTGACAGAGACCTCGGCGCCTGGTCAAGCGGCGAGGTGGCCGAGAGGATATTCATGGGCAGGGTTGACGCCATAATAAACCTGCAACCTGTGTTCCGTGCAAGAAGCGTTGAGGACTCAGCTGAGCTCCTGAAGAAGCTGGATATCCCTGTCTTCCACCCACTGCTGGTATATCATAAGACCGAAGATGAATGGCTGAAGGATATACGCGGCCTATCCAGCAGCGAGGTTGGATGGTCCGTTGCAATGCCAGAGTTTGAGGGTGTCATAGAACCGCTGATACTTGGAGTTACCGAAAAACTGGAGTCTGATGGCGCTCTGGTTGAGAAGCATGTGCCTCTTCCTGAGAGAACCTCCAAAGTGTGCAGACGGATCTCCAAATGGATCGCCCTCAAGAGGAAGCCGGTGTCAGAACGCAAAGTGGCATTTATACTGCACAACAATCCCTGCGTTTCTGTGGAAGCATCAGTTGGCGGTGGGGCTCATCTGGATACGCTGGAGAGCGTTGCTCGCATCATGAACAGGATGGCCCAAGCCGAATACTCGCTGGAAAATATTCCTCAAAATGGAAAAGAGCTGATAGAGACCATAATGGGCAGGAAAGCCATATCTGAGTTCCGCTGGACTTCCATCGAGGAGATCGTCGCCAAAGGGGGCGTTCTGGCTTACCTGACCAAAGAGAAGTACGAGCAGTGGTTCATGAACCTGTCTCCAGAAGTTCGGAGCAGGGTCAGCGACGCCTGGGGAAATCCTCCCGGAGAAGAGAAGAACGGCATTCCAGCGGCCATGCTCTACCAGGGCAAGATCGTTATAACAGGAGTCCGTTATGGTAGCGCCCTGATCTGCACCCAGCCGAAGAGAGGGTGCGCTGGCGCCAGATGTGACGGCCAAGTCTGTAAAATTCTTCATGACCCAGAGGTCCCCCCAACTCACCAGTACATTGCCACTTATAGGTACATTGAGAAGGTCTTCGGAGCGGATGTAATTGTACATGTCGGCACCCATGGCAACCTGGAGTTCCTTCCCGGAAAGTCGGTAGGTCTATCAGGCGACTGCTATCCGGATATTGGTATAGGGGACATTCCTCATCTCTATATCTACAACTCCGACAACCCTCCGGAGGGCACAATTGCCAAGCGCCGAAGCTACGCTACTCTCGTGGACCATATGCAAGCGGTGATGATGGATTCAGACCTCTACGGAGAGCTGAAGGAGCTGGAAGAGAGGATCGCTGAGTACCACCGCGCCAAGATCTCGGACGGCGGAAGGGCTCATGCTCTTGAACACATAATAATGGGGCTTCTGGAGAATAGCAACATGGCCAAGGAGATGAAGCTGGAAAAGCTAACAGCATTAGGCACAAGCTTCGAGCAAATTTTACAGAGGGCTCATGACAAAATATCCCAGCTTTATAACACCCAGATCCCGGATGGCATGCACATCTTCGACGTTCTACCTGAAGGCGAGAGGAGGAAGGAGATGGTGCGCTCAATTCTGCGACCTGAGTTCAGGAAGACGGCTGCTGAGCTTCTGGATAAAGAGGTCACCACAAAGATGGAGGACCTACAGGAGCTGGATCTCCTCTCCAAAGAACTGGTTTCGGCAATGATGAAGTCAGATGAAAACGACGGCAGTGGGCAGCTGGCGCTGGCAAAGCTCCTGGATTCTAAAGGCTTGAAAGAGAACGGATCACTTCGGACTCTTCAGGGTAGAGTGGATGAGTTATGCATGAGGATTGAGGCATCCAGTGAGATGGAGAGCCTGTTGCATGGATTCTCAGGAGGCTATATTGAGCCAGGTCCTTCAGGACTGATCACTAAAGGAAAGATTGAGGTTCTGCCCACAGGGCGCAACTTCTACTCGCTTGATCCGGAGGCAGTTCCGACTGAAGCCGTCTGGATGGTTGGCAGGAGACTTGCTGAGAGCCTTATTGAGAAGTACCAAAAGGAGCAAGGTCGCCTGCCCGAGAACGTGGCCATGTTCTGGATGGCAGGAGATGTGATGTACGCAGACGGGGAACAAATGGCTCAGATCTTCCACTTGATAGGGGTGAAGCCCAAATGGAAGGGTGCCAAGCTCAATGGCTACCAGATCGTTCCTCTGGATGAACTGGGCCGGCCCAGGATAGACCTCACCATTCGTGTCTCAGGCATCACTCGGGATTGTTTCTACAACTGCATAGAAACGGTTGATCAGGCCATAAAGGAGGTCTCACGGCTGAATGAGCCGCCTGAGATGAACTACTTGAAAAAGCATGATTTTGAGAATGGACCCTCGCCACGCATCTTTGCCAGCAAGCCGGGAACTTACGGCAATGGTGTAAATCTGGCAGTCTATGCCTCCGCCTGGAAGAAGGATAAGGATCTCTCTGATGTATTCATCTACTGGAACGGTTATGCCTACGGCAAGGGCTTCTTCGGAGAGGAATCTCAGGAGAGATTTGTCAAGCAGCTAAAAAGCGTGGATGTCACATTCAACAAGACCACCACCGATGAGAAGGATTTATTCGGATGCTGCTGCTATTTTGGAAACCACGGCGGCCTGACTATTGCAGCCAGAGAAGTCTCCGGCCATAAGGTGGATGCATACTATGGAGACACGAGAGATGCAGATCATGTTGAGGTGCGCACCCTGGCCGACGAGGTCCGGCGTGTTGTCAGGACCAAGCTTCTCAACCCCAAATGGATCGAGGGAATGAAGCGACACGGCTACAAGGGTGCAGGCGACATCTCCAAACGCGTTGGCAGGGTTTACGGCTGGGAGACGACGACACAAGAAGTGGATGACTGGATCTTCGACGACATCGCCAAGGCGTTCATAATGGATGAGGAGAACCGCAAGTTCTTCGAGGAGAACAACCCCTGGGCCATGGAGGAAATGGCCAGAAGGCTGATCGAGGCCGAACAGAGGGGACTGTGGAAGGCAGATCCTGAGGTGCTGAATGCTCTGAAGTCCACTTACCTGGAGATCGAGGGATGGATGGAGGAGA
>JBHGAU010000126.1:0-4513 GCA_041946675.1 Methanotrichaceae archaeon | reverse complement strand
TTATCAGTACGCTCTCTTAAAGCTATGTATCGAATAATATACCTCCATACAGATCATTTAGGAATTCAGGGCAGACCGCTTCCGCCCATTCCGATAGGTATCCGACTCTCCTTGATCGAACTGCTATCTGCCCGGGAGCTATCCTGGCTTGCCGATGGACCGGCAGCGAAAATTAATGCAAGCAATATTAGGAGAAGCGCATATGCATATCTCTTTATTGCAGGCACTGCACTTCGAGATATCCCCAGGGATGAAGAATCAGGCTGAGTTGATCAGTTATCCTTTTCGAGAAGCTCAATCAGTTCATCCATCGTATGCCTGGCCATCAGATCTATAAGCTTCAGCGTTTGCTCATAGAAATGTCTTATGCTGCTTAATCTCTCTCTGATACTCTTTGAATCAGGCTCACACTCCTTTAGATCCCTCTCAGTCAAATCGATGGCATCAATTATCAGCTGGATCTCATTTTTTAAGTTTACAAGCATAACTGTCCTGAGGCAATCAGTATCTGTTACAGGGACATAATAATATCTTTTATCGCCTGGGACGACGATGCGTTTCACCATTCCCAGATTTTCTAAGAGGCTCATATTTGCACTAACAGTGGATTTGCTGTATCCTGTCTCTTCCACAAGCTGGTCCATGGACATCGGTTCAAGTGCCAGAAAGATCGTGCCCCTGAGTACGCCGGCTGCATCGCTGAGCCCTTTTGCATTGGCAACCTTAATGCATGCATCCACGATATGTTTCTTTAATTCCTCTCTATCGCCCCTGTTCATCGCTTAGAAATAGACCACAAGTTTTATGTACTTTTCGCATGTTCTCGAACGTCCGATAAGACCCGAACGAAAAAACGCTGCTGCGAGGTGACCTCATAATAAACGTCGAAAGGCTTGGAGGGTGGATTGCCGGAAATCCTATAATAATAGTAGCTGCAGCAGTGCTTCTCACAGTCGCATCCATCCATTATGCAACTCAGATAGAAGCAGAAGGAATGACAACTGAAGGCATGGTGGGAAAGGATTCGCCTCTCTATCAGCTTTACGATCACCTCTATGTTGAGAAATTTGGAACTGAATCCATCGCAGTTCTAGTTGAAGGAGACGGCATAACAAAGCCCGAAACTCTGAAAGCAATGCTCCGATTCTCGGATAAGATGAAGGAGCCAACGGTGGTGATCGGAGTTAAATGCATTGCCGATGTTGTGGCCGACTCCGAAGAGATTCAGGCCGGTGTCAGGGACATCCCTTCACAGGAAAGAATAGATGAGATTCTCTCGAGTCCCGAAAATGCTGGAATTGTAAATGCCATGATGCCTGATAAAAGGCATACTATGATCTCAATTGAGCTGCCTGTATCCATTACAGAAGATCAACTATCTGCGATTAATGCAGAAACTAATGAGCAGGTAAAGATGGCTGATTTCCCGCCCGATATTGGAGTCACCGTCACAGGCAGAGCTGCGCTCATGACCTCTATCATGAGTTATATAAATGAGAGCAACGGCCCGGTCCTTGGCCTGGCAGGAGTTCTGATGATAGTGGCATTGCTCCTCACCTTCAGGCATGTGAAATGGCCTCTCCTGCCTATACCGATTGTCTTCCTGGGAATAATCTGGACGTTTGGCGCCATGGGATTCTTACACATACCCTTTACAATGGTTTCCATGTCAGCCTTCCCCGTGCTTATTGGAATCGGCATAGATTACGCAATTCAGTTCCATAATAGAATAGATGAGGAGTTCTCAAAAGGTCAGACACCAATCAAAGCGGTGGTTGAGACCGTCAACCACGTCTCCGTTCCTGTCATGATAGCCCTGATCATAACTGCAATGGGATTCGTTTCGCTCATGACTTCATCGGTGCCCATGACCCGTGACTTCGGACTGACTTGTCTTATCGGGCTTTTCCTTTGCTACCTCTCAGCGCTCTTTGTGGGCGTAACCTTCCTTCAAATAGTCGAGAAAAGGAGTTCTCCAAAGAATCCAAAGAAGATGGATATCATAAAGGAAGCAGAGTTTAATGTGCCGAAGGAAAATGCTATTGGGCTCACAATAGAGAAGATCGCAATGTTTTGTATCCAAAGATGGCAGCTCGTACTGGCCCTTGCGCTAGTGCTGTCGCTCATAGGAACTTATGCGGATACTCAAGTTCCCGTGGATACTGATTTCAAGAACTATTTGCCATCAGATATGCCGACTCTGATAGATTTCAGACATATGAGCGATATCTTCGGAGGCACAGATACAATTGATCTCATCGTCCAGGGTGATGATCTATCCGATCCTGATACTCTCAAGTGGATGGATGATTTCAGCACATATCTTATGAATTCACGGGGCCAGGTCGAAGGTGCTTCAAGCATTGTCACATATATCAAGCAGGCAAACGGCGGCACAATACCTCAGGATAAAACAACGGCTCGGGATCTGATAAACAGCCTGCCCGCTTCCATACGAGATAGATATCTGGATGGCCATGATACAGCTATCATCAACCTAAATGTAGGTGAGACACTATCGCAGCTGGGAGCCGAGGGTGCAGATCGCCTCATCAAAGAGATCGATAAGGATATTGTCTGGTATCCGCCTCCTCCGGATGTGTCCGTCAGAGAGACAGGGGATTCAGTGGTGATGACAACGGTCATCGCAGCCCTAACAACAGGAAGAACGCAGATGACGCTGCTAGGGCTAATATTGATCTTTATCGTGCTGCTGGCCATATACAGAGATCTGATAAAGGCGCTTCTTCCGGTGCTGCCCATGCTGGTAGTTATCGGCTGGATGGGAGGCGTAATGTATTTGGCAGACATAAAGTACACGCCCCTGACTGCGACATTGGGCGCCCTCATCCTTGGAGTCGGCTCAGAGTATGCCATATTAATGATGGAGCGCTTTTATGAGGAGCTGGGGAAAGTCGGAGATCCCATGGAGGCGCTTGGGATTGCCTCACGCCGGATAGGCTCAGCACTGATTGCATCCGGTATGACGACAGTATTCGGTTTCGGAGCTCTGATGGCATCGCCCTTCCTTATGACCAGCAACTTCGGATTGGTTACCGTTATGGCGGTAATATTCGCCCTGCTCACTACCTTCACGGTGTTTGTTGTGCTTATGCTGCGCATGGAGGTCCGGCGAGAGACCATGGAAAACGCTAAGTATGAGCTAATGAGAGCCCTTAAACTCATCAGCGCAAGAGGAGAATAAAAATGAAACTCACCGTATGCCTTTGCCTATTTATAGTATTATTGATATCAGCACAGGCAGAAACGACCTACCAATCGCCTGAAGAGACTGCGAACAACTACATACCCCCAAATGTGCTTGATAACTACTGGTGGACTTATGGCGGGCCATTGTTCACTGCGGATATCACTGGCACTAATGAGTTCTCCCGCGGAGATACAGTCACACTTTACATCGATTTGACAAACAACGGAAAGATCATGGGATTCAAGCAGGATAAAGTGGCAAATACCCCCACTGAGTATGCCCTTGCCAATCAGGAGCAAAAGCTTGAGGCTGCAAGGACTACGGGTCTTGCGATAATGGGCACTTTGATCTCAGATACATCTCAGATCGAGATCCAATCGGGAGATCAGGTAGTTCAGTCACTACAGTCGGGCCAGAAGGCCACAGCGCCGCTGAAGTATACCATAAAGATCGGGAAACATGCGCCTGCAGGCATGTATCCTTTGCAGCTCAAGCTGAATTACGATTATCAGTACAACGTAGAGGTGTACGCCAACAACATCGATCCTCAGACAGCTCAACTTTCCGGCTACCAGACATCATACTGGTATCAGCATGCCAACCAGACGATTCCCATAAAGGTTTATGTGAAAAATGCCGCAGACTTCGAGATAACTAAGGCAAGCGGCAACCTGACTGCAGGCGAGAAGAAGGGGCCTGTGGAGGTCACGTACAAGAATATAGGCGAGGATCCTGTGAACGATGGATTGGCAAGGCTCAGCATCTTCAAGCCGTTCTCTTCGACGGATGATCAGGCATATATCGGCGATCTTGCACCCGGTGAGGAGAAGACTGTCGTATTCAGGGTGGACACCGACTCGGATGCAACTCCGAAAGATTACGGCATCAACAGCGAGATCAAGTACACAGATGCCAAAGGAGATACTATAATATCAGAAAGCATGAAGATACCTGTCCAGATCAAACCTGCATCAGGATCTATGCTCGTGCCGGGCATCGCTGCTCTTGTGCTCATTGTTGCTGCGGGCATCTACCTCTACAGAAGGAGACAAAAGGCTTGAGACAAAGCCACTCCTCTGCATTTCATTTTTTGTATCTGCTCTAGCCCCGAATTTAATCATTGGGATACTATGATAATATCAATTTGAATGAATACTTTCATCCCAATCAGCCTAATCATATGTAAATCCGATACGGCTATTCCGGCAGTGAATCAAAGTGTTTTTCATAAGGTTTGATATCCATACCCCTCTTCGAAGAGCCATTTTCTAAACCTATGTTTCAATGATGATTTAACCGTTT
>JBHGAU010000125.1:0-4616 GCA_041946675.1 Methanotrichaceae archaeon | reverse complement strand
CTGCTATAAACATACTGAGATTGGGGATGCAATCTCTTCGTAAAACCGATAGAAGCCATGCCCTTTAGGGCGGGGAGCATTCACGCTAACCATAACTTTTTATTTTGAGAAGTATTCTCAGTAATGGGAGATGCAATGAAGAGAGGAGTATGCTGGCTAGCGTTTGCTATCATTTTAATGATAACCTATTCGGCTGGCGCCACTGTGATAAAAGTTCAGCCCGGAACAAGCATTCAGGCTACTCTGGATAGGGCGGAAGCTGGGGATATCATAGAGGTCCAGGGCGGAATCTATCGCGAGAGCCTAAACATAACTAAGCAGATAATTCTTAGGGGTGAGGATATGCCCCTACTGGATTCGGGTGCTATCGGGAGTGCTATAACCCTTCAGGCTGACGGCATAGTTGTATCCGGCTTTGATATCAGATCAACTCGCAGGACAGGCATATCTGTTAAGTCCAATGACAGTGTCATTAATAAAAACAATATAAGCTATTGCACCGACGGCATCCGCCTTGAGGGAGCAAGAAACTGTACAATATTCTTAAACGTTATCAGCAATAATACAAACGGCATCTCTCTCGCAAGCTCAGAACATAATGTTATTGCTGGCAATTATATTAAAGATAATAACATTGGAGAAAGCAAAGATTGCGGCATCTTCCTGCTCCGGTCCAACTACAATACGATATCGAAAAATGACCTGATACAGAATGGCGACAGCTCCATTTCGCTTCGCTCCAGCAGCAATAATACAATAGACGATAATAACATCAGCAAAAGTGACTGGTATGGAATATCCCTTGAGGAGTCAAGCAACGATAATGCTGTTCTCCACAACTCCGCATTCGATAACGGCCATGGCGGCATATCTCTGGACAGCTCTAAACGCAATGCAATCCGCGATAATATCGCTGAAAATAATGAAAGAGGCATTTATCTTGCATTCGATAGCAATGACAATTCACTTGAGAGGAATAACTTATCTCTGAACGATAAGGGCATTCATCTGGCATACCACAGCAGCAACAACACAATTACAAAAAATATAGTAGTGAAAAATACCTACGGGATATACCTTGCATTCTCAGCGGGCTGGAACAAGATATTCAGCAACTATCTCATAGATAACAGCTATAACGCATATGACCTCGGCCTCAGAAACAACTGGGATAATGGAGTTACAGGCAACTATTACAGCGATCTTGGATGTGTAGTCTATATTCCCGGAGGCTCAGGAGTGGATAGACATCCTCTCGGCATAGGTTCAGGCGGAATAACCTACGATTATGATTTTATCACTTAGCCGCAATGTGCTTTTCTTAACTTTTTATCTTATACCCTTTGGTGCCTTAATACCAAGTTTATCTATAACATTTTACGAGAAGCCCTTTGGCGCAAAATGCGATCTGCGATTCAAATATACGGAGGCAGGTATTGAAGGGCATGCTGAAGTCAGGACGAAAGAAAAGGAGATCGATGTTTCAGCTGGCCAGGCGATTCTTATAGAGGCTGGCGAATGGGTTCAGTACAGCACGCCGTATCCGGAAGGTGCTGAATATATTGCAGTATGTCTGCCGGCATTCTCACCGGAAATAGTACATAGAGATGCTTAAGGTCTGGCCCTGACTGATATCGATAACATGTCCGTACCCGATCAGGATCCGCTCTTGCGCTGCCTTCGCCTGGTTTTCCGTCCCTTCGGACGTATTATTACTTCGCGAGGAAGATCTAATGCTTCCTGGATGGTCGAAGCGAGCTTTGGACCTATTCCGCTGCAATCGTTGAGGTAGGTATCCGGTTCTTTAGGCTCCAAGGTCAGATTGAATCTTTCCAGAATGCTCCGCGACCTTGCTGGGCCGATACCGTTTCCAATCATCAGGGACAGCCCAGCGAGTTTCCGTTCGCCCTTCGCAGGACTTGGACGAAAGCCCAGTAAATCCCATCCCTTCAGGATCTTTCGGACTCTAAGTAGCATACGCCCATAGGGATTCTCCTTCAGCCTCCATACCCGTATATTGCAGCCCTCACAGTTAGCCTCATATCGGTATATCCTATGATCTTATCAGCAGCTTCCAGACCGCGAAATCCTCTTCCCGAAACCGTCTTGGCTATGGCGGGAGCCACGTCAGAATCTCCTCCCAGGACTATGATTATCAGAGGATCTTGTAGCTCTCGGCCTGCCAAAACCTGCTGATATAGGCGGCCTTCGGGATTGATAATCGATGCTACATAATCGCTCTGATGGTCGCCGGTGAAGTCTTTGAGCTCAATATTCAAAGTCCGATCCATCCATTGGAAACGTATATCGTGCGATAGGTTCTCTACCTTCCATAGAATGAAATGCTCATCAGATTCAATCGATCTTCTGATTTGCATGGCTCTTGGGCGGCGAGCTTCGTCTATATCGATGGAGACGAGGATGGGGGATGGCTTTGCCATTTAGGCCTTCTTATGTGTCCGTCCTGAGTTAAAAGTTTGCGATGTAGCATCGGCAATAGCACTTCTATAGATAGTTTCCAAAATGTAACCTGAGCTGATTATACTTCCATTCTGCTCTATACCTTATCGCCATCTATATCTACTCCAAAAATCCCAATTGTCCATATGCCAAGAGTAATCCATTTTGAGATCAATGCCGACCAGCCAGAGCGTGCGGCTAAATTCTATAGAGAGGTCTTCGGCTGGGAGATTCAAAATTGGGGAGGCCCTGCTGATTATTGGCTGGCATCAACAGGTGAGAAAGGACAGCCAGGGATTGATGGAGCAATAACCAAGCGTATGGATCCAACAGCTACCACAGTCAATACTATTTCCGTTCCATCCCTTGAGGGCTTCATGGCCAAAGTGACAGAGAAGGGCGGCAAAGTCATCACGCCCCGGATGACTATACCGGGAGTAGGATACTTTGCTTACTGCAAAGATACAGAGGGCAATACCTTCGGTATAATCCAGGAGGATAGCTCTGCCAAATGAACATCCTCTGATATTTCTTTGCCGCATTCCTGGCACTTCGCTCCAGACATTCTCACCTACCTCTTTTCGATAGTTATTTCTTTATCAAAACAGGAAGAACTGGGCAGAATAGGTCACGAACTCAAGCCTCTGGAGATTGTAGTGGTCAATATTCTGGAACGTGGCGTTCACCTCACGGGAGTCGATAACTGGTTCTGGGATCGCCTTTTCATCCATGCCAATAAGAAGTTCATTTACCAAGGGGCGCCGGACGGATCTTGGTGAGCAGAGGGCATAGGGAAAACTATAAATTGTCAACCTGTAAAAGTTGACACGTGAATTTGTTTACAAACGAAAAACAGTTTGAGTTCTGGAAGCTAAGGCGCGCCCGGATACCTAACATAACCATCGCCATGGACTTTGGGATCTCCCGACAGGCGGTCTCGAAAGCCCTTCTCACAATTGATGGCAAGATTGAGACAGCTCTACGCGAGATGGCAAAAGCCAACAAGATTGCAATTGAAAGAATCAATCCACAGCTGGGCGTCCTTCTCGGCCGTTCTGTTCCTTTGGGCGTAGATGCGATCATCTTTGTCTCCGGGAAACATGGCGTCCAGGTCTGGTATGAGCATGAAAGCGATTGTGGAATTTGCGAACAGTATGCGGAGTGCATCGAACTGCTCTGGGATTACGCCGATGAATTGAAGATTGTGCTCAATCGGACGGCAGATCCCACGAAAATGGCAGAAGAATTGTTCGCAAAGGTAAAGGAGAAGGTCTGAGCGTGGAGTTTAAGGAAATTATCGAACACTGGACGGGATGGTGTCCGATGAAGCGGAAGGTACGGAAGGCTTCTAGGACCTATTTTCTATCGGAGGAGACATCCATGAAAACAGAGAAAAGAATGAGAGGAAGAACAATAGGAATAGCGGCAATTATATTGGTATTTGTCGCCGCACTGGCAGGAATGAGGCTGGAGTTCGACAACATGCAATCCATGGACTGGTTTCTGAGCGACTCCAAAGCAGTTGAAGGTTACCAGTGGTTGGCGAACAACACTGAGAAGGATGCGACAGTCCTTGCTTGGTGGGATTATGCTGACGGGATTGAGAAGATTGGGCACCGAGGAGTCGTAATATACGAGGCATCCAGAGAAATCAAGGATACTATTGGAGGTTACGCAGACCCCGGAAAGCCCTGGCATAAGATAGAATATGCTCTGTGGTATCCCTTTGAGTCAGAAGAGAAGGTCAAAGATGTAGCAAGCTTCTTCTTATCCGAGAACGCTACATCGGCAAAGGAAATAGCCCGAAAGTTCAATGCAAATTACGCACTTGTAATGTCCGACGATTTAGGCAAGTACTTCGCTTTGATAATGGCTTCCGGCGGAAACTTCAGCGATTATTTCGTGATGCCGACCAACCGCAGTTCCAGCATCTCCGATATCAGACCGTACCTAAAGAAGGAAACCATATTTACAAAGATGGTCAACGGCGATAATATAGAAGGGTTCTCGAAGGCGTTTGACAACGGTAACATGAGGATTTATAAGCTTATATGATCCGGTACTATTGCATATGAGTTGTTGCAGTAAAGAGGGTGATTACCCCTCTTCGAAGAGCCATTTTCTAAACCTATGTTTCAATGATGATTTAACCGTTT
>JBHGAU010000124.1:0-4683 GCA_041946675.1 Methanotrichaceae archaeon | reverse complement strand
TGAAGCAGGGAACAAAGCTGTTGATCAAAGTGGGAAGAGCGGACCATTCTAAATATTGGGGCATATTCGGCAAGGCATCAGCGGAAAGACTCACAGAGCTTGAAGAAGAGGCCCAGCTTTGATGACGAACTGGTTTTAAAATAGCCATCCGTGCCGTTTTGCGGAATCAAATACCGCGATTGAATAATTATTCTCCCTGGCCTCGAATAACGTGTGAATACATATTTGTGATTGAGTGGCCGTAATATTTTTGAAACTAGCCCAATAAGAAGATAATATAGGTGATATTGTTATCTGAATTCAAAATCGAGATGCTTGGAAGGATATGTTTCCGATGGCCTGAAGAAAAAAAGAGTGAGCAAATACCATTGGCAAGATGCACATTTAGGATGGGAGATAGTGAATTTCAATTCATTGTCGAGACTATTATAGATGCCATAGATGAAAATGATGCCAGGAAGCTTGGTCGGGAAAGATGCATGATTGCCGCTTATTTGTTTTCATTTTTAATTGGCGAGGGGTCCAACCAGAATCAAGCAAACTTAGATCTAACACAAATAGGCATATGGCCATTGGTATCACCTTTAAAATTTAAGACATATGAAAAAAATTTTACGATGGATTGTATAATTGTAAACCCCTTACCCCTTTCTAAGGAACAATTGGATGCAATAAACAGTGCAGAAAAAGCAATTAATGAATTTAAGGATGAATCAAATAATTTGCTTAGGTCAATTAGGTGGAGAGCCTTGGGCCAGCAAGATGTAGAAGATAAGATTGACAAATATATAAAACTATTTATATCCTTAGAGGTTTTGGTGGTAAAGGAGAATAAGATAGCTCCAATTCTATCTAAACTCTATCCTGAAGCAGATATGGGTAAACTGCGAGAAATCGTAAATGATCTTGCAGAAGTCAGAGGGGTAATTCAACATGCTGGTGCTCGCAGGCAGGATGAAATCGAAAGCCTAAAGAAAAGATCAAAAGAACTTGATTTCGATGTATGCTTAGATAAGCTTGAGAGATTATTGATAGATTTGCTTAGGGACAAATTGACGTTGCCTCCAAAAAGATTGTTAAATAAATATTTAATATAAATATCTCCCTATAATCTTAATCTCTTTAAGTCCACACATTTTTGTTTAGGCACCATCATAATCCTAACTTATGAATAACATACTCTTCTCCCGCCGTGCCAATCATCTTTTCCCATGTGGGGAATTTTGTATGCTCCTTGATGAATTTATCTAATTTGTCAACAGGAATTTTATCAAAATCTTCATTTGACTCTACTTTAAATCCACTCGCGTCAAACATTTCATCTATTGATGAGTAATCTGTATATTTATTCATGAACTCCGATGTAAATATTTCTTCAAATTTTAACTCGCAGGAGTGGAGAGGACAGAGCGGGAAGTCCCCGGTCTTTAGGCTGGGGATGAAAGCGGAGTCCTCCCCTTGACTGCTTGCTAACCAACAACTATTTAACCCAAAAATGCGATTACTGTATAATGCTTAAATCGTATCGCTATAGATTATTCCCGACAAAATCTCAAGTTCATATTCTCGAAAGGCAACTTGACATTTGCCGCCAAGTCTATAATGATGCGCTGGCATATCGAAAGGATGCTTGGGAAAAAGAGCATCGACAAGTCAATCGTTTTGAGACTCAGAACAGATTGCCTCAGCTCAAAGTAGATCATCCGGAATATAAAGAAGTCCATTCTCTGACGCTACAAAATGCAGTGTTGAGGGTAGAATTAGCATTCAAAGCATTCTTCCGAAGAGTTCAAGCAGGAGAGAACCCCGGCTATCCTCGATTCAAAGGCAAAGACAGATACGATAGTATCACGTATCCACAATCTGGCTTTAGTTTGAGTTCTGGCAAGCTTCATCTCTCCAAGATCGGAGATATCAAGATCAAGCTCCATAGACCCCTTGAAGGCAAGCTCAAGACCTGTATTATCCGAAGAATGCCTACAGGCAAATGGTTTGTTTGCTTCTCTGTTGATATGGGTGAAGTGCCATTGCCCCCCTGGAAAGATGGATCTATCATTGGTATAGACGTTGGCCTGGAAAGCTTTGCCACTTTATCAAATGGTGAGAAGATTGCTAATCCCCGATTCTTCAGAGAGGAGGAAAAAGAGCTTGCCAGAGTCCAAAGAAAGCTCTCAAAAGCTCTGAGGGGTACTCCTGAGAGGAAGAAAGCTATCAAAGTCGTTGAACGAGTTCATGAGAGGATCGCTAACAGAAGAAACGATTTTGCTAACAAGGTTAGTCGTCAACTGGTAGATCGTTTCGGCGTAATAGTCTTTGAGGATCTCGATATCAAGAATATGCTCCAAAATCATAACCTAGCAAAATCCATTTCAGATGTTGCCTGGAACATACTGGTAAAAGCAACCGAGAGCAAAGCAGCATACGCTGGCTCTAAGGTTGTACTGGTCGATCCGAGGCAAACATCTCAGATGTGCTCAAGGTGTGGCCTTATAGTCAAAAAGGATCTCTCTGTAAGAGTTCATAGCTGTCCTGAATGTGGCCTGTCTATGGATAGAGATCTCAATGCCGCAGTAAACATTCTGAGATTGGGGATGCAATCTCTTCGCAAAGACGATAGAAGCCCTACCCTTTAGGGTAGGGAGCATTCACTCTTGGTCACCATTAACAGCTGTAAATCTCATCTGGAACCACATAGGCCCTGCTACGTCTTCCGCCATCCCAGGTCCGAGCCAACCAGAACTAAAGGATTCTACCTTCAATGTCATCCAGCATCGCAAGAAAATTTCTCTCTTCAAGCTAGGCAAGATGTAGGAGTTCAAGTACTTCTTCGACAACAGGGAGACATTCAAGGCCCTTGCAGAGAGCGTCTTGAGGAAACATGTCCTTGCGAGTGGTGTTGAGCTATAGATTTAAAGGATGCTTCAGTAAGGGCTTATCCCATGTAAAATGGGCGTTTCAGCCATGGAGAGAGTGGCATCCCCTTACTCGTGTCATGTTCCCCGTGGCCACGGAGTCAGGGGGCCGTCCAGCCTTGAGGACTGCCCCACCCGCCCTCGCCCGAAAACAGGCAACGCGCGGAGTCCCGAAAGAGAGTTTAGTGATATAGACAATGCCTGGAAGCTTAGTAAAAGAAATCAGTTGCTAAAGCCGTTTAATGCCTCATTTTCCCTTTAAGTCTGAGTACAGCGTTAGAAAATCCTCCAGGCTCATCTCTAAATCTTCTCTTATTATCTTGCGCAGAAGTCCTTTGGGTATTTCCTTATTACTATGAAGTGGAACTGTGGTCATTCGCCCATCTTCAGAACTGAGCCTCACATGAGAACCCCTCGTTCGGATAACGACGAATCCAAGAGCCTTCAGTACCTTCAAGAGGTCTTGGGAATTAATCGCAGGAAGCTTTTGCATCTCGAACGACTTCCAGCTCTCTGAAACCGACAAAGGTATTGAGGTTTTCGATTTTTGTTTCTTCCAGACACATCTCGATGACCTCTAATATGTTATTCATGGCTTCATCTATGGTCTCGCCCCAGGAGTGACATCCCTTGAAAAGCGGACAGCTAACTATGTATAGGCCGTCTTCATCGATTTCGATGAGAATTGGCAAGTGCAGCTTTTCCATGAGTGGATCAACCATTTATTCTTGCGAGCTACAAACTTAAAGGTATTTCGCATCAGGCTCACCCATGATTATAGAATACTTCTGAAATAGCGTTTTCAATATGCCAAAATAAGCAATAATCCTGCAGCCAACGTAATTCCCAATGCCAGCCTCCTGAATGTGACCTCATCGACCTTGCCGAAAACAAAGTTTCCGCCCAGGAATCCAAGCACCATAGCTGGCAGCAGCTTCAAGCCCTGCAGGAGCATATTCGCATCTATCAAGCCCATCCACAGGAAGTAAAAGAAGGTCAAAAAATCGACTACAGTAAGAAAGATCACTATTAGCCTTCTGAACTCTTCTTTCGCGGTTCCCTGGCTGCTCAAAAGCAGAGCCATAGGTGGCCCCGGCATCCCTATGCTGCCGCAGAGAAAACCACCCAAAAGGCCGACTGCAGCATTCCCAAACCTATCTCTTTTGAGCTTGAGGTTCACGTTCCATAAAAGCAGAGCCGAGAAGATGATGAGTGAAGCGCCTATCACAATCTTTAGCAGCCTCTCGCTCGATAGAACCAGGACTTTCGTTCCCAGAGGGATACCTATCAATCCAGTTATTAGAAACGGCCAGGCATGATTGATATCATTCTTCAGCTTCAAACCGTCCCTGCCAAGTATCATGATATCGATCAGGCATTCATAGAGCAGTATGAAGGGAATAGCATACTTCGCTCCAAAGAGGATTGAGAGAAAAGGAATGGAGATCAGAGCGGACCCAAAGCCGGTCAGGGCCCTGATAAACATGGCGGCGAAGATGATCAGGAATGCGATGGCGAACGGGTCGATCATGGTATCAGCTGAGCAGAGAAGATCTCTATGCGGTCAGTTATTCTTGCGGAATTTTCACGGTTCATCTTGACTATATAACCTTAGGCAAACAAGGGTTTTTATTGAGCTATTTGAGACTATTTAAACTTAATTAATATGGATTGAGCAGATTTTAGAGCTTAATCCTGATAATCCTGAAACTAAAAATCAAGAACCCCACCCTAAAGGGTGGGGTATGCGACGCGCTGCACCTGCACTCCC
>JBHGAU010000123.1:0-8816 GCA_041946675.1 Methanotrichaceae archaeon | reverse complement strand
GATGCATGAGCATATCTACCTGGCAGTGATCATTGATCTCTTCAGCAGAAAGTGCATCGGTTGGGATTTGAGCAGAAACATGGGGTAGCCACCTGACCATGAATGCTCTTGCAATGGCATTAAAGAATCGCTGGATGGAATCCCTTCAAGGACTAATTCACCATTCCGATCAGGGTGTACAGTATGCTTCAAAAGATTATGTCGATTGTCTTAAATTGCATAACATCGAGATCAGCATGTCCCGCAAAGGGAATCCATACGATAATGCATTTGCCGAAAGCTTCATCAAGACTCTGAAGGTAGAGGAGGTTTACCTCAATGAATACCAAACATTTGAAGATGACATCAGAAATATACGGCATTTTATCGAGAAGGTCTACAACAAGAAGAGACTCCATTCAGCTCTGGGATACAAATCCCCGGATCAGTTTGAAATGGAGGCGGCTTTAAATACTGTTGCTTAACTACCTGTCTACTATCAGGGGTGCACTCCACCTCCATCCTTAAATATGCCAATTATTGCCATCAATTGTTAATGCAAAATAGTTTATGGTCATAGCCTCTATATAGCGCTATAAAAAGGATCTGAGCTCCATCCCGTTATAACATCTCATCGTAGTATAATATTCAAACTGCCGTATTAGATATAGCGCTGGCTAAGGCCTAAATATACCTTATTCTGCCATGGCAACTTTTCATATTAGCAAAAAAGAAGATAAAATCCGGAGAAGATATCCTTCGCGATAGGACTGAAGACTACCATCCATACTTAATTATGAGAATCTCCTTTCAGTCCTTGATCAGGCCCACATCACCTCTACATCATCAGTCCGATACCCCGGCCTGACATGAGAGTTCTCGATCGGCGTTGTCACTCCGCTCTTGAGCATGATCATCCCTGTATAGGCGATCATCGAGCCGTTATCGCCCATGAACTTTCGATCCGGCAGATAGAACCTGGCCCCACGCTCTTCGCACATTATATTAAGCATCTGGCTCAGTCTCTTATTCGCTCCCACACCTCCCACAAGCATTGCCTCATTCTTCTCGGCATGGGCCATTGCTCTCTCCGTCACCTCAACAAGCATTGCAAAAGCGGTCTCCTGAAAACTGTAGCAGACATCCGCCAAATCATATTTCTTAGAAGCGTCAGTGGCCGCAGTGGACATGCCTGAAAAAGAAAGGTCCATGCCCTTCACGGTGTAAGGAAGAGGTATGTAGCGTTTGGCTCCTTTTGCCAGCTCTTCAACCTTTGGTCCGCCCGGATGAGTTAGCCCAACTGAGCGGGCGAACTTATCTATTGCATTTCCTATGCTGATATCCAGCGTCTCGCCGAAGATCCTGTATCTTCCCTTCCGCAAAGCAAGCACCTGCGAATTCGCACCGCTGACATAGATCACCACTGGATCCTTTGCCCCGCTCTGCCATTTGCCAACCTCGATATGCGCTATGCAGTGGTTCACTCCCACCAAGGGCAGACTGAGCCTGAGAGAGAGAACGCGCGCAGCCGTTGCAACTGTCCTGAGACACGGCCCGAGACCCGGACCCTGAGAGAAGGCTATCGCATCTATCTTCAAGTCGTTCTCCCTGGCATTTGAAAGAACTGCACCAACAACCTTGGACATATGCTCCGCATGGTGCTGAGATGCCTCCCTCGGATGGATGCCTCCTTTGGCCGGCACATATGTCGCACTCTTCTCGAAGATCACTTCTCTTTCATTTACCAGGGCAGCGCTGAGATTCCAGGCCGTGCCTTCAAGACCGAACACTATCATTACTGTAGATACTCCCAATTCTGCTCAGATATATCCAAGACCAATATCCTTTCTATAACGCATCCCATTGAACCTGATCCTTTTGATATTTTCATAAGCCTTTGTCCTGGCTCCTCCAAGCGTAACATCACGCGAAACAAGTGTCAGCACGCGTCCGCCTGTCGTATAGAGTCTGCGTTTTCCCTGAGCATCAGTTCCCCAGGCAGTTCCATTATGATAGATGAGAATATCAGGATCGACTTTATCAAGGCCGGAGATCGGCATGTTTGTATAATGCTCTCCCGGGTAGCCTGGACGTTCCTCAGAGCCGCTGGATAACGGCTTGATGGCCCTTCCCGAAACCGCGCATACTCCGAGGCAATAATCTTTGGACCACTCCAATCTCACCTGATCAAGTGTCCCATCGAGCATCGCCTTGGACAGCTCATAGAAATCGGTATTCAGCCTAGGCAGGATGACCTCAGCCTCAGGATCTCCCAGTCTCACATTAATCTCAAGCACATATGGATCCTTATCTTCAGAGATCATCAGACCGAAGTATATAATGCCTACATACTCAGTGCCGGTTGCCTCTTTAAATCCCTTTACAGTCGGTATGGCTATCCTGCTCATTATCTTTTCAGTCAGCTCATTATCCAGCCAGGGATGTGGCGAAAATCCACCCATTCCGCCAGTGTTTGGGTTGTTATCCAAGTACGGGCTTCGTGCCAGCTTATTGAAAAGACGTATTGCTACCTGCTCATCCGGCGAAAAAGCCCCTTTATAGTCCAGAGCCGACTCTAACGGAAGAACAGTCCGTCCATCGCTGAGGGCAAAGAACATCAGCTCACGCCCGCGCAGCTTCTGCTCAATCTCTATTCTATTCCCGGCAGTTCCAAAAAGCTTTGGGCTTATCATTATGCGGTCTATCGAGAAAATGGTTTCCTCCAAAGAATCGCAAACAATTGAACCTTTTCCTGCTGCCAAGCCATCTGCTTTCACAACAAGGCCGCCTTCAGGGTTTTCGGCATAGGACCTCTCCGCGTATTCCTTTGCCTCCTCTGGGTCAGAGAAGTTCCGACATGGCGGCACTGGAACATTCAGGCTTTTGAGAAGATCCTTTGTGAAGCATTTGCTGCCCTCCAGGATCGCAGCCTCACGTCTTGGTCCGACTATTCTCTGCCCGTCCTCCTGAAAACGGTTCACTATGCCATCAGATAAGTAGCCCTCAGGCCCAACAAATGTCAGGTCTATATTCTCGCCTTTAGCGAAGCTCAGCAGCTCGGGGATGGATTTAAGCGGCCTACCATCCTTCACGGCTAACTTACATTTTTCAATCATCTCGCTGCCAGCATTGCCCGGGGCAACATACACCCTTTCCACAGCTCTGCTCCTGGCGAAGGCATGTGCTATGGCGTTCCCTCTGCCGCCAGCATCAACCACCAGAACATTATGCCCTGTCATTGGACCTCACACCACTTTGGAAGGATATAGCCTTGGATAGCGTATTTATATGCTTTACTGCCTCGAAAAAAAGCTGGCACCCCTTGTGCCAGCGTACATGAAAGGCTAAGATAAATATACCACGGAGCTATGAAGATTTTATAAAACATCATACCAATTGCTGCAGTGCTATCCTGGGATAGGCTAACCGTATGAGGCGCTCCCAGATATGCCCGAGGAGAAGATGAATGATGAATTCCAATGAGCAGATCATCAACACCATTCAGGATAAGAATGTAGAGACATTAAGGCTCCAGTTTGTAGATATCTTGGGAATAGTGAAGAATGTATCAATCCCCCCTAACCAGCTTGGAAAGGCCCTAAAGAGTGGCATATCTTTCGACGGCTCATCTATAGAGGGCTTCGCGCGCATCCAGGAGTCGGACATGGTGCTTCGACCTGACATAACCTCATTTAGCCTTCTACCTTGGAAATCCCGAGATGGCACCAATGAGGCCAGGTTCATATGCGACGTCTATACTCCTGGAGGAAAACCGTTCGAAGGCGATCCGCGATATGTTCTCAGAAAGACCCTTGGAAAGGCCGAGGAGATGGGTTATCATATGAATGTGGGCCCCGAGCTTGAGTTTTATCTCTTCGAGAAACAGAACGGAGGCAGCGCCACCATACCTCACGACTTCGGAGGCTACTTCGATCTGGGACCCATCGATCTGGCCGAGGATATAAGGAGGCTCATAGTGAGGTCCCTGACAGAGATGGGATTCACCATAGAGGCATCCCACCACGAGGTGGGCAAGGGCCAGCATGAGATCGATTTCGTCTACGGCGATGCCCTCATGAATGCGGATAAGGTTGTGACCTTCAAATACGTTACAAAAACCATAGCCATGAAAGAGGGCCTGAGAGCCACCTTCATGCCTAAGCCCATCTACGGCGCAGCAGGCTCAGGCATGCATACCAATGTCTCCCTATTCCGCGGCAGCGAGAATGCCTTCTATGATCCGGGCGCCCCAATGGGTTTGAGCGATCTTGCCAGGGGCTTCATAGGCGGCCTTCTTGAGCATGCCCGCGCAATCACTGCAATTGCCAACCCCATCATCAATTCCTATAAGCGCCTCGTTTCAGGCTACGAAGCCCCTGTATACATAAGCTGGTCTGGGCCCAATAGGTCATCGCTGATAAGGATACCCGCGGGACGCGGCAACAGCACCAGGATAGAGTTCAGATCCCCGGACCCAGCCTGCAACCCCTATCTTACCTTCGCGGTGGTCTTGGCCGCAGGCCTTGACGGCATCAAGAGAGGACTAGATCCAGGAGAGCCTGTTGAGCTTAATGTCTACCATCTCACTCCTGAAGAACGCGAAGCCCACGGAATAGGTATGCTGCCCTCGAATCTCAAAGAGGCATTGAATTGTCTTGAGGAGGATAAGGTCATCAGGGATGCCCTGGGAGGGCATGTCTGCGAGAATATTTTGAGGCTAGGCAATACCGAATGGAATGAGTATAATATCTTTGTCCATCCGTGGGAGATAGAAAGGTATATGGCCCGCTTTAATTTGGGGCTGTGGCCTAGCCAGGTAGGGCGACGGGCTCCAGCGGTATGTTTGATGATGAGCAACGGGTCTACTGAGGTTTCTCGACGGGGAGACCGTTGATGATCCGTTGGAGCACTGAAATCGAGTTGTTATCAGCCACACGTTTTCTGGCTGTGCACTTCAGTATCGGAGAGACCCGTCGATCGTGCGTTCGAATCGCACCAGCCCCACGTCTTTTACAGCCCAAAGAGCTTAAATATACTCGAACGTGCTCTTTCCTCTATGGATGCGGAGATGTATCGTAATATCATAACCATGTGCTGGTCTATCAAAGAGGTCAACAAGAATCTCAGCGATAGAAGATCCACAGTCGATTATTCGATAAAGTTCCTGAAGAATGCATGCTCAGACCTGGCAGGCATGTTAAGGCAAGTCGATAAGTCTGTCCCGAATGAAGCCATCGATGTTGTGGGCAGCAAGGGCCAGAAGATGACCTTCACGTTGAAAGAGATCGCTGATATGCTTTATGATGCAAAAAAGATCATAGAGCTGAACTTGATAAATAACATCGATAGCTGGGCGAGAGCACATGCGGATTGGGAAGATGTTAAAAATCGGCCAATGAATTAACCATAACCTGTAAGCTCATTTTGAATTATCCGCAGAGCGCCAGCAGCTCAATAACTGCCTTTTTTTGGATAACGCCTCAGAACTCATAGGGCTCATCATAGTTTCAGATAGATTTCATCATCATCGGCGTTATGACGGCTTATTTCTGGCTCTTTGGACTCTTGGGACCAATGCTGAACCTACATAAAATCGAAGAAAGGGCCTTGCACGATATCAGGCCGGTTCAGACTACCTAGGGATTGAATAATTTCTGGACGACAAGCATAAGGGCATCTTTGGAGATAGGCTTGACGAGATATGTGCTTGCTCCCAGATCATAGCTTCTTTGGATATCATCATCTATGTTTGAGCCAGTAAGCATAATGATTGGTATGTGATTAAAGCGCATATCCTTCTTTATCTTTGTCAGGAGCTCAATGCCGCTTATATCTGGCAAATTGATGTCTAGAAGTATGATATTGGGCAGATTTCCAACCTTCGCCAGGAGCTCCAAAGCGTTCATGGCTTCCTTGCCATCGACTGCGATAACCAGATCTTTATCAAGCTTATTATATCTGAGGACCCGCTTCGTGAAAGCAACATCTTCAGGATTATCCTCCACCAACATAATTCTTATATCTTGAGGTTCCATTCATCCACCCAGACTCTAAATCCTGCCCTTATAGCCAAGGATTACCTACCTGCAAAAATAGTTTTCCCATTAATTGCAGTCATCGACAATCTGTCAGTTTTTCCTATATTAAATAGTTTTTATATTATAATTCAGAATTGCGGCTGCAGAAGCTTATTCTGTACTCTGCCGCTGGATAGAAGGACCACTCTGCTGAGAGGGACCTCTCCAACCAGCCTGTAGCCCAAAGCACTGGCCAGCCTTTCTGCAAAGCTGAATATCTCAGAATGCTCAGGCATCGCATCTCTGCTTAACCTCAGCCTCGATTTGCCGAGGTGCATATATGCTTTGACCTCGACGAAGTCCGGCGTGCATAAATCCAGCAGTCTCGCATATCTCTCGGGTTCCTGCATATTCATTCCCTTTGCGAGTGTCATTCTTATGACTGATCTGCATCTGTGGCCCCCAATTATTGAGAGACTTTGGAGTATTTTGCCCCAGAACTCACCTGTTGGATTGGATACTTTTCTATAAAGCTCTTCATCGAGCGCGTTCAGACTAAGATAAAGCTGCGTGGGCTCTAGATCCTCAAGGATGTCGGGTTTTGTGCCGTTTGTAACAAGGAAGGATGTCATACCCCTTCGATCGATCTCTTTTATTAGCTCTTGGAGATATGGATATAACGTCGGCTCACCCATAAGCGATATTGCGACGTGCGCAGGCCTCCTGGCCTCATCAAGCCTGGCCAGGTCGGTCGTTTTCGCGCCTTTGTATCCAGAGAGAAGCCTGATATGCTCCTTGAGGATCCCATCCAGGAGCTCCTTCGGCTCTTTCGGCGCCAGCACCGGCAGTGGGCCATCTATCGGCCTCCAGCAGTGAAGACAGAGGTGATTACATCTCAGCGTGGGGGTCATCTGGACACATCGATGGCTTGCTATTCCGTAGAAATGATGCTTGTAGCATTGATCGCCGCCACGAAGGCTGCGGTTCAGCCAGAGACAGGGCTTGACTGCACCTCCTCCGACCAGGTGGTATCCCTGTTTCAATAATACTTGCTCAGCAGTAAGCTGATCCATGGTAGTGAGATAGTATTCTTGGGTAAATAGTTATTTCAGATCCCGGAAGGGTTGCTGTCATTTTGCTTCAATTATCCCTTATTAAGATCATGGATCAAGCAATACAAAAATGATAAATCCTTGGGCATCCCCCAATGAAAGGATGGTCCAGACCTACAGGCTGCTGGTAATGGGATTATTAATGATACTAATCCTGGCAGGCTCAGCATCGGGAGTGCCCAACTCTACAACTAGAATTAGCGCTGCCGATGTGGTTGCCAAGATAAAATCCGGCGAGCCCGTAGATTACCGGAATGTGACAATAGAAGGCAACCTGGACTTGAGCGGCCTGAATGCGCCTGTGAGCCAGGCTGTGAGTATAACGAATTCACATATTGATAGTATTAACTTCGACGGCATCACCTTTGAAGGGCCTCTGGATATGAGGGGCTCAGTATTCCAGAAGAGCGCCAGTTTTGCAAAGGCCAAGTTCCTGACAGATGCATTGTTTACGGGCTCTATGTTCATGGGTCTCACAGACTTCAGATATGCAAATTTCGCCGATCTCGCATCATTTACAAGTGCCATGTTTTTCAACGATACAAGCTTCGGGAACGCCCAGTTTGGCGGCGTTGCAAGATTTCTGGACGCCAGCTTTGCCAAGGATGTGGACTTCAACTATGCCCAGTTTTCAAAAATTGCATCTTTTTGGAATGTTAGCTTCCATAATGTAAGCTTTCTGGGAACAAAGTTTATAGATCAGACCTCGTTCGGCTATGCTCGATTCGATGGCAATTCCATTTTCGCCGGCACAAATTTCGGAAGCGACGCAGTCTTCAAATCATCCATCTTTAGAGGCAATACCACCTTTGGGCTTTCCAAATTTGACGGCCTATGCGATTTTACCGGAGTCAACTTCAAGGTTATGGCCACATTCTTGGGCACAAAGTTTTCCGATAATGTTTATTTCACAAATGCAAAGTTCGATAAAGATCTGATATTCGAGGGCGCAAGAATATACAGCATACAGCTAGATGATGTTGTCTTTGCAAAGGACTCAAAAATAAACCTGAAGGATGCGGACTTCACCCGATTTGTTGTTCGGTGGAATACCATCAAAGATCGCCTGATCTATAACGGGGCTGCCTATCAGGCGCTTGTTAAAAACTACAAGAACCTCGAATGGTTCGATGATGCGGATGAATGCTACTATCAGTACAGAATGACCACTATGTCCCAGGAGCCCTGGGGCTGGATAAAGATCATAGACATCATCTCATGGCTATCCTGCGGCTACGGAGTCCGCGTGAGCTATGTCACCTTCTGGTGCCTTTTCACAATCATTTTCTTCGGTGCCGTCTACTGGGCCGGAAATGGCATGAGGCGGTTCGAGCTTTCCGGCAGAGAGGTTCCTACAGACGGAGAGACCACAAATGGAGATAGAACTTCGCTCACCGATGCCGTCTATTTCAGCGTAGCGATGTTTACAACCTCTCAAGCCCCATATTATAACTACCCTGTAGGATTCTATAGACATCTGGCGATGTTTGAGGGGATACTCGGATGGTTCTTCCTGGGCCTCTTTATCGTTGTGCTAAGTGGAGTATTGATACGATAGTGGACTTCCTTAATGTTCCTTGGATATTCGGATTTTCGAACATCACCTGGAAAGGTTGATATACGTGTTTGCTTCATGAAAAGCAACGAATGGGCGCGTGGCCTAGTCAGGATAAGGCGGCAGCCTCCTAAGCTGTAGATCGGGGGTTCG
>JBHGAU010000122.1:0-4983 GCA_041946675.1 Methanotrichaceae archaeon | reverse complement strand
GAAGTCTTTAGCGGATGGATATGAATTATTGAATCTTTGGATTGAGGCAAAATCTGCCGCAATTTTTGGGCGCATCGAGCGTGTAACAGGTTGGGCTATTTTTCACTTTTTTTCAAGAATTCCGCTAATCGCTCTCTAAGTTCACTGCCGTCTCCCATGCTGGAGTATCCATAAATGCTTTCGAGGCGCAGAGCGTCATCAAATGATCGTCCTATGACTTCGAGGATGGTCTCTTTGGCCGATCGGATTGCTCGCTGGCTATTTTCTATGATCATTCCAGCATATGCAACGGCTGCGTGCAAGAGCTCATTATGTGGCACGACTTTGTTCACAAGCCCTAGACGAAATGCTTCCTCAGCTGTGATCTTGCGCCCTGTCAAAGTTAGATCTAATGCTGTCGCAATTCCTGCGATTGAAACCAGCCTGACGATGCCACCATCACCTTGATGTAGACCGTGGCGCACTTCAAGTACCCCGAAAATTGCATTCTCTGAGGCAATTCGAATATCGCAGGCCAAAGCCAGCTCAAAGCCGCCTCCGATTGCGTAACCATTAATTGCTCCGATGATCGGTTTGTAAATTCGATGCTGTCCTCTGGTAATTCCGCCGCCGATCCCAGTCTCAGCATTCTTTCGCACATCAGACATGTTCGCATGATCCCACCGCGTGACAAAAGTCTTCAGATCGGCTCCGGAACAAAATGCTTTTCCTGCACCAGTCAAGATCGCTATGTCAACGGCATCGTCGTGATTGAAGTCATGCCACACCTCCAAAAGCTCCTGGTTAAGATCATCATTCAGCGCATTCAATGCCGTCGGTCGGTTTAGCGTTACATAAGCGATCCGATCCTTTTTCTCATAGATGACTGTATCCATAACGATCTCCTTTTTATGAGCTTTCTTAAGATCATGTCGTGTATCCAGCCCTGTCTTTTGAGTGCCGATAAATCCGAAATGGAGCTAAACGCATACAAGATGCTTAATAAATATATATCCTAATAATCAAATAAAAAATATGTGTAGAAGATGCAGGATTGGAGTTACCATTCAAACACGAAATCTGTAACAGTTTTATTTATTCCTTTGACTTTCCTTATATCGCTTAAAATTTTTGTGAGTATCTCCTCATAATCTTTGCCCTCAACCAGAGCCAAGATATCTTGAGATCCTGTCACAAAGTCTGCACTTTTTACTCCATTTATCTTTCTCAATGCAGCCTTGACTTCATTCTCTTTTCCAGCTTCTATATCAATCTTCAAGTATGCTTTTGCCATTAAAGTCACCTCGCTCTTTATTCAAGATTTTCCATTCTATCGATTCATCCCAGGGTGAGGAATTCAATTACTCCAAAACAAACGTACATTCTGCTATTTTGGAGGCTTTTTGTCATCCTCAGCGATGAATTGAACTGCTTGATATTTATCACTATAGAAATCCACAAAAATAGCCCTGACAGCAAGATTAAAGAATAGGTTATTATGCGATTCGAATGAAACAAGAATATTTGGCTCAACAAATTACAATAAGATCAAAATTTAGCCTGAAAATGAACTCCTTATTGCCCCAATCCAAAGAGCCTTATGGTATTGAATCCAAGTTGTTCTGTGCTCCAATAGCTAATCCAGATTACAAGGAGGAAGGGTGAGATGGGATCTTTGAGCTTTCGTATTGCTACTCTTTCTATTATACTGCTTATGGCAGTAAGCTATGGTATCTGCTATATCGATGCCCTGGTCGATTCAACATGCACTATGTGGGATAACGACTGTTGCTTGACTGAGCTGGGCGAGGCCAGAGATGGAGCTATTGATGCAAAACCAGGCCGTCTGTCTCGGTTCCGAGGCTAATCGGTCCGACATTGGTATCGCTCAAGAAGCACGGCTATTGCCGTTATCGTCCATTAGCTTTCCGGGATTATCGTAATGAGCTTTCTCGGGGTGTACCTTTTCCATAAATTTGGTTTCGAATACATCTTCTTCAGTCAGCTTCTTGGAAATATATCGCATCTTCAGCAATTCCGGCATGAAGGCCATAGCGGAGTCTATATACTCTCTCGGGAGGCTGGCACAATATTTGGGAGATACATTGAAAACCTCCAGAGCAAAATCCTCCTCGATTATTTTCATAATACTATGCACGAGTTCGGCAGCTTCTTTCGGCGACTCTCTTATCAGATTGCATGCATTCTCATGCAGCCTCAGAAAATCTTCAATTACAGAAGAATCCTTTATACACCTCTCAGTAGCCACAATGCCGTAGCTTGGGTTGTACGGCCATATCTTCGAGGGTGGAAGGATGATCTTTCCTTCTATCTGCCGCCGAGCCAAGACCGCCAGAGGAGGCGTACCGCAGGCACCATCGACTTCGCGATCTATCATGGCATCAAGGATGAAGTCCGCCCAATCGTAGTTCTTAATCTCGATTTCATCATTAAATCCGAAATCGCTTATGAGCTTTCTGAGGATCACATCGTGTATCGAGCCTCTTCTTGGAGTGCCGATAATTCTTCCTCGGAACTGGGATAAGACATCTCTCGCATTTTTGCCGGACCGATAACCACTGCTGCCTATCAGAACGGTGCCTTCAACATGCCCGCCAGCTATGCATTTGATTTTAAGACCCCTACTGATGCCGATCATTGCAGGAGGGAGGCCGATATAACCCACATCGATTTCATTTTTTTCGAAGGCTTCGACCATAGCCGGTCCATTTGGAAATAGCTTCCACGAGGCTTTAATTCCCATGTCAGCCATTCGGTCGGATGCTCGAAGGATGAAGCTGGTATGATACAGCGTTGTCAGGTAACCGATTTTCATATTCGCTTCTTTATCCAAAAGGTCACTATATTTCCCGATTTTTCGAACTTCAAAACCTGGTGACCAGCTCGCTTTGCCCACCTGGCAATATCCTCTTCAGCCGCCGGATCATCCGCTTCCACTTTTAGCACCTGCCCAATTTCGATATTCCTTATCTCTTCTTTGGTTCTAGCGATCGGCATAGGGCAGAATAGGCCTAAGCAGTCTAGCTCGGCATCTGCAATAATATCTGACATATAGATACTCCTTGCTTTATTAAACTTCCTCGATTAGTTTTGTGATTGGGCATATGTCCTCATCGAGATTATTATTATTATTATTATTATTATTATTATTATTATTATTATTATTTAGTTCTCCAGATAGTTGTAACTGCCCAACTGCTCGTGAAGGGGCAGAGGGTCCCAGGCTCTCAGGCTTATGGGCCTCGTCTTCATCAGCCAGGGCAGGGTTAGGCCAGTGATCACCGTCGTTGCCAGTGCCATGACGACTAGAGCTACAAATACGCGGCCTTCTATCAAACCATAATCCAGCGCAGCTGATGCGAGGACGATTTCCATGGCTCCGCGAGCGTTCAGACCTGATCCGATGGCCATAGCCGTTCTTCTAGGAATTCCGGAAGCTATCGCTCCTAAGCATGCTCCCAGGATCTTTCCTGCACAGGCCACAATGAATACCAGCACGACTATCATAGGATCGAAGTTGGCAACAAAGTTGGTTTTAAGTCCTATTGATGTGAAATATATCGGAGCCAGCACAACCATGACCGGAAGATATGTCTTGCGAAGAATGAAGTTTCGTTCAACGACACGCCCCGATAAAATCACGCCCGCCAGAAAAGCCCCGGAGATACCGTGAGCACCTATGAATTCGGATACCGCCGCTCCCGCCAGCATGGCTATTGCAGTTAAATCGATGACCGCTCCAAAAAAAGGAGACTTCTGCCATGATTTGTTTAATCCAATAATATAAAGTATGCAGACAGTCACAAGCAGCACGCCAATGGTAAGACCCAAATTTAATCCGAGGTTTATGTTCATGTTCAAGCTGCTGAGAATCAAGGCAAAGATAGACCAGCCAACAATGTCGTCGATGGTCGCAGCTCCAATTATTATCCCGCCCAGCTCTTTCTTCAGGAGGTCGAGGTCTATTAGAATCCTGGCGATAACAGGAAGAGCGGAAATAGATAGGGCAGTCCCCATGAATATGGCAAAGATGCCGAGGTCGCCACTGGGGATTTTCCATAGACCAGGCATAAAAACAACCAATCCAAGACCCATTATAAAAGGGAGAATGATGCCAAAGATGCTGGTAATTAAAGTGCCCCTGCGATTCCGCCTTATGTATGTCAGATCGATCTCAAGTCCTGCAGTGAAGATAAAAGCTATCAGTCCCAGAGAGGCTATGCTATGCAGTACTTGGTATGATTCTCCTGTGCTCGGAAAAAGCTGAGTTTGAATTCCAGGAAATAGGGTGCCCATTATGGTAGGCCCGAGAACTATGCCGCCGAGGATTTCGCCTAAAACTGGCGGTTGATGGAGCCTCTTAACCAAGCCGCCGAAAATGGAAGCAAAAATTAGCATCAGTGTAATTTGAAGAAGAATCAACACCAGTTCGCGCCTGATACCTGAAAACCAAAGAGCCGCCAGTGCCAGGGATAAACCTAACAGGAGCGATTTATGCTTCCAGCCTAGTCCGTGTCTCATATCTCCATTCATATACTGCTCTGCTATTTTTGCGAATTCGCTGTAATTACCGGCAATAGGTAGCTAATATCCCATTCAGCAGTTAACAATTGTTATCGTATAAATATTATCGGCTAATTGACACCAGGTCGGGGTAAGATAATTCACAATTCATACTTGCATTAATGATATCCTATGCGCGTTCATTTTATGCCGAAATCGGAAATCACGATTCAATATCTTCACAAAAAGGGAAATTCGTTTGCCTTATTGGAAAACATTTAATAATACTTCCTCAGTTCACAATTGTTAATGGGCTTTGAATCGAACCCAAAGGAATGTGGTGGATTATGAGAAAAATCATCATGATGATTGGATTCTCGATGCTGATGCTATTTATCAGCTATCCGGTTTTTGCACAGAGCAATGTGCTTAATATCGGGTATCAGCCGAGCACTCATCAGATAGCAGAAATGGTTGCCT
>JBHGAU010000121.1:0-5021 GCA_041946675.1 Methanotrichaceae archaeon | reverse complement strand
GGACTACAATCTCTGCATGAAGCTAGATGCCCCTCACTTCAGTGAGGGGAGTAGTCACGCTTCTTCGTTGGCATTTTTATCTACTACCTGGGAAGCTTTGGTATGGGCAATATATCGGCCGAGAGTGCAGGCGCTGTGCTGATGCTGCTGGGAATCTTGGGCTTTATAGGAGGTGTGGCAGTAGGAAAATTCAGGTATATAAGCGGGGCCTTGATGCTTATTGGGGGTGGCTTGGGATTCTTCATCGTCTCAGCCTTCTGGATCATACCCGGAGTCATCATGATCATAGGCGGCATACTTACATTCAAGAAGCCCAAAGCGATGCGAGATGTGAAAGTGGAAGGCGGCGGAGGCTATGTCTAAGTTGCCTCTCCGAACAGGGCATCACTTGACTAAATATAACAATTCGATTGGATAAATCTGAAATATCGCATCTCATGCCCTGGAGATGTCTGCATCTTCCGGTGATAGACCGTTCCATCTTACTTTATATCCAAGAGATTTAAGCGCCTGGCTATGAGCTTTTATTCCATATTTATCGAAGATCTTAAGAGCATCATTATGCTTTTTCACATAACCCAATTCGCCTTCGATTGTTTGGAGGATCTTATTGCTGACAAGCTGATCTCCCAAAAGCTGGTAATCGATCTTATCCTTGCCTTTGATGGCTTCCTTTAAGGCATCCAGGCTGACGCCATATCTTTCAGCCAGATCATCCAGGCTGATTACGCTCATATTTCCATCAATTGAGATCTCCATCTCCTTTAGCTTCGAGATATCATCCATCAGATGCTTTTCATCATATCTCCTTAAAATTTTGATTATCTCCAATTGGGGGATTTTTCTATCATAGAAGATGAGATTTTCAGTTTTGAACTCAGAGCCGGAGCATGCAAGGTTCCTATCTATCAGGAGGATTATACGCTCTTTCTCCTCCAGCTGGTTTATCTTCTTGATCTTATTTCTGAGATATTCGGGCGTCCAGAAGCCGATGATCTCGACGTATATCTTTGTGCCGTTCTTCTCAAGTGAAAAATCAGGGATAAATGCGTATTTGCCTGCCTTCAGTACAGTCGGCTCTCTCTCAACCGTCCAGCCGTTGAATCCGAGATTGTAGAAATCCTTTTCAATGGCGCTGTCGAAATCGACACGCCCATTGATTCCAGGCTCGGCATCGAAGATATGGCTCATGGTATGATCTAGGGTGAAATCATAAATCCTTTTTCCCTGCGATGTTTTCCTGATTATGGCAGCCTTCAGGCTCCATCTTGTAGATAACATGATTGTCGGCAGCAGCTTTGCAAAGGATGTGCCGTATTTCTCTGTCAGCTTGAACAGGGAAATAGGCCCGTTAAGGAATATCTTGCCGTCAGCTATGGAATACATGAGGCCAAGCTGTTTGATCCTCCTGAAGACCTGCTGGTAGTTATCCTCTATCCAGATCTCCATTCCAGCAGCCCTGAATAGCAGAGTCTGGACAAGGGAGAGGTTATATTGCTTTAGTAGCTCCTCGGGAGTTATTTTTTGAAATTCTTTTACGACCAGATTTTCTTCAATGTCCGCCCAGAGGGCTTTTTCGAGATCGTCCGGTTTGATTGTTAGCGCTAATGCTGCCTTTTTTAAAACCTCTGTCCTTTCTTCCTTGCTGGAGACAAAGCCCCGGGATTCCTTAAAAACTGCCTTCCTGGCAGCAACTGGATCAATAATGGAGTCCTTATCGATTATGCATCTTCTCTCAAGGATCTGTGCAAGTCCCCTAACAAAACGATAGTTGATCTCCTCAAGGCCATTTAGCTCTTCAGAGAGCTCCCCATAGGCTCTTCCTATATTTCTCTCGAAAGCATCTATAACTGAGCCGGCAACGTCCAGGCTTTCCGGATCCAGGTTCGCATAAATAGGCTCTATCTCTCCGCTATGAACTCTTGTAATAAGCAGATCGCTAGTCAGCATTTCATTTTCCTGTCGCTTTTTTCTATCGCTTATTCTCTACTGCCTATTTCCTGTCTCATATCTCTACTGCTTATTCCCCGCCGCTTACTTCCTATTTTTATACTGTCGAAATGATCTTTTTCTTTTCCTTGCGGTATTGGCCTCGCTTGTCTCAGCAGACACTATCTCGTACAGGACGGCATTCTTTCCTTCTTTCTTTCTGAGAATCCTTCCTAACCGCTGTATGAAGGCCCTTTCGCTTCCAGTTCCGCTTAAAACAATGCCGACATCAGCATCAGGAACATCTATACCCTCATCAAGGACCTTCGATGTAACGACTGCTCTATATAATCCCGATCTAAAACCATCCAGAATCTCGCCTCTTTCTCTATCAGGAGTTTTATAAGTTATGGATGGTATAAGGAATTCCTTGGAGATCCTATGAACGAGCTTGTTATGTTCAGTAAAGATGAATATCCTGCTTTCATTATGCCTTTTCAGTATCTCTGAAAGCTTCTCTATCTTCGAGATGCTGTTAAAGGCAATATCTCTTGCCTTATTTCTGGCCAACAGCGCTCTTCTGGCACTTGGATCTCTTCCGCTTCTCATAACCAGCCTCTTGAAGCCATCGGGGCTATTCATTGCGAGGTTGCTTCTCGCCAGATAATCCAGGAAGATCTTCTGATTTTTTGAATATTCATCTTTCTCTTCTTCAGTTAGCTCAACTACAATCTTCTCGAGGCTGAAGGGCGACAGATAATATCCGGCAAGGTCTATTACCTTTTTTTCGAAGACCTTTCCGCCCACAAGCCGGTTGAGCTCCTTATGTAAACCATCCTCCCGCTCAAATGTTGCTGTTAAGCCCATACGATATGGAGAGGCGAACATTTCAGCTATATTTCTATATCCCTCGGCGGGGAGGTGATGGACCTCATCGAAAATTATTAAGCCGAACTTATTCCCGAGCTTATCTGCATGGATGTATGCTGAATCATATGTTGATACTGTTAGGGCTTTTATCTCCTGCTCTCCGCCACCTAAAACTCCAACTTCTACTTTGAACTCCTCTTCAAGCTTGGAGCGCCATTGAGCCACCAGATCGAGAGTAGGCGCTACTATAATAGATGGTGTATTCAGCAAGGATATGGCATGGATACCGATAATTGTCTTGCCGCTTCCTGTCGGGAGGACAACCACGCCGCATTTGCCGTTGGCATTCCATGCTTCCAGTGCTTGCTTCTGGTAATCCCTCAATGCAGTATTGCTCCGAAGCTCAGGGCAGGGTACGAGATTGAGAACATAATCATCATAGTCAAAGCTGGACATTGCCAGAAAATCGACAATATCCTTATAATACAGGGCCATTGCTCTGAATGCTCCCGACCGCTCATCCCAGGCTGAGTTCGGAACTCGGATGTTCCCGCTAATCAGGATAGTGCCTCGATCAAATGTAAGCTTCATAGTTCAGATGATTCCAGTTTATTATCGATCATGGATTAAGTGCTTTGAGAACTACAAGTAGGTGCATTCTTCTTATTCCAGCTCCGCAAGACATCTTAGGACTCCTCCGAAAAAGTCCTTTCATGCCATGGCTCCATGAATCCACGTATAATTGGAGTACAACTGATGATTAAATAATATTTCATTCTAAAATAACAAGAGACGATCATGTACAAGATAACATCCCAGAAGCTTCTCTGCGGCTTCAGCTGTATCTTGCTCGTAAAAAGCCTGAGGGAGGATCATATAGCTTTGCTTTTATCTTTTATAGTAATGGCATAGGCTGTTTCCCCTCAGGCACCACCGGCAAACTCGCCCTATTAATCACAAGGCCATCTTCAAAGTTCAATGCTCGATTGAGCACAAGCCGTTTTCCTTCTCTAGTGAGTGCAAATACAGGAATAGAGATGCCTATCTGCAGCCTCGCCTTCTTTCCGACAGTCTCTCTCACTGCCTTTGATGCACATGACCAGACGATGTCGCAGCTATCCGCCAGCTCTTCGGCCTCTGCCCTGCTTATGCCGGTAGTATGTACAGCCAGAATTATCGGCTGCTTGCCCATGATCTCGCCAAGCTCCCGCAGCTTTTTGCTAACAAATGCATACTCTCCGGCTATAGTTACCGCAATTCTCCCAAAGCCTGCCTCAGCCGCCCTTTCAAAGCCTCTAACCTGATCGATAGTGCATAATCTGTCCAGGATAATACAGCCTTTTTTCTCTAAGCCCTCTTGAATCTCTTTTATTGACTCAGTCCTCAAGAGACCTGTCATATGAGCGCCAATGGCCTGGAGAACTTCAGGCTTTGTCACTATCACTGTGCCTGCACCCTCGCAGACAACAACGGCTGCATCGATCAGGCATTCAGCCATTGCATCTGCCAGGATCTCCGATGCTCCAAAGCTCACTGGCTTTTCATTCAGCTCCAGAACTCTTCGAGAGTTATACATTCCCAGATCTTCTAAGTGGCCTTTCAAGACGCCCGCGACAGTCTCCCGGCTTTCCTCATTGATGCCGTAAAGATCTCTTCTCAAAGGGCAGCATTTGATCTGCGGATCAGTCAAAACCTCGATCTTTCCATCAGCGATCTTCACCTGGGCCTTGGCCATCTCAAGAAAATGCTCTGTCATTGCTGTCCACCTGCCTGGCGTTTTACATTCCTGGAACCGCAGAACTGGCAGCCAAGGGCGATCCCCAGAACCTTGAAGCTCTTGCCGCATTCAAGGCACCTGTAATTCTTTGTGATCATCGAATCCTGGCTGCCGGGATCTATTCCACATCCGCAGATCTGACACATAGCCTATCTATTATAGTTTAATACTCTTAGGACTTACGCACTTGTAAGGCCCCTTATTTATGGCACGAGTTATATTGAGTTACCTGAATAGAGTATTATAGCTAAGTTTGAATATAGAAGGCAAATCATCCGTGATTCTATCAAAGCTTTTATACAATTCCCCAACTATTCATTTGTAGGAGGAGCAATTGCGTAAGTCCTAAATTCGCCAAATCCTCGATATATGGTTACCCCCAGATGTTTAGCGTGTTTTGTTATCAGTACGCTCTCTTAAAGCTATGTATCGAATAATATACCTC
>JBHGAU010000120.1:0-5162 GCA_041946675.1 Methanotrichaceae archaeon | reverse complement strand
GACGTAGACAGGAGAGACGTAGACAGGAGAGACGTAGACAGGAGAGACGTAGACAGGAGGGACCTGGATAACAGGGATAGGGACAGCGGCTACAGAGATATGGAATACAGGAATGCCGAATACGGGGCTTCCGGATTCGTAGATTCGGATGTAGACTCTGAAGACGAGAAGCAAATAGAGACTGCATCAAGGAATGTACCGGACTATGGGCTCCTTGATTCAATAGAAATTAATGATAGTGAAGCTGCTGAAGTTCCAGAAGAGAGAGACAACGGATTTAAAGCGAGGCTATTTGAATTGACCGGTGATAAAAGCGTACTTCTGGCAATGCCCGCAGTGATGCTCATAACTCTAATAGCCCTGTTAATATTGACGTTTTACTCCGAGAGCATCCCCGAATTTACCGGAGCACTTGCATCCGCGATGCTGATCGTTACCCTTATCATATACGGGGCTGCAACGCTCCTGAAGGCTTGATCATGAGACAGACCGGGGAGACGCAAAAGACGAAGATGGAAAGCAATATTATGCGGCACGCGCTTCTGAAGGCTTGATTATGAGATATATCGTGGTCACGGGCGGAGTTATGAGCGGGCTTGGAAAAGGCATCACCGCTGCATCGATAGGCAGGCTGCTCATGAACAGGGGATATCGCGTCACCGCTATCAAGATAGATCCTTACATCAACATCGACGCAGGCCTCATGAGCCCCTTCCAGCATGGAGAGGTCTTTGTCCTGAAGGACGGCGGCGAGGTGGACCTCGATCTGGGGAATTATGAGCGGTTTTTGGATGTCGAGCTCACGCGCAATCACAACATCACAACCGGAAAGGTCTACAGCACTGTTATCGATAAAGAGCGCAGAGGCGAGTACCTCGGAAAGACGGTCCAGATAATACCCCATATTACAGATGAGATCAAGAAGTGCATCAGGCAGGTCTCCCGCGACGGTGGATGCGAGATATGTCTCGTCGAAGTCGGCGGAACAGTGGGCGATATCGAATCGATGCCCTTCCTTGAGGCGATGAGGCAGCTGAGGTACGAGGAGTCAGGCAACATCTTTTTCGTGCACGTCACCCTCGCTCCCATGACGATGGACGGCGAGCAGAAGACAAAGCCTACTCAGCACAGCGTAAAGGAGATGCGTGAGCTGGGCCTGCAGCCGGACATGATTGTGGTGAGATGCGAGAAGCCTCTGCTCCCCGAGACAAAGGCAAAGATCGCGCATTTCTGCGATGTCCCAGTTGAAGCGGTGATCAGTGCTCATAATGCCGATGATATCTATAAGGTTCCACTGCTGCTTGATGCCGAGGGCCTGACGAAATATCTCATGAAGGCCATGAGGCTCTTCCCGCTCGAAGAGAGAAAGGATTGGGACGCTTTCGTGAAGAGAATGGACGAGCCTCAAGAGAAAGTCATAGTTGCAATCGTCGGGAAGTATACTGTCGGCTCACAATGCTCAGATCCAATGGAGGATGCGTACCTTTCCATCCGCGAGTCTTTGAAGCATGCCGGCATCCAGGCCGGGGTCAGGCCTGAGATCATGTGGGTGGATGCGGAAGAGCTTGAGAGAGGATCGCCTGACATAATCCTCAGGGATGCCGACGGGATTCTGGTGCCCGGAGGCTTCGGCTCACGAGGCACTGAGGGGAAGATCAAGGCAGTGCAGTATGCACGAGAGCATAAGATTCCATACCTCGGATTATGCTTTGGGATGCAGCTTGCAGTCATTGAGTTTGCGAGAAATGTCTGCGGCCTTGAGGGAGCCAGCTCGACTGAGTTCGGGCCAACACCTAATCCTGTGATTGCTATTCTTCCGGAGCAGGAGAAGATCAGGCAGATGGGGGCGACAATGCGCCTCGGCAATTATCCTGCGCATCTGAAGGAAGGGAGCCTTGCCAAGAGGATCTATGGGAAAGAGGAGATCATCGAGAGGCACAGGCACAGGTATGAGGTCAATCCAGGATATATCAAGCAGATTGAATCCAACGGCATGATATTTTCAGGGACTAATGATGATCTGATGGAGATCTGTGAGATACCCGAGCATCCGTTCTTCTTTGGGTCGCAGTTTCATCCTGAGATGAAGTCCAGACCTGGGAGGCCATCACCGCCATTCCTTGCGTTTGTGAAGGCGATGAAGGAGAGAGCAAAGTAAACCGCTCAGATTTTTGATAATTTATGACTCTAAAGATAGAGAGGTGCTCCTTATCTTACTCCCATCAACTCAAGAGGACTCTCCTTTTACTTTTCCTTCTCATATTCATCCAGCTTATCCATTATTTTCACCAGGGCATCATCATATGAATCGCCCATTGCTCCATACTGCATTATACGGGCCCTAGTAGATTTCTTGATCTTTATTGTGGTTACTTCGTCACTCATCGTATGTTGGGTAGCGCAAGTATCGTATATAATGCTTTCCGATATATAGTAACATAAAGTATAAATAGTATAGAAGGTATACTGGATGGCCAGAGGTATAATATATGTGCGGCATGGTTCATATCTGCGGAAAAGTCCTGACAATCCAAGAAGCAGCTGAGAGATCGAATTCTCAGGCGGCCCTAGAATCAGAGGCGTCCTAAATGGTAGCCCCAAACCAGTCCGAAAACGCTGTTCGGATAGACGCCGATTCAGCGACCTCAAACACATTGTCAGAGCTGAGCACAGCACTAAGCGAGCTTCAGCCTCTCGCCTCCAGAATTACAGATCTGAAAAAGGAAACTCTGGAGAAAGAAACGATAGTCCTGAAAGCGATCCTGGAGAAGGTCACACCTCTGATGCCCCTGCTGAGTGAAGATTGCGAGGAGCTTTACCGCCATGAGATCGTCATACTGGCCAGAGAAGAGAAAGTTCAGCTTGAGGCGGGTCTGGGCTTTTTCAGTGAGTATAGACTGATTCTCTATGAGAATGGCGTCTTAGTGAGAACGCATCGCTATGGCGAATCATCCGAAGGTCTGCGCCCGGGATGGGAGAATACAGATGATGTTGTGCTTACGCCTGAAGCGGCTATAATTGCATTCGGTTTCAGGGAAATTTCAAAGGGCCTGATAAAGGCTCTCGGTGAGACCTCATCAATAGCTATCCTCAAGGAGAAGCTTGAAGGCAGGCTCGCTTCGTTAGCTCAAGCATTAGAGGTTCTACAATATGAAAGCAGTGTGCCTATTAGCAGGAACGCCGGAAGCGACTGCATAAGATAATTATGATCCCTGTCCAGAGTCAGGCCACAGAAAGAGCATTTATGGACCCTTTCAATTGGCAATATCAGTATTATCCTCATCCAGTCTGCCGCATGGCTAAGATGTTCATATCATTCCCAAATATACAGGAACTGCTATCAGTATTGTGGGCACAGCCACAACTGCCCAGATGATATGGCTGCTGCGCCACACCTTTGCTCCATCCAATGGGCCGAATGGAAGCAGGTTGAAGGCTGCCAGCGTCAGATTGATGAATAGAGCGAAATTTGCTGCGCTAAACCAAAGTCTGCTCGTTATAGCGCCGCTCATAATCAGCGCGAAGAACAATATTACTAATGCTATGTTCGTCAGAGGGCCGGCGAGGGATATCCACAGCTCCTCTTTCCTTTCAGTCTCGGATTGTCCCGGCGATCCAGGCAATCCCGACCATCCCGATGACCCCGATGACCCCGTCGACCCCGAGGACTCCGGAGACAAGCCAGCCCAATAGGCATCCTCGGGTCTGGGATGTGCTTTGTAGATCATAACAGCTCCAGGGGCTGCGAATATGAATCCGAGAAATGCCATGACAACGATGAGGATCAAGCCGAGCCGATTTGCCCTGTACTCTGCCCAGTATCCATATCTTTGTGCTACGAACTTGTGAGCCAGCTCATGTAGCAGGAAACCTGTGCCTGTGCCGATCGCAGATATGAAAAGTATCTCTGTGCTCGGCACTCGCATTGCGCCCAAGATTGCGAAGCCGACGGTAAGCGCTATCAGAGATAAGAGCAGATCGACGAGCTCAGTATTTCCGATTCTAATTGAGCTGCTCATATACGCCTCATATGTACAAACAAAACTGCCATCTATATCAGTCTATTGATGCTAGTTTTAAGACGATAAGGAGAATAGAACAGTGATTGGATATGGAACTAATCGGATATTGGATTATCGAATGCTGAACGCATATAGAATACGGCTTTTTAGATCGTTAATTCTAGATTGCTGAAGAGAGGCATCCGAACCGCATCATTACCATTCGGCTCAGTACCTCGTCAGCTCTTATGGGCATCATGCATGTGCTCTGGCCTGTGAAGCAGTTCCTGCTGGCCTGCCTCTTCGATGCCTGGCTACATGGCGGGTGCGTCTTCCAACAACATCTTCTATCTTTACCCACTCGCCCGTTTCTTCATCCTTCTTGTACTGCTCCTTCACAGCGGACCATGCCGCTTCATGGGAGCCTTTCTCGCGGACGAGATCATCTTCGGCATCGGCATATTCATCCCAGGCGCTATTGAAGGCCTTCATATAGATCGTCTTGGCCCGGCTGGGAAGGTTACGGACGCTCTTTGGCAACTCATTTATGTTCTCGTAAGGCATCTATACACTCCCTGCGTTGTTCTCGTACAGGTAACCTAATAACTATGGAAAAGGTAGTTTAAAGGTTTTCTGGTTACTATGTCTCAGTGTGTCACAGCGTATTGAAGTTTCTGATAAGATCTGATGCGTCCTCTTTGCTCAAGTTCATGCGCATCATCCTCGTTATAACGCAGCGAAGTGCCTCCTTTTCAGACTTCACTGGAATGCTGTCCCCTGCCTTGGATGCGAGCCCATATTTTTCAAAAAGATGTTCTCGCTCATCCAAATGCCATGATACGCCCCATTTGTTGAACATCTCTGCAGCATGATCCAACAGGTGCTGATCAAACTTCTCCGGCAGCCTGCAGCCTTTTAGTTGCCTCATAAACTCCTCTTTCTTCAGAACAATCACCCGCGCGTTATTAATTCATTACGAAATTTTTAAGATCTTTGGCCATGGCATCACCGCCTGCCACAATCAGATATCCATCCAAAGGCTTCTTTAGAGTGGTCCATCATAGCATAAAAGGGCTGCTATTATTAAAATCGTTGTACTAGTGCATAGGTGCACAAGTAGAGCGCAAAGAACTCCATCAGTATCTTCATCAAGGGATAGCA
>JBHGAU010000119.1:0-5679 GCA_041946675.1 Methanotrichaceae archaeon | reverse complement strand
CGAAGGAATACTTATCATTGCATTTATCGCAGGATTCTACAACGCAACATTTTTCGCTGGTCTTATCTTTACACATGTCCGAGGAATAACTTCCGCTGGACGTGTAGGAATTATCTTGCGAGCCGTATTGGGCCGATGCAAAAGATACCATAGCTGCGATTGATATCAGCAGCAAAAGCAATATTTTCTTCATGCTTTACCTACCTCAAAGGTTTTTGGTATATAATCGTAAACCAAGGAATTAAAAACCATAGTAATATTAAATTAGTATGCTAATTAAAATCAGGTGTTCCTTATTAAAATTACTTATATAGTTTATTATAAAGCAGTTAATACTAAAGATTTATCTTCAAAATACCATTATCATCACTATATAGAGTTTTTATCATCCCATTAATATCAAAATAAATGGCCAACATATATTTGGCATTCGATCAAGCGATGCATATATTAAATAGAGCCAATAGTATTTTTGTGGCGACTTGGAGCTATAGTCCTCCATTTAAAATAAAGATTGCTTGGTATGCAGTGAACAGTCCCAGATATTTGATATACCTATGGATATAAATTCGCGATTTATGAATTTTATGATCTAATTTGTTGAACTTATAAAATGTTTCTGAAAGCAGTATCGGCATCAGTAAAATTAGATTTTATGATATAGATTGAGATGTCGCACTATTCTCAAGAGCCTGATTATTAAGCCAATCCTGCCATGAATAGAGCCTAGCATCATAACCCATGAGTTCCAATGCAAACCACACTACAGATGCTTTTACGCCTGTATCTGTGAACACAACTACGGGCCGATCCTTGCTCAGGTTGATAAATGCTTTTCCCAGGCCCGTCTCATTCTTAATTCTGTGGCCATCAAGCACATTGTCATAAGGCAAATTGATGGCTCCCGGTATGGTCCCTGTTTCGAACTCCTCAGGAAGCCTGGCATCTACGATCTGGCTCTTATTGCTCTTTACAAACTCATATGTGGCGATTAGATCTGTTGTGAAATTCGTCGTATAATTTGAAATTGGCCTGATCGCAGATTTATTGGATATCGGACCTCCTGCTGCTGCCCAATCATCGGCGGTTCCATTAAGCACTCGTATGTCTTTATGTCCCAGGCACTTCATTATCCAATATACATAAGTTGCAGGTGCCGGACCACCGCCGCATACCATACACTCGCCATACACTACAACTCTGTCCTCGCGTGAAATTCCTGCATCTCCCAGGATCTGGGCGATCTCCGGTACCGGCTTAAGGAGACCTCCTCCAAGGATGAACATGGTATAGGGAATAACTACAGAGCCATTTATATGCTTTGTAGGGTTCTGGCTGATATCCAGCAATGTATCTGAGCTTGAGACATCGGAGATGGGGATGAGCATTTTCTCAAGCTCATCACTTCTCTCAGATGTGATATTGCCCATCCCTATGAGGGAGCTGTTATTTTGGATATGTGTACCGCATACCAGAATAGTCAGCGCTATGAGCACTGCAAATGTACCCAGCAGCCAATACTGCAGTTTGGTCGGCTTCATAATTACCACTCCATTATTTTATGGAATATTAGATTATACTTACCACGAGTGTTGAGGCGAACTCTTCGATATACTCCCCATCAGCATTCATCCGGTAATAACACGTGTTATCGGGTTATAGTAAAGGCGTTAAGTATATAAAACTTACTTAGAATATTTAGCAAATCCCGATAAGCTGATAAAAATTGAAAATGGCACAGATTTAGAGATCGATTAGGGAACCACTTTTGCGCTTATTATTTGTATATCCTTCAGCGGCTTATCCCTGAAATCTGTCTTGGTCTTGCCGATTTTATCGACGATATCCATGCCCTCGGTTACCTTTCCGAAGACTGGATGAGCCTTATCCAGATAGTTGTTGTCCACAAGATTGATGAAGAACTGGCTGCCGCCTGTGTTTGGACCGGCATTTGCCATGGATATTGTCCCCCGGTTGTTGCGGTTGTGCTTTGTAAACTCATCCTTGATTGTGTATCCAGGTCCTCCTCTGCCGGTTCCTGTCGGATCTCCTCCCTGGATCATGAAGCCATCAATTACTCTGTGAAAAATCGTGCCGTCGTAGAAGCCGCTTTCAACGAGCTTCTTGAAGTTGCCTGCTGTGATCGGCATATCATCATAAAGCTGGATAGTTATATCGCCCATGCTGGTCTTTAACAAGACCTTGATTGAACTTCCTTCCATGCCATTATCTGCCATATTCATGCTCCAGTGCTATCCGTCTCCATATACAGGGGCTGGAAATAAATCGAATTCTGCTTTTATGCCTCATTCTTCACTGCTTTACCTTCATCCACGACTATATAATCCTTGATAGCGCAAACGGAATCGTAGGGGATCAGCACATATTTGCCGTCTTCTCTGTATTTATTTCGAGGCAGCCCGGAATCGGGCTTAATCACGAGATCTATCAGCTCTCCCGTCTCGATGTCAAAGACCATATTCTCGAGCTCCCCAAGAACAGTGCCATCGACATTCACAATCTCCATCCCGGCAATGCTGCCTGCAAATATCTTGGACAATGCCCTCACCATTCCATATTATGCGATCCCTATCTATTGTCTCTATCTATAACCTATATAAGATGGAGGCTCAACTTTCAATCCGCCCTTGAACCTTTCACCGATGCGCTCATAATAGCTTATCATGCTCTCTTCGATGGATGGCCTAACCTTCTTCAATGCTTCTCTGAAGTGGTTCATTTCCACCTTATCCACATCCTCACGCATTGCAAGCATTGCAGCCTCGCGGCAGAGCGAATCCAGATCAGAGCCGACGTAGCCCTCCGTCAGCTCAGCCAGCTCTTCGATATTAACCTCGTCACTTATCGGTGTCTTTGATGTATGGATCTTCAGGATCTCATGCCTGCTGAACTTATCGGGCGGACCTATCATAAGCAATCTGTCGAATCTGCCGGACCGCAGAAGCGCCGGATCGAGAATATCCGGCCTGTTTGTGGCTGCAATTACCACTACATCTTTCAGCGTTTCTAGACCGTCCATCTCTGCAAGGAGCTGATTCACAACGCGTTCAGTTACACGGCTGTCGCTGTCCATTCCTCTTATAGGGGCTATTGCATCCAGCTCATCGAAGAATATGATCGAGGGAGATACCTGTTTGGCCTTCTTGAAAATTTCACGGATAGCCTTCTCGGACTCGCCAACCCATTTCGAGAGCATTTGAGGCCCACGGACGCTTATGAAGTTTGCCCGGCTTTCAGTTGCTACTGCCTGTGCGATCATCGTCTTTCCAGTGCCGGGCGGGCCATAGAGCAGTATGCCCTTCGGCGGACGTATTCCCATCTTGTGGAACTTTTCAGGACGCTTAAGCGGCCATTCCATCGCTTCTATCAGCTCCTGCCGAAGCGTTCCTAAGCCTCCGAGGTCATTCCAAGTGACTCTTGGAAGCTCCACAAGCACCTCCCTCATCGCAGAGGGCTCTATCTCTTTGAGTGCCTCATCGAAGTCGTCTCCGGTGACGAGCATCTCATCGATGGTCTTCCGGGGTATCTCATCCTCTGTAGTGAGGTCAGGCAGATAGCGACGCAGTGCCTTCATTGCCGCCTCCTTGCAGAGCGCATTTATGTCTGCGCCCACAAATCCGTGAGTGCGATCAGCCAGATCATCAAGGATTACATCTTCGGCGATGGGCATACTATGCATATGGATCTGAAGGATCTCTATGCGGCCTGATCTATCCGGAACGCCTATCTCGATCTCTCTATCAAACCGTCCCGGTCTCCGAAGCGCCGGGTCTATGGCATCGACACGGTTTGTTGCTCCTATTATCACTACTTGCCCTCGCTCTTTCAGCCCGTCCATCATGGCAAGGAGCTGAGCGACAACCCGGCGCTCAACCTCGCCGGTAACTTCGCTTCTCTTGGGCGCTATTGAGTCAATTTCATCTATAAATATAATTGAAGGAGCCGACTTCTGTGCCTCATCGAATATTTCCCTTAGCCTCTGCTCGCTCTCGCCGTAAAATTTGGACATGATCTCCGGGCCGGCGATTGAGAAGAAACTGGACCCGCTCTCATTGGCCACGGCCTTTGCGATCAGCGTCTTTCCTGTTCCAGGGGGCCCATGGAGCAATACTCCCTTTGGAGGCTCTATTCCGAGCTTCTGGAATACCTCTGGATGCTTCATAGGAAGCTCGATCATCTCACGGACACGCTGAACCTCGGCTCTCAATCCGCCGACGTTTTCGTAAGTTGTGCCTGTAGCCTTAATGGATCCAACGCCTTTTGCAGGCTTTTCAAGCAGTATGATCTCTGTACGCTCGGAGATCATCACCACTCCGCCAGGCTCAGTCCCTGTCACGACCAAAGGAACTGCCTCCATTCTGCCGATGAATGGATGGGTGCCTGAGCTCATTATAGGAAGGATATCGCCGCTTATGATAGGGCGCTTGAGGGTCTGACGGCGGATTAGGTCTGCAGCCTCTTCGCCGTAATGCATGTGTGCGCCAGCTGGAGGTGCCAGCATTACTCTCAGGGCATCGGAGTATTTTGCCTTTCGGATCTTCACTCTATCGCCGATTCCAACTCCGGCATTCTGGCGGATGAAGCCATCAATCCTTATATAATCCTGCGACCAGTCCTGCCTGTCTGCTCGCCAGACCTTGGCAGCAGTGGTCCTCTTGCCCTCGATCTCGATGATATCTCCAGGCGAAAGTCTCAAGGTAAGAAGCGCATTGGGATCAAGCCTGGCTATCCCCCTTGCAGAATCATTCGGATATGCCTTTGCTACCTTGAGCAGAATATCCTTCACTTCTCGCACACCCTTTCACATGTTTTGGTCCAAGTGATTTAAGTTTATCCTACAGCCGATACAATTATAGGCATAAATGAGATAGTAATGTATTTAATATTTATGGATGGACTGTTATCTACCAAATCGCACGTTTATTTAATGGTCAATATATTTTGAGAATCCTAATAATAATGATATCACTTGCTTTTCATTACCAGGACTTATGCTCTCTTGAGCAGCCAAGTCCTGACAAACAAGCGATTACATCAAGACATTAGCCATTGAGGCGGATGCTTGGGAAGAAGGTCATAACAAAGCAAGGGCAACTGTCAGATGGTTTAAAGTTAAGAAATTAATGTTATGGCGCACTATGGCCGCTAAACAAATAAAGCCGTATTTCTATTTTTTATAGCAGCTATCACCAATAGATATAGTATTTAAAAATAGGCTTTGAGTTTTAATTTACGGTACATATTCATTATCAGTAGATGCTGAGGCCATGTGGCCGAAAATGGGATACACCCCATTGTATATAACGGTAACTGTTCCATCGGCCTTCCGAAGTGTTTCGCTCTGGCTGCCCAGCTGCAGGCCTGGACTACTGGCCTCACGAATAGCGGTTTTATTTGGAAAGGCTCAAAAGCGATTTTATATTTTTTTCTGAAATCAACTTCTGTAAAAAGAAAAATGCAGTGGCGAGCGTTGTGCACCTGAAATTATGCTTCCATTATTAATAATGTTGGATTATTCGATAAGCTTATTAGGGATGACTTCATAGGACGCGCAAATGATCCCCGAATTTAACGAAGATGGAGATCTCCCAAATGGCTTTATAGTCTATTCTAAAAGTTGATATAATAATACATCCCAAATATGTAATATGAAAGGCG
>JBHGAU010000118.1:0-5799 GCA_041946675.1 Methanotrichaceae archaeon | reverse complement strand
GTCTCGATGAACGCTCCCCTGGTGCTTGTCATAAGAGATGATCCCAGCACTGCAATCGGCCTGTGCTCTCTGATCGCCTCCACTACACTGCCCGAGTCCACTGACGTTCCCAGATCGATGACCCTGTAACCGTTGGCAGCTACGATGGCAGCCACGATATTCTTGCCTATATCGTGCAGGTCGCCCTCCGCCGTATGTACTATGACGGTGCCTTTGCCCTTCAAGGCATCAAGGCTGCCGCATTCCTTCAATCCGGCGTCCAAAGCCTTGGCAGCCAGCAGGATCTCCGGCACATATGCCTGCTTATTGTTGTACAGAGTGGAGACAACGTCCATTCCTTTGAGCAGGCCATTTGTAGCGATCGTGAGACCGCTTATACCATCAGCTGCTGCCTTCTTGACCAGGCTGATTGCATTCTCCACATCTCCTCCAGAAACGCTGGTAGCGATTGACCTGAAAGGCTCATCAGTCGGGAGAAGAGAGTTCAGATCTATCCTTTGAATCTCCACAGGCTTATGATCTTCAGCCTTCATGCCCTTCTCTATGAGATCGATGATCGATTCATCATGCTTAATATGCTTGCCGATCTCTATTCCAAACCCAAAAGCTTTCATAGTGCCCTCCCTGCCGCCAGACCCCGGCCGAATTCCCCAAGAAGCTCAACAGGATCATGCGGCAGATGGTATTGCTCAGCAGCCCTCACAAGCGCTCTTATATTATCAAGCGGCGTGAGGGGCGAGAGCGTACACCCTGATGAGAGGATATCTACGCCGTCTCTCATGCAATTCATAGCCTCAGCAGTCACCTTCTCAGGAGTGCCCTGAAGCATCGTTCCTACTGGCGCTATGTTACCTATGAGCGATATTTCGTCACCCAGGATCTTTTTTGCGAGGAGAACATCGATCTTCTCCTCAAATGAGTAGGCGTCGAAGCCTGTGTTCTTTATGTAAGGCAGCAGTTCAAGGGTATTCCCGCAGATATGAAGCGCAGATGGAACTTTCAGTGAGCCTGCAGCATCTTTATGGTATGGGAACACGAATTCCTCATAATAGCCTCCGCTCAGAAGATCCCCGGAGGATGTGGGATCTGATATGCTGATGACGTCGGCACCATGATCCACGAAGGCTTTCGATAGCACCTTTGTCACCTCGACAGTTCTGCTCATGGCTTCGTGTACATGCCCTGGATTCGTCTTGATCCATGATAGAAAATTGCTCACTCCGAAGACATGTCCTGCTATCGTGAACGGCCCTGTTACCTTAGCATTTATCACTATTTTATCTCCCAGACGTTCCTGAAGGATTTCCGTCGCTTTGAGAACAGCGGGTATCCTCCCTTGCTCCAGCAGGCTCTCAGATATTTTGAACTCATCCGGCATTGATGCGGCGTTTTTCTTAACCGAAGGTGTGCGGTTGATGGACCCCCAGTCGAGCCGGCAGCCCAACGCTTCAGCCTCGAGAGAAAGACAGAAGGGAACTGTTGCAGTGGGAAGCCCGGTAAGCTCCCAGGGCATTGCTGCAAGCTTCGCCATCTGCTCTGGATCTTTGTGAGACCCCGGCCAGGGCGCTCTGGACAGCTCCATCATAGGAACTGTCACGGGGACCACAGGCAGCCATGCTGGAATCCTGTCTACCCTGCCGTCGAGCAAGGCTGAAATAATTCGCTTTCTAGCATTCATGGCTGATTGCAGATCTTGCAATGTCAGTTTAATGCTTCCTTTGCGGCAATAATTGTCGATTTGACAATCGCTAAATTCCGCCTGTCATAGCTCTAATTATGAGCGCGGTTGATTATGATAAACCTCAGCTGGCTGAAAAGTATGATGCTGTAAGCGATAGCCAATATAACAATGGAATAGAACTCATCGAAAGGCTTGGGATAGATAAAGGCAATAATGTTCTGGACGTCGGGTGCGGTACAGGGAGACTTGCGCTATATACAGCCGGAAGAGTCGGCCAATCGGGCAAAGTATTGGGCATTGACCCTGCGCCACTTCGAATAGCGATTGCGAATAAAAAGCTGGCAGGCGAGCATCTCACTAATATCGAGTTCAAAGTAAGCAGCTCCGATGATCTCGGAGACCTCGACGAAAACCAGTTTAATCATACTTACCTATCTGCCGTTTTCCACTGGATACCGGACAAAAGTTCAGCTACCCGGAAGATCTTTCGGGTGCTCAAGCCCGGCGGAAAGATCGGCATTACTACTCTCGATAAAGATAAAATGCCCCTCATTAATGAGATCACCAGTCAGCTTCTTTCTCGTGAGCCTTATGCCGGGAAAGCCGATTGGGAGAAAGATCCAGTGAAGCCGGTGGGCCAAAAGGAGATCGAGAATATCCTAAAATCGGCAGGCTTTGAGGATATTGATGTCAGGATATTGATAAAGAAAAAGCATTGGTCGACTCCTGCGGAGGCAATCGAGTTCGTTGAGGCAAGCTCATTTGGCAGCTTCCTAAATCAGGTACCTGACACAATCAGACATAATTTCAGGAAAGATCTTGAGGCTGAGCTCGCCAAAAGAGCGACGCCTGACGGCATTGAGAGCACTACGAATACGATATTCGCCATTGCCGCTAAACCGACGCACAACTAGTCCACGGGAAGTTGGATGGATCGAGAGTTGCTTTACCTCGCAGCATCGGCTTTGGCAGCCATAGTCGCTTCAATAATCGTCCTGGCAGGAATTATTAGCTATGTCGGGCTAGATGGTGATTCCGGCAGCCATATAGCCTTAAATGAGAATACGCTGTTAGAGCATAGCACCGATATACAGAATATAATCACAGATCGTAAAGACACGGGCACCTCATATTTTTCGAGCAATAAGAGCTTAAAAGACATTTGTGGTATCTATCCCGTCCTATGTTAAGTTATTTTAATTACAGGATGTTGGGTTGCTAATCCTGGAGAATTTTTTTGCTTTTTGACCACCAAAATGTTCCTAAGAAGTTGCAATAATTCCCAAGACAAATGCAGGGGCAATCATTTTGACCAAAAAGTGTCCTATAGTATCACCATCTCGAAGTCGACGCCGAGGCTGACTCTGCAAAACTCCAAAAACTCCTTTGAGTTATTCGACATCTCTTCGCTGACAGACGGCGCGATGTAGAGGACTATCCGTGCTTTCTCTGGGTTTGCCTTTCTTGTCTCAGCCAGCATTTCTTTGAAGAGGACTATGAGCGATCTGAAATTCACCCTTTTTAAGATGCGGATGTTGCCTGTGCCCCTCCCATCCACCCAGGCCCGGTAATTATCCGATTCCCTATAATAGACCGATAATCCCCTCTCGTGTTCAATATCCATATGCATTATATGGCATAAAGCCGGGTCCATATATCATCGAAAGTGTCGGCAAATTTTGCATTAATCCTGCCTGATCGACCGGCAACTGTTATAGAATCGGCCGAATTTGCCGCAATTCTTTGTTTTTCTAGAGAATACCCGATAAATATTCAGCCATGTTACTCCCCTTTCATCAAGCAATCCATGCCCATGCCCCTTCGCCCGCATGTCTTGTTGGATCGCTCCCGTCTCCAGGCGGAGCGATATGCTCATGAATGTATGACAGATCGGAAATTTGGATAGTAATATCCATTGCAGTTTCTGGCAAAGTAGACCTTAGTTCCAAATTACTGCATCTTGGCGATTATAAAATTACAATTTAGATTATTTTACAGTTATATTTCGAGATTCAGCCAAAAAGCGCAATGATTTCGGATAAGCGTTGAATGCGCCTGGGGAACAAAAAAATCAGTAGCTCTACTCTCTTTCGATGCCAAAACTAACGGTTTTCCTGGCGTCCTCAATCGCCGGACGGGCTGCCCCTAACCCCTCTCCGGGGGAAGTTTTCAGAGAACAATAGACAATAAGGCTGATGAGAACAAGTGGATTGAATCATGCCGATGGAAAATTTGATCCTTGAAGAGTCCAAACTTTTTTAAGGCTAAACTTTCAAGAAGAAAAGAAAATTCACGGCTGCAGCAACCTCCTGTAATAGAAGCTGGTGCCGTATAAAGCGGCAGCGGGATTATGACATGTCATCCTGTCCTTCGATATCAAAACGGTCACAGGCGCCTTTGAGTGCTTTATGAACAAAGAATCGTGGCCCACACACAGCCCGACCAGGATATTAAGCTCGCATCCTTCGGCGTCAAGCAGCCTTGCCTGGGCCACGGGATTGCAGATAGGCTCGAAGGTGCCAGGTATCGCCTTTTCGCTGTCCAGCAGACCGATCTCCTCTTTGGGGATGGCCCCGCTCTTGCAGCAGATCGAGGCAACCTCAAATCCCTTTGTCTCTAGGATTTTGGTCAGAATTCGAGACTCAGCAATGAGCCCGACGCATGTGGCAATTCCCAGCTTTTTATAACCCATCTCCCTTGCAAAATCGATGGTATCCTCAACTCGGGTCCATTTCATATAGCTTCGCCCTTCCGTCCGGGCGGCAGCGATGGCCATCTTCCTGGTTTCCGGGTCTTCTTTGTATTGCTGAAGCACTGCATTTATGGGGACTTTCCGGGTCTTTGTCGGACAGAAATCAGGGCCAGTCAGCGGAGAATTGCTCCAGCATGCCTGCTTTAAGCATTTGCTGCATTCCAATGGCAGTTCTTCATTTTCATTATTAATTTGAACCATGGATTTGACCTTCACACCTGTTTTGTCTATTGTATCAATCTCATAATGTTCCATAAATCCTGTCAGTTCTATTCAATCCTGGCGTCCTGCCATCTCAGGCAGTACTTCTGCACCCTATCAAAGAACCACATCACCACCACAACGCACATCGCCATCAATATCATTCCTGCAATGACCTTATCGTAGTTGGCATATTGATGCTGATACTCGATATACCATCCGAGACCCGATGTGGCAGCTATCATCTCGGCAACGGACAGAGTGATAAACGATAAAATCAGAGCGATAGTAGCTCCTGAGAATAATGACGGAAGGGCTGCCGGAAGGACTACCTTGCTCAGCATGACTCGCTCTTTCAGTCCCAGGGCCTTTGCAGAATTGATGATGCGGCGATCTATGTTGAAGACGCCGTAAACTGTGCTGACGAAGATAGGCCAGAACGCACCGATGAAGACCACAAAGATTGAAGCGCTTCTGAATGTGGGCAGGAGCACAATGGAGTACGGAAGATAGACTGTCGGCGGGATCGGCGAGACGGCCTTGGCAACAGGATAAGCTACGTCGAAAGCTCTCTTTCTCCATCCTACCCAAAGCGCGAGCGGTATAGCTACCAGCAATGCCAGAAGGTAGCCGGCCAGCAGAATGCCGAATGAGCTGATAAGCCCTGCAAACATAATCTCGTAATCGCTTTCAAAAATGGCAAAAACTCTGGCAGGAGCCGGAAACAGAAAAGGATCAAGTATGGCCAGCTTTCCAAATAGCACCTCCCATGCCAGCAGCAAAATAGCGAGGGCCAGGAAAATGTCGGTTCTCTTCAGATAATCATCCTTTGCAAGCGACAGTCCTATTGAGTAGATGGCCAGCAATGCTATGATGACTATAAGAAATAGACTTTTATCAGCTGTATTTTGAGATGCATGCTCCGGGAGAAAAGCGGAGATCAGAAACAAAAATACGAATATTCCAATCGTGAGGGCCTGTTCGATGCCCAGCTTCATCCTAAGTCTGGATAGCGTACTATTTGCGACAATGTTAATGCTCATTTCAGCAACCTCATCAGATGGCCCAGGTGATCATTTCGCTCTCTTGCTTTGCTAAGTCATCCTGCATCTCCTCGCAGAAGCGAGCGAGAAGCCTCGAGCGCTGAATGATATACTCCTGGCTG
>JBHGAU010000117.1:0-5870 GCA_041946675.1 Methanotrichaceae archaeon | reverse complement strand
CCCAAGGCTATCTTTATAAGGGTTTCCATAACTTGCCTCCTTATTTTTCCCAAATGCTTAGCAAGGTCTAGGAAATTTAGCGAAGCATTAACACTAATTGAGCCTTACCCCTTTAAAAGATGAATAGAAATTTGATTACGAAGATGCAATCGATAAAATAATTAAGTACTATTCTACTGTTCTATTGTTATAAAATTACTTATCAATTATCCTTATAGATGGATATTATAATGCATTCTCTATTAAATCTCATAAGCATGATTTAAAATAGGGTATTAGGCGAGAGATCGCTCCCGCCATTGTTTTCATCTATCTCAGTTCTATCTATTTAGGCGTTTGTATTTATTGTGGTCTGCTGAACCATGTTGCCGCCGACGATAGAGTTGTCATCAATGAGGACTGATGCATCCTGATCGACACGGTTGCCGCACCCGACGTCTGCAAACCTCTCGCTGATGCTCTGAACTGCGGTGCCGAGTGTGAAGCTGCTATCATCAATTATAGTCTTGGCGTACTGATCGACACAACCTTCGTTTCCGAGAATCTGCTGGTCCATGCTAACTGCCTGTCTTCCACTGCTGCCGGTGAAGCAGCTGTCGTCTAATAGCTGGCAGGAATACTGGTTGTTGTTATTATCGCATCCCCAAACGTTCTCATTGAGGAGAGCCTCCTGTGCAAATGAGGACTCAGTCAAGCAGCTATCGAAGATATTCTGATCGGCATACTGATCCAGATCGTTCTCATTGCCTACTGTGCATGCTTCAAGGAGGGATGCCTGCCTTACATTGCTCATTGTGAATGAATTATCGAATACATAGGCATCAGTATCCTGGAAGATTTCATTATCGCAGCCAATAGCAGTTCCTGTCTGAATGGCCATCTGGGAGAAGTTTCCGATTGTCTGGCAGTTGTCGCTGGCATCGAGGTCAATGTTCTGTAAGCCGCAGTTATCATTTCCTGTGGCATTGAATGTCATCTGGCCGCCCTGCATGAAGTTCATGCCCATGAAGATCTCTTCGCCGACATCTGTATCATTATCGCAGCCTTCGCCCACACATCCCTCTTCATCATCTGCTATTACGCCGCCCTCACCCGTTCCAAAGAGATCGGACATACCAACAAGGGAGTTGCAATTGGCTGTAACGGACATATCTTGATTTACGAAATTATCGCAGCCCAACAGATTTGCATCAAGAACTGTTGCTTGAAATAGGTTGGCACCTGTGATACATGTTCCTATTGATTCCTGCTCTGATGTAGCAACTATAACATTTCCATCACCTGTTGCTGATGCCGCTGACACTAGCAACAGCAAACCCAAGGCTGCAAATATTAAACCTCTCATAACTTGCCTCCTTTATATTTTTTCGTTTTACCTGCAAGATCTCAAATATCTTGCAAAACATATCACATCATTGATCTTTAATAAAATCCGGCGAAACTTAATTAATAACTCATCATCAATTAATTAAGATAAGAATTTTCCAAGCTTAAATAAAAGTGGCTGTGGCTTATGTACAATAAACTGAAGCTCAAAATATTTGTGACAATAAATAGGTGTAGATGTATATACAATACTTATAAAAAGATCTTACAAGTTTAATAGCAATTTTTTATATTGTAAGTTATATATCCAAATGAAAGTAAAATTAGAGTATATTCCAATAAAGCATGGAATTATATCCCTATATAACGCACTATTATAATATCGCTTGTAATGGCAATAATACTGCAGCCTTGTTAGTTGCCAGCCGCCTCCATAAGCTTCACCACTTCAGCATCTGTGAGCTGCGGGAAGCTCTCATAGTATGCTCCGACAGCTGCGAAATATGCAGGTATGTCTAAGGTAACAAGCTCATCGGCTTCCTGGCGAATGATCTCCGCCGCCTGTTCAGATGCTACAGGAACTGATACTACTATCTTTTGAGGATTTCTATGCTTCAGCTCTTTTATAGCCAATATTATCGTTAGTCCGGTAGCAACACCGTCATCCACGATGATTGCTATCTTGCCATCGACTGGAAGCGGCTCTCGGCCTTTCAGATAAACCTGTCTCCTTCTCGCGGCCTCCTCCATCTCCTTCTCTGCCTGCGCATCAAGCCACTCAGGATCAACCATGGAGACTCCAGAGCTGTCGCATATCATATCCCCATCCTCTGCGACCGCACAGACCGCACATTCCTCATTCCCGGGATATCCTATCTTTCTGGTGATCAAAAGATCCAATGGAGCCCCTAGGCTTTTGGCTATCTCATATCCCAGCACAACGCCGCCTCTGGGGAGAGAATATATTATAACATCTTTTCCTTTATAGGCTGCAAGAGCTTCTGCAAGCCTCCTGCCGGCTTCCCTTCTGTCTTTAAAATGCATAGACTACTACAGATATAGCAATGGATTAAAAATTTATTGGATTGTGTTTATGAACGCCAGTCAAAACTTATATGATCCTCAATGAATATGGCAGGAGATCTATAATCGTAAGCGCAATAATCGCTGCGATCCAATAAAGGGGCTTATTATAATACCAATTTCTGCTGCTTCTGGCATATATGTATATTATATAGAGAATGAGCGGAAGGATAGATACAATGATGTTTGGCTCGACCTTCAGGATGTATGTGAAAATATATCCCTGTGAGATGAGGCAGATGACTGTAGCCAGACCCACCTTCACCTGGTTGTTAAATCTCATGCTGGCCTACTTCTATCCCCCATATTAATAAGCCTTTCATGCTCTCCGCAGAGATCCTGGATTTAGGGCAGATTGCCAATTATGCCATAAATAAAAGTGGATCGATATGTCTTGCAGCGTGCAAAGCATACCCTCCGCTTTTCATTTTTTATTTAAGCGATGGGGCCAGTGGCAGTAGCACCCAGTCCGTCTATGTCGTCAGAGATGTCAGAGCCGCCGGATGGATTAAATCCCGTGCACAGGCATCTGCCGTTCGCCCAATGGCAGTTTGGATCCTGTTCACATTGAGCTACCGGATTTGGTGCAGGATTAAATGGTCCGGGGTTTGGCTCAGGATTCGGGTTTGGAACCGGTCCAGGCATAGGCTCGGGCTGGGGATTTACTCCGCGGCAATAGCAATGCCCGTCCACATAGTCGCATAACGGATTGCTCTCACACTCCATCTTTTCAGGGTCCGGCATTACGCACTGACAATTGCCATTTACATAATAGCAGTTTGGATTCTTCTCACATTCTTTCTTTGGATCAGGCTGTATGGGATTAGGATGGGGGTACGGCCATATCCCGTACACATCTATGATAACTGAATTGCTGAATCCGGTGGACGTAGCAAGTATATTCCTGTGCCGACCAACTGTGTCTGCATAATACCAGATGTAATAGTAGCCCGGATTTACAAATCCCAGATTGTATCCAATTACATATCCGCTTGGATAAATCTCGTACATAGTTAGAGTAGAGCCAGTCGGCACGTAAAGCAGCTCTTGTGTCCATCCGCCCAGGGGAAGGGTGGCGTAAAAAGACCAGCTAACAGCTCTCTGAATCCATAAGCCCGGCTGGATGCCGGGGAACGTGGAAGAGAAATCTCTCCATGTCAGATACTTACCATTGTAATACATGTATCTGGGCGGGTTGGCCAGTATGGCGGAAGGCAAAGGCTTTTGCAGATCAGCTGCAGGTGGAGCCTGAGTGATGAAAGCTGCGAGCTCAGTTCCTGGAGCTGTTGCAGCGACTTCCGGGGCACCAATGTTGGCCATATCATTTTCAGCAGTGCCTCCAACGCCCATGGCGCTAAAATCAGCCATGCTCAGGTTCTTTGCGCCATTGTCTACGGATGTATCAAGTCCTCCCAGAGATGTTCCTGCGAGGAGAAGGAAGCCAATTATGGCATAAATAATTATGGCATAAATATATGTTCGGTTCGTCATACTCTCATCTCACTTTGAATATCACATCCAATAGGGATCGTGGGAAGACGTATGTTCTCTCCAATCGATTCTGAAATCGTCCAATGGATTAGGCCATTTGGCGTTGAAGGAGTAAATCGTTTCAGCATGCGGATTGAGCGGGAAATCAGGTCCAGGATACTCAAATGCGCCCACCTGGCCAACGTCTTTAAAGAGGACTGCATAGAGCTTGCCGGTGACAAGGGCCATATTCAGCTTGACTTTGATGCCTTTAGTCAGACCGCTATCTACACGAGTGTAACCTATCGGACTGCTGACAGGTGTAGAATAGGGGACATATCTCTCGTTATAGATCACTACCCAGCCAGGGCCATTGCTGAAGACTGCATCGATTATTGCGTTGCCCCCGTTATTTTCAACATTCTGATCTTTAATATCGATATAAGGCATAGGCTTAAAGGCTTGCACAACAGTTTGTGGGGGCTGCACTGGTTGATTTGCTGGCGCGGGCTGAGTTGTTTGAACAGCCTGGCCTTCGGTCTTTACAATATGAATTGTATCGAAGATGCTTTCGGCGATGGCTTTATCCTCTGGTGAATTCTGGGGCATAGTGGCGTATAGCCTGACTTCGATCGATCCCTCTGATTGGGCACTATTATTGACTTGATGGCTATCCAGCCAATATATGCCCTGTAATTCTTGCTTATTGTCTCGTGGATCTACATAACGGATAACTACTCCATCTTTTCCATCGATCTTGGTTGTTTCGAGCGATGAATTACTCATATTACGCGTATAGTTCTTATATAACTCCACTACAGGCGTTATATTCGTGTCCTCAGGATTCTTCAGATCATAAATGACGATGCCTGCTCTGACCTTGGAGACATTAATGAGGACCGAGTAGGAGGTGTAGCTATTATTTTCATACGGAGGCATAACCTCCACGGAATAATTCATAGTTGTGCCTGGATCAAACGATATATTATATAGCCCAGTTGTCAAACCGCTAGGTGCAGCTGATGCAAAAGAAATCAATAACATCGGCACTAGATAGGCAAACATTTTCGTATATATTCCCCCTAATATATTATTCTAATCTGATATACGTATCATTGCTCCAATGTTGTTACTGGTTAATAAACCTTTTTATCAGTTCTCTATAAATATATTTTGCAAAATCTTCCTAATAGGGTATATTTTGCCACTTTCTGCTATCCATTTGAACGTATGTGATATTAATTGTTCTATCAAAAAAATTCTATACGAGGAAAACAAATCCCCTACGGCAACTCTGTCGATTTTCGAGATCGAGGCTATACAAGAATCCGGTCCGGATGATAACGTCTATGGTGTCGCATTCAGGAAGGTTGACTGGAATAACTATTATCAGTTCATTATCTCCGGGGATGGATACTATAAGATCCTTAAGCTGAAGGATAACAACTGGGATTATGCTTCGTCATGGAAGAAGCCCAGTGCAATTCATACCGGCGATGCCACGAACTTAACCGGGGTCGTATGCAATGGGCACAAGTTCTCATTCTATGTGAATGATATCAAGGTCGACGATTATACAGATACAGATGATTGCTTCGGGTCCGGAACAATCGGCTTCATAGCTGGAACTGAATATTCCAAGGGCCCTGTCGTGGTAGGCTTTGATAATCTGAAGGTTTGGGAGATCGCCAAATGATGGATATTCTTTTTTATTTTCATGGGTTGTTTTAACAAACATGCATTGATTTGAGCTCGCTGAAATTGACCAACCATAATCTATACCCATAAAATTTGATCAGGGAATTGTAGCCCATACCTCGAAAATGCTTAAATACTACGTTGTATTAGGATTTGCCAGAGGATTTAAGGAAAACCGATATCCGTAATAGGAAATACCTAAAACCAAATATGCGGCTGTGGTCCAGCGGTTATGACATGGGCTTCCCAAGCCCGTAACCCGGGTTCGAATCCCGGCAGCCGCACCTTTTCAT
>JBHGAU010000012.1:0-56561 GCA_041946675.1 Methanotrichaceae archaeon | reverse complement strand
GTTGTTGTAGTTACACTTGGACTTGGATTAGTCGTAGTGGTTTCACTAGGATTTGGATTAGTTGTTGTAGTTACACTTGGACTTGGATTAGTTGTAGTGGTTTCACTAGGATTTGGATTGGTTGTTGTAGTTACACTTGGACTTGGATTAGTTGTAGTTTCCTCTGGTTCGGTTAAAGCTTCAGTACCAACTTTGAAACTAATTGAAGGGACGGTTCCAATATGGTTGCTATACGCGGGTTTTGGGCCTGCATGAAAACTATAAGGTGGCTTTGGGCCTGCATGAAAACTATAGTACTCGCCATCACTTGGTTGTGCAAAAATTAGAATAAAAATTAATAAAAACATTAAATATATGAATTTATAACCATTCATATTATAGCCTTTAATATATTTGTTTGCTTTCTTGGATACGACATTCTCAAAGGTCTCGCTTTAAATATTTTGCTATTTCATATCATAATATATCTTCTATCTTCTATAATTTTTATAAAACAATTAACTATTGAACAGATAGCATCGCATGTCTTAAAACTATATGTAATTGATAACATTCCGCTAAATCAGCTTTTATAAATGCATATAACTTTGATAGTAATTTAAATCATGCAATATATCATTTAATTAGATATTAAATGGATAACCTCTCAAAATTCAATTGCCGATGATTCTATTGCAGCTTTTAGTGATTTCCTTGCATTAAAAAATCATTAGCTTCATACATTTCGCTCTCCCAAAGCACAAATACGGCCCGTTCGCGAGCATTGACTTGTTATAGCGCAAGTCTCTTCGATATCTGTCCAAAACCCTTCCGCCTGCTGCCTCCACTATCGTCTGACCTGCGGCAGTATCCCACTCCATGTTGCCATGGCTCTGGCAGTACACATCAACCTGGCCCTCTGCCACTATGCAGAACTTGATCGAGCTTCCGATATGCAAATAGTGGGCGATATGGTTCTCCTCAAGAAATCTCCTATCCTCCTCCGAGAAGTGCGATCTGCTGACAATCGCTGTCAGATTATGCGGATCTGCCTGTTTCCGAACCTCAATTCTTTGCGGAGCTTCTCCAGCGGCCTGTTTGAACGCCCCCTCAGAGCTGCCATAATAGAGAGCCTTCTGAACAGGCAGATAAATAACTCCGAAAACAGAGTGATTGTCTTCTATGAGCGCAATGTTGATTGTAAACTCTTCATTCCTCTTCAAAAACTTCTCTGTGCCATCAAGAGGATCAACCATCCAAAATTGCTTCCAATCTTTGCGCTCTTCGAAGGACGGTATATATCCTTCTTCGGAAATAACCGGGATTTCAAACTTTTCAAGACCCGAGACTATAATCCCGTGGGCTTCCAAATCGGCAATGGTAAGCGGACTGTTATCCGCCTTATAAGTTACAGATGATTCATACTCTCGGCTATCGTAGATCTCTTCATTCACAATCTTTAAATTTATTATGAAGGAGAATAACCTTTCCATATCTATAAGATCCTTCTAAGCTGGAAGGTTTATCGTTCAACAATCCCCTTCAATCAAATAGCATGCGTTTTCCAGAGCCTTCCCTCGGAGTAGGGGTTAGGGGTAGCCCGTGCGGCGATTGAGCACGCTGCTCCCCCCTAGAGGGGGTTGGGGGGTGGATATTCTTTCAAGCCGCAATCCGCAGGCGGAACCCGTAAATGGCATCATTGCTAATCCATAGAGCCATTAGAATCCGTATGTTACAGCATTGCCAACCGTAGTGCCTTTAAGCAGCCCGTCCGGCGATTGAGGGCACCAGAAGAGCCCTCAGTTTTAGCCCCTTAAGAAAGCGTAGGCTTTTAAATTATCTCAATTAGCCCAAAAGCAAAGTCAGAGAGCGGTCTCAGAGTGTATATTCTTGAGTAGATCCAATAACTAAGCCAACGATGCCTCGCTACAAAACGCTATGATTCTCAGGTAAGGGAAGGTTGAATCGCGCCCGGAGAATGAAAAATGATCGCAAGATAGAGATAATTGAACTATTTTCATAGCAAGGTACAAAGACCACATAAAGATAGCTCTAACCAAGCATCAGCTTCACTCTCGCCCCGCCTGGAATAAAGTCATATATCAGCAAATCACAGAGTATCGTTTAGATGAAAAGATTGATCGCGCGCATCTCCGGCAAGGTCCAGAGGGCTGGCTACAGGGGCAAAGTAGTCACTATAGCTAAGGCATTTGGCCTGCGTGGCTATGTTCAAAACCTTTCGGATGGTCGAGTAAAGGTCGTTGCCGAGGGCGATGATGCTGACTTAGAGCGGTTTGCCGGTGCTCTGGTCATGAAGAATAGCATCATCTATGTAACCAATGTTGAGACGGAGTATACGAAGCAGGACCAGATGCTCGATAAGCAGGACCAGATGCTCGATAAGCAGGACCAGATGCTTATCAAGCAGGACCAGGTACTGGAAAAGATGGATCGGATGGAGATAAACATAGTTAATAAGCTGGATGAGGTTCAAGAAGGCATAGTTGGTGAAATTAAAGACTTGCGCTCTGATATGAAACCTCATCTGGATGATCGGTTGCTACGCATTGAAACAGACGTCAATCAGATCAAGGCCAGGATGGGCCTCTGATATTTCCTTCTAGATGGGCAGAATCGTTCATCTTATTTCCATCAACGTAGAAGAACAAATATCAACAAATCACAGAATATCGTTTAGATTCGTTTAGATGAAGAATTGATCGCGTGCATCCTGCGCGCTTGCAGAATAGCTCAATACATCCGATTCTTGCCCATTCAAGGATGGCTAATCCTTTCCAGAGCAAGTTCAAGATCCTTTATGCGTATAGGCTTTGTAATACAATCATCCATACCTACTTTTAGGCACATCTCCATGATGCCAGGGACAACGTATGCAGTAATTGCTATTATTTTCAGCCCTTCTTGTCCGAGCTTACGTATTTCCCGAGTGGCTTCGAGACCATCCATCTCAGGCATTACAATATCCATCAGCACTATGTCGTAATGATTCTCCTTAAGAGCTTTGATTGCCTCAAGTCCACTCGATGCTATGTCAGCCTTATAGCCAAGGCGCTCAAGCATCATCTTCACTACTCTTCTGTTGGAAGCATTATCTTCAACGACCAAAATGCGTTCATATTTGATGTCCTCTCTAGCCATCGATATCCTCCCCACTTGATTTGTGGGCCTCAACTTATATAACCTTTTCTCAAAAATTACACTAATAAAATAAGCATTAGCCCTACTCATCACTATTTCTGGGCATATGGTAAATAGAATATATAGGAACTGATAATACATGAGGGCGATGCGTGCCTAGTCTTATACCTGCATTCATCTTTGCTACGAGAAAGATGCTTAGAAAATCCTGCCAATAGAAAATCATGCTAAAGACATCACCGCTCTGGAATTATCTTCAGTCTATTATTCTGTCAGGTACAATATGTATAGATTAATAAACTATGATCTTTCGCAGGCTCTGATTCAAAATGGACTATAGGCCATCTCGCGATTGCCGGTATTTCTTCAGCACAGCTTCTAGATCCCCAATTCTAATAGGCTTGGCAATACAATCATCCATGCCTGATTCTAGGCATTTTTCCTTAATGCCAGGGACAACGTATGCAGTAATCGCTATTATTTTCAGCCCTTTTTGGCCAATCTTACGTATTTCCCGAGTGGCGTCCAGGCCATCCACTACCGGCATGACTATGTCCATAAGCACAAGATCATAATGGCTATGGCAAACGGCCTGAATTGCCTCAAGTCCACTTGATACTGCATCCGCCTTGTAGCCCAGGCGATCCAGCATAAGCATAGCTACTTTCCGATTAGATTCATTATCATCGACGAGCAAAATCCGCATATCGCTAACGCTGCCTATAGCCATTCACTAAAGACCCTAATTATTCAGGCAACTACTTATATAAATCCTATTTCAAACATATGGATTAAAAATAAATTGTGAATTAAATAACTTTTTGAAGCCTGATGGCATTAATACGGGCAATGATCACCAGGGTGTATATTTCTCACAGCGAGCATGATGAAGGGATGGCGCTTGAGCTCTCGCAGGCCCTCTGGAGGGTCGGCCTGGAGAGCTATGTAAACATGCATAACATCTGTCAGGGCATATCCCATGCAGAGCGCACCTCGTTCGGCATACGCAACTCCGAATGTCTTGTTCCGCTGCTGACCGAAGAAGGCTACAGATCCGCTACTGTCAACCAGGAGATCGGCGTTGCCAAAGGGATAGATCTTTTGATCATCCCGCTGCTTGAGAAGAATATAGAGCTCCCATTTCTGATAGAGCACTTAAAACCTATCGGCTTCACCCCGAGCGATTATAAGGATGCCATCGGTCTTCTGATAAAGACAATAAGAGACCTGAGCAGGCTGCAGTGGCTGAAGGTCTCCTGCCCCAAGTGTTGTGAAGAGATGACTCAGTATCTTACGCCGCAAGAGGATGTAGATGAAGCTTTGAGAAAGGGCTCATACCTTGAGACTATCTGCAGCTATTGCCAGAATAAGATATCTCTTGATCCGAGGACATTTGAACCAATTCAATGAAATCCCGATTGAGAACTGAAAGATGCGTTCCAAACCTTTTTATATAGGCAATTTCCTTTCAAATTGGACATCTGATGACAGGTCGTGGCGAAAGGGCCCTCCTTATCCCGTCATCCTTGACTATGGAGACGCGGGACATGCGCATACGCACATTCAAGGTTGGCCTGATCGCAAGGGCAGCCGCAGTCTTCCGCATGAACAGGATCATCATCTACAAGGATCCCGAATTCGATGACTCCAGGTTCATCAAGATGGTGCTGCAATATATGGATACACCGCAGTACCTGCGAAAGCTCCTCATTCCCAGAAGAGAGGAGTTGAAGCATGTTGGAATACTGCCGCCGCTCAGAACGCCTCATCATCCCGTTGACTCAAAGACGTCAGCGCTCAAAGTCGGCGAGTATAGAGTCGGAGCAGTTGTCGAAAGCGTCGGATCTGATAGCGGCGTATGGGTGGAAATCGGTGTCGATCGCCCAATTCCCCTGAGAACCAAAAATGAATACAAAGTGGGGCAGCGCCTGAACATCAGGATCTTTTCGCAAAAACCGCTCGCCGCTGAGCCTGTGGATCTGAAGGATATACCTCTGTACTGGGGGTATGAAACCGAGGCAGTGTCGAGCTTAGAGGACTACCTCGAATCAAGGGCCGCATTAGTGCTGCTCACCTCCAGAAAGGGACGGCTCCTCACCCAGGAGATCCTGCACAAGATCGGTGTAGAGATAGGCCAGAAGCGTGATCTTGCAGTGGTATTCGGCTCCCCTGCACGAGGCGTTGATGCGTTCTTGAGTAAAGCTGCAATGGATAGGTATTGCATGATTAACACCATTCCGCGTCAGGGAACTGAGACAGTCAGGCTCGAAGAGGCAGTCTTCGCTACATTAGCTTTGCTCAACCTGGTGCGTGTGGAGGACTAAATGGCACATATACACCGACCTAGACGAGGTTCGCTTGCCTTCAGCCCGAGGAAAAGGGCGAAGAGCGAGGTCCCCAGAGTAAGATGCTGGTCTGAAGGAGATAAATCCAAAGTCGCAGGCTTTGCCGGCTACAAGGCCGGCATGACTCATGTCTTGATGGTCGACGACAGACCCAGAAGTCTCACAGAGGGCATGGAAATCAGCGTTCCTGTGACTGTTCTTGAGGTGCCGCCCATGAATATTCTGGCGGTACGCGTTTATGAAAATTATAACGGCGGGCTCCGGCCTGCAGGCGAATCATGGGCTGAGAATCTGAGCACAGATCTGGTTCGTGCTCTCACGGTTCCCAAAAAGACTCATGGAAGCCCCATTGGGGATCTACAGGCACTTGGCGACGGCATCGCCGATGTAAGGGTCCTGGCGCATACCAACCCGGTTCTCGTAACAGGAATTCCAAAGAAGGTGCCTGAGCTTATGGAAATGCCCATAACAGGCATAAGCGCCTCAGAGCGTATTCAGTTCGCAGAGAGCATTCTCGGCCAGCAGATTCCTATCACAAGCGTATTTCAAGCAGGGGATATGCTGGACGTCACAGCAGTTACAAAGGGCAAGGGTACGCAAGGGCCAGTCAAGCGCTGGGGAATTGCAATTGCGAAGAGAAAGCACACCAGAACAGGAAAGAAGCGACATGTAGGCAACCTTGGACCCTGGCACCCATCGCATATAAGCTGGAGAGTTCCGCAGCTCGGTCAGGTGGGCTACCACCAGAGAACCGAGTTCAACAAGCGCCTGATGGCAATTGGGGCAGACGGCGAAGAGATTACACCTGCAGGCGGATTCCCAGGATATGGCGTTGTAAGAAATCAATATGTTTTGATAAAGGGAAGCCTGCCGGGACCCGCAAAGAGGCTTGTCAGGATGAGAAATGCAATCAGGCCTGGAGGAAGCTTTGTGAAAGCACCGCAGTTCCTCTACGTAAGTAAGGAGTCTAAGCAGGGATTGAGATGAAGGCAAACGTTATCGATTTATCAGGAAATAAAGTCGGCGAAGTCGACCTTCCATCAACATTTGACGAGGAGTTCAGACCCGACCTGATCAAAAGGGCCGTTCTCTCTGCTCAGGCCAATCGGCTCCAGCCCTACGGTCCTCACTTCTATGCCGGAATGAACACCTCAGCCCGCTCTTGGGGGCCTGGACACGGCGTCTCGAGAGTTCCGAGGGTTGTGAATGGAAGAAGGGCTGCAGGTATACCCCAGGCAAAGGGCGGAAGAAGATCGCATGCGCCCCAGCCGAACGCGGACAGGTCGGAGAAGATCAACATAAAAGAGAGGCGCAAAGCTATCCGCTCTGCGATAGCGGCAACGGCATCCAAGGAAATAGTCTCCGCGAGGGGACACGCCTTCGAGCGTGATCTGCCAGTAGTCGCCCAGAACGATATCGAGGCCCTCACAAAGACTGCTGATGTCAGGAAGTTCCTTATTGCTGCGGGACTCTGGAGCGATGTCGAAAGGGCCAAGATCGGCAGAAACATACGAGCAGGCCGTGGAAAGATGAGAGGAAGGAAATACAAGAACAGAAAGAGCCTTCTCATAGTCGCAGCCCAGGATCAGGGACTTGGAAAGGCGGCAAGAAACCTCCCCGGCGTAGACTTCATCACTGTAGAGAAGCTGAATGCAGAGCTGCTCGCTCCTGGAACGAAGGCCGGCAGGCTCACAGTATGGACGGAAGGATCCTTACAGAGGTTGAACGAACAGAGCCAGGAGATAAATCAATGATTATTAAAAGTCCTTATATCACTGAGAAGGTCACCGGCATGATCGACTCCGACAACACTCTGGAGTTCCTGGTGGATATGAACGCCACAAAGCCGGAGATCAAGAAGGCCCTCGAAGAGCTTTATGATATTCAGGTCGCCTCTGTCAGGACAATGATCACCTCCCGCGGCGATAAGAAAGCTGTCGTCAAACTGGTCAAAGAGGGCAGTGCGAACGAGCTTGCGACAAGATTAGGACTACTGTAGGTGGGGACTTATGGGAAAGAGAATCATATCTCAAAATAGAGGAAAAGGAACGCCCACGTACAGGGCGCCCTCTCACAGGTATAGAGCTGACATCGTTCATATCAAGGTAGATGAAAAACAGGTTATCAAGGGCATAGTTCAGGAGATAGTACGTGACCCGGCCAGAACCGCGCCAGTTGCGCTTGTTTCCCTGGATAACGGTGAAGATAGGTATATCCTCGTTCCAGAAGGCATGTACGTCGGCCAGGAGATAGCATGCGGAATATCCGCACCTATCGAGCCGGGAAACACGCTTCCTCTGGCTGAGATTCCTGAGGGTTTGCCAATTTGTAATGTCGAATCGCAGCCAGGACATGGTGGCCAGTTTGCCAGGTCATCCGGCGTATGTGCTATTTTGGTTGCCCATGATGTCGGAGCCACAGTCGTTCAGCTCCCAAGCGGTGAGATGAAATGGCTCAATCCGAAATGCCTGGCGACGATAGGCGTTGTATCCGGCGGCGGAAGGCTCGATAAGCCCCTGGTCAAGGCAGGAAAGAGCTTCTTCAAATTCCAATCCAAGGCTAAGAAATGGCCGATAGTTCGTGGTGTTGCAATGAACGCCATAGACCATCCATTCGGTGGCGGCGGCCGTCAGCACCCAGGCAGACCAAAGACAGTCGGCAGAAATACGCCTCCTGGGCGAAAAGTGGGATCGATAGCTGCGAGGAGAACCGGTAAGCGCTAGGTGATAAGTTTGGCTAAGAAATCAGGATCCAAGCTTCCTAAGAGGAAGGAAGAGTTCTTATACAGAGGACGGAAGGCAGCCGACCTCTCAAAACTGAGCATAGAGGAGCTTGCCGAGCTGCTTCCGGCACGGCAGCGCAGAACGATAAAAAGGGGACTGTCCAAGGATCACAAGAAGCTCCTGACGGATACACGAAGGAAGGAGTCTGTCAGAACACATCTCAGGGACATGATAGTGCTCCCGGAGATGGTTGGAAAAAGCGTTGAGGTACACAACGGCAAGGCCTTCGAGAAGGTCGAGGTAATCCCCGAGATGATAGGGCATTACCTCGGCGAGTTTGCGCTAACAAGAGGCAGAGTCCAGCATGGCGCTGCCGGTGTTGGCGCGACCAAATCGAGCAAGTATGTGCCGCTGAAGTGAGGTGTGAAAGTGGGAAGACTAAACTATTCGCTTACGCCTGCAGGACGCTCTTCGAGGGCAATGGGTATGGAGCTTCACATCTCACCCAAAGCAACCCGCGAGATCTGCAGAAGCCTGAGAGGCATGCGCGTCAAGAATGCCCAGACCTTTCTGGAAGATGTGATCGCCTTGAAGAGGGCTGTTCCCTTCAGGCGATATCGGAGAAACGTTGCCCATAGGCACGGTCTAGTTGGAGCCGATGCAGGCCGCTATCCGCAGAAATCTGCCAAGGCCGTTCTCGAGGTTCTCAAGAATGCCATGGCAAATGCAGAATACAAGGGGCTTGAATCAGAGAACCTCTGGATTTACCATGCAGGCTCTTTGAAAGGCAGGACGATCAGAGGATGGATGCCAAGGGCAATGGGACGTGCCACACCAAAGAATACCGAAACGGTTTCGGTGGAAATGATCCTGACAGAGGTGAAGAGCTAATGGCCGTCGAGAAAAAGTTCGTGCAGGAAGGAATCACCAAGGCCCTTGTCCACGAATACCTTGCAGAGGAACTTGAGAGGGCAGGATATGGCGGCATGGTGATGAACAGAACTCCCATGGGCACGCAAATAACCGTCTATGCAGAGAAACCCGGAATGGTCATCGGAAAGGGCGGAAAGCTCATCAGAAAGATAACCCGGGACCTCGATCGCAAATTCCACCTTGATAATCCCCAGATAGATGTACAGGATGTCGGCAAGGGAGATCTGAACGGCCAGGTCGTCGCCAACAGGCTCGCAAGCTCCCTCGAGCGCGGCTGGTACTTCCGAAAAGCAGGACAGTCGATGCTGCGCAGAGTTATGGATTCGGGAGCCCGAGGCTGCGAGATAATAATAAGCGGCAAGCTGACAGGCCCCAGATCGCGCTCTGAGAAGTTCATCGCAGGATACATCAAGCACTCGGGAAAGCCGGCTGATGATATTGTGGACAAGGGCTATTCAATTGCTATCAAGAAGCTGGGTGTGATCGGATGCCAGGTCAGGATTATACCCCCTGATACAAGGCCGCCGGATCAGTTCCAGATCACACCGCCCCAGGCGCCCGCTGAACCAGCGGAGAAACCAGCAGGGGCTGCAGCTCCAGCACCAGTAGAAACAGTACCTGAGACTGCGCCAGCACCTGCTGAAGCCAAGCCCGAAAAGAAGAGCGAGCTGGACCAGCTTTTAGAAGCAGAACCAGCTGCCGGTGCGCAGAGCACACCTGTTGAGGAGCCTCTGAAAGCTGAAGAAGCAAAGCCTTCCGAAGCCTCCGAAGAGACGAAAGAGAGCAAACCCGCGGAGTGATCTTAAATGGCGATATTCAGGATAGATGAAATCAGGAATATGAGCGAGGAGGAGATTGCCGAAGAGCTCCGCAAGCTGGAGAGCGATCTTGTTCGAGAGAGAGGCATAGTTGTAGCAGGAGGCGCACCCGAGAAGCCAGGGCGGATTAAGGATATCCGAAGGACGATCGCCAGGATTAAAACAATCCAGCGGGAGCGCAAAAAGTGAGCATACGTCCGGAGAATATAGCAAGGCATGAGCTGATCGGCCTCAGGGTTACTATCGCAGATAGCTCAGACCCGGGCCAGGCTGGCCTCTCCGGCCGTATTGTAGATGAGACCAGGAACACGTTCCTTTTGGAGACGAAGCAAGGAATCAAGCGCATCCCTAAGATGAACTCGAGCCTGATCTTCGACCTGCCCGAAGGGCAGAGGCTGAAGATTACGGGCTCTATCTTGATCTCACAGCCCGAGAACAGAATAAACAAGAGAATTCAGAGAATGAGGTGGAAGTTATGAGGGATATCGGACTGGACGTGAAAGCGCCGGAGAAGGGCTGCAACGATCCGAACTGTCCCTTCCACGGGCGCCTCCCTGTCCGCGGCCAGGTCTTCGATTGCAAAGTGGTCAGCGATAAGATGGAGAGCACCGTGGTAGTAGTACGCGAGTTCGAGAAGAGAGCAACAAAGTTTGAGCGGTTTGAGAAGAGAAGGTCAAAGATTCACGCACACAATCCGCCATGCATAGATGCGAAAGCAGGAGATTCGGTCAAAATAGCGGAGTGCAGGCCTCTCAGCAAGACCAAAGCATATGTTGTGGTTGAGGTGCTGAGATGAGAGGAAATAAGGCCAAGATTCCAAGGGCGATCAACACTGGCGCATACCTGGATTGTGTTGACAATACAGGTGCGCGAACGCTATTCGTCATAGCGGTGACAAAATACCGCGGCGCAAAAAACCGGATGCCCTGTGCGGGAATCGGAGATATGGTAGTAGTATCTGTGAAGAAGGGAACCCCAGAGATGCGCAAGCAGATGTTCAAGGCAGTGATCATCCGCCAGAAGAAGGAGTTCAGGAGACCTGACGGCCTGAGGGTGAGCTTTGAGGACAACGCCGCAGTTATCGTAGATGATGACGGCGTACCCAAAGGCTCCGAGGTCAAGGGACCTGTGGCTCGCGAGGTGGCTGAACGCTACGGCAAGATAGCATCTGCTGCATCCATGATAGTGTGATGATCATTATGAATAGTAAACAGCCACGCAAACAGCGCAAAGAGCGATACAATGCGCCCCTGCACCTGAGGCAGAAGTATATGCGCGCTCCCCTGAGCAAGGATTTACGCGAGGAGCTCAAGAAAAGAAATGCGCAGGTGCGCAAAGGCGATACAGTAAAGGTGCTACGCGGAGATAACGCGGGCACCGAGGGCGAAGTAGAGGAAGTGAACCTGAAGAAGTGCACCATCAAGGTTCACGGAGTGAGCAACTTCCGTGCAGACGGCACAGAAGTCCCAAGGCCCATCCACCCCTCCAATGTAGTGATAACGAAGCTGGAGATGGAGGATGAAGAGCGGGAGAAGATCTTTGCGAGGCGATCGTAAGTGAGCAGGCATCAGAAGAGAGTGACCGTTCCAAGAAGCTGGCCGATACGGAGAAAAGTCCATACATGGGTAGCAAAAAGCAGCCCAGGCCCGCATGCGGCCGAGGATAGCCTTCCCCTCCTGACTGTTATCAGGGATATGCTCAAGCTTGCAGATAATGCACGCGAGGCCAAGAGGATGCTCTACGAGGGTAAGGTGCTGGTGGATGGAAAGGTAAAGAAGGACTATAAGCTGCCCATCGGCATATTCGATATCATATCAGTTCCACTGCTGAACCAGCAGTATAGAGTATTGAAGGATACCCGGGGCATGTTCTACCTAAGCCCAATCGAGCAAGGCGATGCCAGGAAGCTGGTCAAGATCACGAATAAGACCATACTGAAGGGCAACAAGCTGCAGCTAAATCTATCCGACGGATCGAATAAGCTGGCCGATGGCGAGTTCAAGGCAAGCGATTCATTGATTCTATCAGTCCCCGAGAAGAAGATCGAGGACAGAATCGAGTTTAAGGCCGGGAATACTGCAATAGTTATCGGCGGAAAGCATACAGGCCAGATCGGAAAGATCAAGGACATCATAGTCATGAAGAGCTCCCAGCCCAATAGAATCGTAATAGCAGGGGACGGCGAGAAGGAGTTCGAGACGATTATCGATTATGTCTATATGGTCGGCAGGGATGAGCCAATGATAAAGCTGGGGGCGGTTAGATGAATGTAATGCTTGAGCCACGCATAGACAAGGTAGTAGTCCATGTGGGCGTTGGAGAAAGCGGCCAGAGGCTCATCAATGCTGAGACTATTCTCAAGCAGATAACCCATCAGACGCCCGTTCGAGCTATCGCCAAAAAGACCCTTCCCAACTTCGGGATAAAGAAGAAAGAGCCAATAGGAGCAAAGCTCACGCTTCGCGGAAAAGCGGCAGAGGATTTCCTATCTGTTGCTCTGAAGGCCACAGGAAGCTCCTTGAAAAAGGGCCAGTTCGACGAGCAGGGAAACTTCTCTTTTGGAATAGAAGAGCATACGGATTTCCCGGGGATGAGGTATGATCCTGAGATAGGCATCTTTGGAATGGATGTATCGGTTGCCATGAAGAGGGCAGGTTATAGGATTGCCAGAAGACGCGTCGCCCAGAAGAAGCTCCCGATCAGGCAAAGGCTCAACAAGACCGAGACAATGGAGTATGTTTCGAAGAAGTTCGGCGTAGAGATCTTGGAGGCGAGCTAGATGAAGAAAGGCAAGAAGAGCTTCGGAAGGGGCGCAAACGCTTGCAAACGCTGTGGCCGTAGAAACGGACTCGTCAGAAAGTACGGAATATACCTCTGCAGGCAGTGCTTCAGAGAGGTCGCCCCCGAGATGGGCTTCGAGAAATATTCGTAGGTGATCAAATTGTTATTGGATCCGCTGGCCGATGCTATGTCTGTGATAAAGAATGCAGAGAGCGTAGGCAAGCCCGAATGTATTATTCACCCGGCCTCAAAGCTGGTTGGCAGAACTCTGAAAGTGATAGCCGACAGAGGATATATCGGCGAGTTCGAATTCATAGATGATGGAAAGTCAGGGATGTTCAAGGTAAAGCTACTTGGCAGGATCAACCGATGCGGCGTCATAAAGCCCAGGTTTGCCACCAAGGTGACTGAGCTAGAGAAATGGGAGAAGCGATATCTTCCGGCCAGAAACTTCGGCCTGCTGATACTGAGCACCAACAAGGGCGTCATGGCCCATACCGATGCCAGGTCTCAATCACTGGGCGGGCACCTGCTGGCCTACGTGTATTAAGGTGGTCTCATGGTTAAAGAGATAGCGCGAGAGATAGAGATCCCTGAAGGCGTGGATATCGTCATTGATGGCTATAATGTGACTGTGAAGGGTCCAAAGGGACAGGTCTCTAAAAAGCTCTATTACCCGTTTATAGATTTAATGAAGCAAGATTCGAGCGTAATTGTGAATTCCAGGCTTGATAGGAAGCAGCAGAGGGCGATGGTCGGAACCCTTGAGGCCCATATCAGGAATATGATTATAGGCGTCACAAAGGGTTATGAGTACAGGATGAAAGCCGTCTATTCGCACTTCCCAGTACAGATCAAAGCGAATCCTGGAGAGGTTGTTATAAACAACTTCCTTGGCGAGAGAAATGCTCGATTTGCAAAGATCATGGACGGAGTCAAGGTCGAGATCAATAAGGATGAGCTAGTGGTAACTGGAATCAATAAAGAGAATGTCGGCCAGACCATGGCGAATATTGAGCAGGCGACGAGAGTGCGTGGGTTCGATATCCGGGTATTCCAAGACGGCATATACCTGGTGGAGAAGAGGTAAAGGTGATATCAGTGGCAGAGAATTTGCTGAGGATCAGGGCCAGACAGAAGGCGAAGAAGCCTGAGTTCAACCGTCATGATTCACATAAGAAGAAGAGGCTTCCGATAAGCTGGCGTAAGCCGGTAGGCCTGCACAACAAACTTAGATCGGGGATTTCTGCCAAGGGCAGGCTCGTCCGCCCTGGATACGGAAGCCCGAAATCTGTCAGGGGTTTCCATCCCTCCGGGTACAGAGAGATATTGGTAAGCAATATCAAAGATCTGGATGATGCCCAGGGCTATGCCGTTCGCATATCCTCGACAGTTGGAATGAAGAAGCGCCTGGAAATACAGGCTAAGGCTGCCGAGATGGGCCTGAAAATCTTGAATCTCAAGGAAGGTGCCTGAGATGGCAGACTTCAGTACACAGCGAAGGCTCGCAGCATCTGAGCTGAACGTGGGCGAAAGCCGCGTCTGGATCAATCCCGATTCAGAGGTAGAAAACGATATAGCCGATGCAATTACTAGAGAGGACATCCGCTCCCAGATTGAAGCCGGAAACATAAAGTCCAAGCCAAAGAAGGGCAACAGCCGCGCACGCTTCAGAGCGCGTGCAGAAGCACGCGCCTACGGCCACAGAAAAGGATACGGCCACAGGAAGGGAGCCAAAGGAGCACGTGCTCCGAGAAAAGAGCAGTGGATGGCTAAAATCCGGGCTTTGCGAAAGGTGCTCGCCGAGCTTCGCGAAAACGGCCAGATCGATAGGCATACCTACAGGCTGCTTTATCGAAAGTCCAAGGGCGGAGAATACAGAAGCACGGCGCACCTCAATGCCTATATCAAGACTAAAGGTCTAGCCAGAGGTGAGTAATTTGGCAACAGGACCTAGATATAAGGTGCCCTTCAGAAGGCGGAGAGAGGGCAGAACCAACTATCACGTAAGATACAAACTTATACTATCAAAGAAACCTAGAGTAGTGGTCAGGAAAAGCAACGCCAATACAATGATCCAGCTTGTAATTGCTGAGGCTTTGGGCGATAAGACACTTCTGACTGTAAACTCCAGGGAGCTAAAAGAGTTCGGATATACCTTTGCAACAGGCAACCTGCCGGCGGCATACCTCACTGGCCTACTCTTTGGAAAGAAGATGCTGGCCTTGGGACAGAACATCGGTGTGGCCGACATCGGCCTTCACTCATCCACAAAGGGAGGAAGGATCTATGCAGCCATCAAGGGCGTAGTGGATGCCGGGGTAGATATGCCTCATAACCCGGAGATATTCCCGGATGATGAAAGGATCCGAGGAGAGCATATAAAGGAGTATACGGAGAAGGACATCGTGGCCCAATTCGAGGCCGCCAGGGAGAAAATATTGGGGTGAGGCCATGGTTCAGAAACGACAGAGAGATAATAAGCAGAAGCGCGATTATTACCAAGAGGAATGGGTCCCCAAGACTAGACTTGGCAAGCTCGTATTTGACGGCCAGGTGACAACCTTTGATGAGGCACTGAAATCAGGGTTGCCTGTGAAGGAATCAGGGCTTATCGATGTGCTCGTTCCGGGACTAGAGGATGAGGTTCTGGATATCAACATGGTCCAAAGAATGACCGACTCAGGAAGAAGGGTCAAGTTCAGAACCACAGTGATTGTAGGCAATAAAGACGGCTACATTGGGCTTGGCGAGGGCAAGGACGTCCAGGTCGGAGCAGCCATCAAGAAGGGCGTAGATAATGCCAAGCTGAATCTGCTCAAGATAAAGCGAGGATGCGGCTCATGGGAGTGCGGTTGCGGTCAGGCCCATACAGTGCCCTACGAGGTCATGGGTGAGGCTGGGTCCGTCAGAATTTACCTTCTGCCGGCGCCACGTGGGCTTGGCATCGCCGCAGGCGATACAGCCAAGAAGGTCATGGATATGGCCGGTATCCGGGATGTGTGGACGAGGACTGAAGGCTCAACAAGGACTACGCTCAACTTTGCCAAAGCTACCTACAATGCGTTGCTTAATACCATAACAGTGAGGGCCTGACCATGTTTGCCATAGTGAGGCTCAGAGGCGAGGTAAATACCAGGCCGGAGATAAGGGATACCCTGGATATGCTGCGTATCAGCAGGATCAATCACTGCGTCGTGGTGAAAGAAGATCCTCATTACCGCGGCATGATACAGAAGGTGAAGGACTATGTGGCCTGGGGCAAGATCGACGAGGATACCCTTGCAATGCTTCTCACGAAGCGTGGAAGGCTTAGCGGAAATAGACGCCTGACTGAGCAGTTCCTGAAAGAGAAGGGCTATGGATCGGTAAAGGATCTTGCGGAGGCCATAAATTCAGGTGCAGCCAGCCTTAAGGAGCTGGGGATTAAGCCGGTCTTCCGCTTACACCCGGCCAGAAAAGGTCTGAAGAGCACCAAGAAGACCGCACAGCAGGGCGGAGATCTGGGCTTACGCGAGGACATAGCGGATCTTATCGTTAAGATGAGGTAACATAAATGGTTAGACCAAAGACTAAAGAAAAGAGAGGACAAAGGACCTACCACGGAAAGCATAAGAACGCACGAGGAGGCGGAAACAGAGGCGGCCGTGGAGATGTGGGCAAGTGCAAGCACCACTTCATGCGCTCAATACTACTCGGCACACAGATGGGAAAGCACGGGTTCACCCGACAGCCCGTCTGCGAGAAGGTCGATGTCATCAATGTGGATGCTCTGGATCAGATGGCGCCAACGGACGGAAAAGTCGATCTGGGCAATATGAAGGTGCTTGGCCGCGGACGAGTTACAAAGAAGCTCACAGTCAGCGCTGCCAGTTTCTCAGCATCGGCTAAGGACAAGATAGAGGCTGCTGGTGGTCAGGCAGTAGTAGCATGAACCAGCATAGCTTCTTTTATGCGATAGAGCCCTTTGTGCGCAGGCTCCCGGCAGTGGAGCGCCCAACAGGGCATGTCCATTTTAAGAGAAAGCTTACCTGGACACTCGGGATACTGCTGCTCTACTTCGCGCTCGGAAATGTACCTCTCTTCGGGCTATCGAAAAGCTCTATAGATCTCTTCAGCGCCTATAGGGCATTCTTCGCAGGGTCCTTCGGATCTATGATGCTCCTCGGAATAGGTCCTATAGTTACAGCATCAATCGTACTACAGCTGCTTGTCGGCGCTGAAATAATAAAGCTAAATCTAAGCGACCCCAGGGATCAGGCAGTATTTCAGGGCACCCAGAAGGCGTTAGTCTTCGTGATGGTTGCAGTTGAGGCTCTGCCTCAGGTTTTGGGCGGATACCTGCTGCCCGATGCCAATCTGGCTGCTTCATTAGGAGTATCTCCTGGCGTGATTTCCCTGATAATATTCCTGCAGGTATTCGTCGGCGGCGTACTCATCCTGTTCATGGACGAGGTCGTATCCAAGTGGGGCGTCGGCTCAGGCGTCGGGCTTTTCATAGTAGCAGGCATCAGCCAGCAGCTCGTCACAGGTTTGATTAACTGGGCTCCCGGTGATGCAGGTCTGCCCGTAGGCATAATCCCCAAGTGGTTCGATATCTTCCGCTTAGGCCTGCTGAGCGTCAATCAGGTATTTACTCCACAAGGCCTGAATTACATATTCGTCACAGGCGGAATTCTGGCGCTCATCTCGACGATAATAATAATACTGTTAGTAGTGCTGGTCGAGTCCACGAGGATAGAGATCCCACTCGCCCACAGCCGTGTGCGTGGCGCGCGCGGAAGGTTCCCCGTGAAGCTCGTGTACGCAAGCGTTCTTCCGATGATCCTTGTAAGGGCCATACAGGCCAACATAGAGCTGATCGGCGCACTGCTTGCCGCCAAAATAGGCACTATAACAACAGCCTCAGTAACGGGCAACGGAGTTACAACAGTCTATACAGGCTATAGCAGCATACTGGGCAGCTTTATCTCAACTGCACGGTATACGACTTCTACAGGAGCAGCCATAAGCGCTTCATCGCCGCAGCCCATATCGGGGCTTATGTATTACCTGTCTCCGATCCACGGACCGAGCGACTGGATACCGAGCCTGGCGGCCCAAAGCACTGCTGGAATGGTTGAGCTCGGCTTTGCACCGCTTGCAGGATGGCAGATAGTCCTACATGTGCTCACGGATTCGGCATTCCTGATCATTGGAGGCATAATCTTCGCCATATTCTGGATCGAAACAACTGGAATGGGCGCAAAGAGCGTTGCAGAGAAGATCCATAATTCAGGGCTGCAGGTGCCGGGCTACAGAAGAAATCCGGCAAGCATCGAGAGGCTGATGGAGAGATACATTCCCAAGGTCACTGTCATTGGCGGAATCATCATAGGTCTATTGACACTGATCGCGAGCCTCCTTGGAACGCTGGGAAGTGCCGGAGGAACAGGGCTACTGCTGGCAGTGAGCATAGTCTACAGGCTCTATGAGCAGATAGCCAGCGAGCAGATCCAAGAGATGTACCCTATGATGCAAAAATTCTTCGGATCGACAGCGTAGGATACCGAGAAGCCGATCAATGTATCGATGGCTTTGGCCTGGTGAGATCGGCTTCTTTCTCTTTTTATGAGTTAAGTCATCCTAGATTGTGAAAGATTAAATCAACTCAATAAGCTTTAGCCCTAACACATCCCCAGCCTGCCCGCACATGCAAAAGCAAACCTGGCCTCATTATCCCTGCCAAGGTGCTTGAGGGCAACTCCTTTGTTGTGCCAGACGATTGGGCTCTGTGGATCAATCTCCAGAGCCTTATCCAGTGAGTCTACAGCATCCTCGTACTGCTCCAGGCTGCAGAACACAATGCCACGGTTGTACCAGGCCTCCGCATTCCTTGGGTCCAGCGAGGTGGACTTCTCAAAAGATGAGATAGCCTCCTTATTCTTTTTCAGCATAAAAAGGATGATTCCCCTGTTATTCCAGATCTCCGAATCATTTGGATTAAGTTCGATAGCCTTATCCAATGCCTTAACCGCTTCTTCATACTGGCCTCCATTGGCCAGTGCATTGCCAAGCTTAAACCAGTGGCTGGATGTATCTTCACTTGGTTGTATTTCTCCCATTGGCGTACTTCTCCTGGATCATGCTCAGATAACCAAATACCAATAACACTATACGTTATTCCAGACGAAAAAGCTTTGGATTTTGCACAAAGATTTCAGAAACTCTGAGGAGATGAAAGGATCGCCACAAATTTATGGAAATGACTCACCCATGATAGTGAGAATGATAGTGAGATGGTACTCATGAAAAAATCCCTGGGAGCAAAAACGATAGTCTATCCTACGCCCGTCTTCGTCGTCGGAACATACGATAAAAATGGAAAGCCAAATGTCATGACTGCAGCCTGGGCTGGAATATGCTGCTCTGTCCCACCATGCATCTACGTTTCCATTAGAAAGGCGACCTATACCTATGGAAATATTCTGGAGCGCAAAGCCTTCACAGTGAGCATACCATCAGAGAGCTATGTAAAGGAGGCAGATTACTTCGGCATAGTATCCGGACGAGATATGGATAAGTTTAAGACAACAGGCCTTAACCCCGTCAAGAGCGATCTTGTGGATGCTCCTTACATCAAAGAGTTCCCTCTGATCCTTGAGTGCAAATTGCTTCGCCATATTGAGATTGGACTTCATACAGAGTTCATAGGCGAAGTCATGGACGTCAAGGCCGAGGAGACCGTTTTGGGCAGCGATGGAGTTCCGGATATAGAAAAGGTGATGCCCATCATATTCTCTCCAGAGGGCCGCAAATACAATGGCATAGGGAAATCGCTCGGAAATGCGTTCTCGATCGGCGGGGAGATCAAGGGAAAATAATCAGGGTATGGAGTGAGCAAAGGCAAGTTGTGAAAATAAATGGGCAGGCTATAATTTCGATATAAGTCTATCGATAAAGCCAAGCTGGCCTTTCTGCATCTTTTTCTTGGCCTGTTCTATGCTGAACCAGCCTGCTTTATCTATTTCAGGGAATTCTTTTATATGCCCTGAATTTTTCGGCCATTCAAGCTCAAAGTTATTGCTGACGATCCTCGTTTCATCTACATCGCTTTCGAGTGCCCAGATATGCACTATCTTTTTACTGGATTGCCGGAGTGATCCGAGATCAATGAAATTGCCCTCAGCTTCAAAGCCGGTCTCCTCTTTGAATTCTCTTTTGGCAGCATCAAGCGGACTCTCATCCTCTTCAAACAGCCCTTTGGGTATCGACCAAGCTCCTTCATCCTTTCTCTTCCAAAATGGCCCTCCCGGGTGAACGAGCAAGACCTGAAGTTCATCGCCTCTGAACCTATATAATAAAATGCCACCGCTATGTAAGCTCACGATATATACCCATAGGATGAGGATGCACTGGATCTATATAAAACATATTTGAATCTGCCTATATGGAACTAAAGATAAGATAAATTAGGAGGGGGAATGGCTTTCTGCAGAAAATAATACAGAAGCTACAGAAGCCCTCATTGCATTATCTTGGTGACGATGAGCCTCCACTCTCTACTGTGAAGACTAGCCGTTGTCCAGTATGTATCTTTGGTTACTACCTGCTTATTGCTTTCAGTGACCTGGAAGCTATAGTTCCCATGTCCCGATCTCTCAGCAACTATCTTCCTTCCTAACTCCAGGAGGCTGGGGAATGGCTTGTAAAGAGGGTCTTCGAATAGGTTCTTCCCTATTTGGCTTTCATCCCTATCATAGGCGACTATGCCATCTAAAGTCAGCATCCAGAAGCTGTAATCGGTAATGTTGCTTCGGCTGGAGACGTTAAAGTGAAGCTGGGGCGCTACTAGGGCATTCAGCAACTTATCCGGCTCAATGATTGTACTTATGCCTCCCAGGAATTCACCTTGCGGCGAGAAGACAGGATATGCGAGAGCTGTGCCATTGTATCCTTCCACCAGGAAGAACTCTTTGCTGAATGCGGGCTTTTTATTCTTCAATACATATGCTATGTGTTCTTGGCTGCTTATGTTAGCGCCCTCGCCACCCTCGCATCCTTTGCATTCTGCTGCAATTATCTTCCCCTCCTTGCTGAACGTAACTGCTTCAACCAGATTTGAGTTTGTATCTAACAGCTTGCGCAGGACTTCGCGAGTTGCATTTCCCTCCAGACCCGTTGCTGAGAGAGTTTGAGATGCGTTTGCCACATCGGAGTCTAAATTATCCAAGTTCCCCTGTACATCCGCCTGGATCTGAAGTAGCATAAAGAGCATATCGGCCTCGGATTCTGCGAGTGACTCATCGCCTTTTGGTACCGCCTGGCCTGAGGCGGAGATGGCACAAAAGAGCAAAGCCATCAAAACCGATATTAAGATAAAACTTGATCTTCCCATTTCCATATTTTTATTCATTTTCAATCCACATCACTTCTTACTTTAAGAAATGATGATATTCACTATAAAAGTATTATCTGTAGGATTTACATAGCTAGTATTTCGGCAATACTCCGTATTAAAGGCGGTCACTTCTGAGACCAGTTCATTGGAACAATTGAATCCCACAGAGGTATCCTAGGCAGGAAATCCCCAACAGATGAGGCATATCCAAGCATGAAGACCTGTTGAGGATTCCCGGAATCTGGAGGCAACATCTTAGCCAGCTTCGCCTTCGTACTCGGCACCTCCAATGCCTGGCTCATAGGCTGGAGATTAATGCCCATAGATGTGGACTCAAGCCAAACTCTTTCTAAGAGCTGTCCCGCCTTGAGTTGAGAGATTCTATCGTTTCCATTAGAGCTTATGAAACCCAGAACCGGCGTGCTATTTACTAGATCGGCATCTTTTCTAATCTGATCAGCGCTTATATCAAGGAATAATATCCTTAGCTGTGCAAGTACTGCCTGGATCCCCGTAGGCCCCATCATTCCCTCACCGAGCGAGTGTCCCAGCTCGCTCTTGTAATTTGGATCTAAATACAGTTTCTGATCTGCACTTACTGTAAGATTGCAGAATTCATTTCTAGTATTTGCATCGGAGGCCAGGACCAGCTTAACATCTTTACCGTCGCTGATATTCTGTAGCGCTCTCAGAGCGCTTTCCGGAATTTTCCTGGTATCATGAGGATTTTGATTGGTGTCATGGGCTAGGATTGCCTTGAAGAGCTTCGGATCTTGTGAATGCCCGTTGTCTGAAGTCAATTTGATAATTGCCACAAGAGACCCATTGCCGGAAAGGTATGTGACATTATAACCATAGCCGAAATAGTCTGCGGCCACAAGCAAATTCTCCAGAGCGGTGCCTTGGCTGATATAAAGCTCCCGCTGATCTGTATCAGACACTGCAAGCCATCTCGTCTTATCGGCAAAAAGCCTGATCTCATCCCCTGAAACGTTGAACTTCCAGGGTTGAGCATTAAGGCTGGAGGGAGCCAAAATCGCATAGTTCAGAAGAAAGCTCAGCTTATCTTCGCTGCTGCCGTTGCTTGGAAAATCGCTTTCCTTGATGTTCCAGACATCTACAGAAGCCTTGGGCTGCAAGAGAACTCCTCCTAAGACCATCCCGATGAATAAGAATGCACATAACAATACTACTCTGACCACAGATACAGCCATGTCTTTCAGCCACCTTAATCCCGAATTCTGCAAGTCAGAGTAATTAATATATCCTGCGCTGAGAACGACATTCGTAGGTTCGGTTATGTTCGATTACTATTGTAACCCGTATAATCGAGCTCTTTAGCCGATGCGGCTTGAGTGCTGAGCAGACCTAATGGTTAGATGATAATGGAGCTAATAGATCTCTCGTCACGCAGATCTTAGAACGATCTTCATTTCGGAGGTATCAACCTCCCAATCGCCTAAACTCTCATCCTCTTTGAATCCCTGGCCGAGCCACATGCCGCCCGGGAATATATCCTCGCTTGCATGGTGCTTCTCATCGAATTCAAGGAACAGGTCGTAGATCGTGCGCCAACCCTTCTGCCCGATATGCGGCCTCCCATCGAGGATGTACTCGATCTCATCCCAATCCTTAAGCGTCAGCTTATAGAGCCCTATCAAAACATCATATTGACCCGGGCAGGATGTAAAGAGGGCCTTGACCTGAACGCTATCTAAAGACGATCTCATAAGATGGTGCATTATATTATCTTCTATAATTTTAAGCTTTGTACAATATATCGTTGATCTGCTTAGCCATTCCTACCTTAATTGAAAGATCTGCACAGATTTGAGATTATTCTTAATACATCTCTAAAATCCTTTCTATCTATTTGCATTATACTTTTGGCAGTATAAGATTGCTCTGAGACATATTGCTTGATATATAGACATTAACTATAATTTAGAAAAAATTTTATATCTTAAAGGATAATAACTGTCGAGGGTTTACAATGAAAAGGACAGCCATCTTAATATTGGTATTGATTGCGGCTATGGCGATACCTGCCTTAGCTGCTAACGGAAACGCCACAGGACAGAATAGCCAGAGCATAATGCAGACCGCAAGTCAAAGTGCGCAAGCAGCTGGAAACAATAATGCTATTAACCAGAATATAGGGCAGACCGCCAATCAAGCTGCTTACGGACAGTCGGGCAATGCTGGCACTAATGGTACTATAGGCACTACAGGTACTACGAGCACTGTTACTGCAGGCAATGTTCCAGGTACAAGCAATAATACGGGCACAGTTGGCAGTACCGACAGTAGCCAGAGCATAGGTCAGAACGCAAACCAGAGCGTCTTCGGTTCTATGGGCAACGGCTCAGTTAATCAGGGAATAACGCAGAGTGCCGGCCAGTATGCCAACGGCACGGGAGTCAACCAAAATATAGGCCAGAATGCAAACCAGACCGTTACTTGGAGCCTGGAGAATTATTCGAACACGACTGGAACTACGCCGCTCACCTCAGAGGAGAGGACACTAATGGGTGCCAGAGCCGGACAATTCTTTACTAACTATCCGACAATGCGAAGTTACATAATGCCCTTAAGCGATATCAATAGATTTAACTCGCAAAATAATGGCAACCTGTATGTAGTTTATGTCGGCCAAAATGCCTGGAACCGGCCAAACCGCATATCCGGAGCAACATTCATTCCTCTGACGACACTAGTTAACAGATTTGGCGAGCTGCCTACAAATAAACCAATAGTTATCATCGGTGATAACGGCATTGATGCAGCTTCAGCGATGACAGTATTGAGGATGAACGGCTATAACGCCTGGATAGCAGGAGGCAACAATCCGGGAAGCATATACAACGGCGTATAGATAGAACGAAGGTCAAGGCACTCTGAGCTTGACCACTATTTCTTGTATCGCATCCAGGCAGGATTATCCGATGATTGAAGAAAAGATTGAATGTTTAATGATGCCCGCCATGAGCCTCATGTGCCCCGCCATGTGGAGCTGCGCCTGTCCCGGCCTTGACAGCCAAGAAGTCCTTATCGAGATATGCTTGATGGGCGAGGTCAAGGCATTCTTTGCATATGGGGAAATTTTCATCCTTTGTGCCATGGATCGTCGCCAAATTGAGCTTCACCGGCACAGTCTCCTTGTCTACACCGCACAGTGCGCACTTCATTTAAATCACCGCGACCCCGTCTGATCCTCTCCATTATAAGCGTTTCCTCTCCATCTCCCGTAAAGGTTGTTTTCGAGGCCTAAGAGATCAAGCACACGGCCAACGAGGACATCTACCATATCGCCTATAGTACCGGGCCTCGAATAGAAAGCAGGGCAAGCCGGCAGAACTATCGCACCAGCCTCTGAAACAGAGACCATATTCTTTAATTGGACCAAGCTCAAAGGCGTTTCTCTTGGGATGAGTATTAGCCGTCTCTTCTCTTTAAGGCAGACATCTGCTGCCCTGGTGATAAGAGTATTAGAGCTGCCGGACGCGATCCCTGAGAGGGTTCCCATGCTGCAAGGAACCACGACCATGGCATCGACGTGGTGAGAGCCGCTGGCTATAGGGGCTGTGAAATCATCAGACGCATATACATGGTCCGCCAGATCTTCGATATCCTCCGGCGTTAGGTCGGTCTCTATTTCTATTATCTTTCGCGCAGAGTCGCTCAGGATAAGGTGAGTTACGCAGCCCTGCAAGACCTGCAATAGTCTTATGCCATAGACTACACCCGATGCTCCGCTGATGCCAACAACGATCTCCAAGAGAACTACCTCGCTATTTTCTGTATATCAATTCACTTTATTATCAATTAATCTTATCATATCCCTCCCAACATCATGAGTAATCCTAGAAAAACTTTCAGGGGCTTTATTCCTTGCCCCTCTGTTCTTTCAGCCATTGCATAGCCGCCTCTAACTGTACATCCTTACCCTCAGTAAACCTGGTGATAACATCTTCAGTTATAGGTATCCGGATATCCGGGGGCACTCCACCAACGAGGGATGAGTTGCTATCGATCTGTATCCTTCCTTCGGCATCCAGGGACCTGCCCGTGGGGTACCTCAGAGTTATGCCTAGGGGCATGGATATGGATCCGATCTCAATGCCGAAAGCCCCAGCGGTGCCGTAGAAGGAGATCACCTTTCCTAGAGGCTTTCTTTTGATCATCATTGGAAGACCCTCCCCCGTGCTTATGGTGTAGGGGCTGACGAGGACTGCCACGGGCCCTGAGTAAATCAGGTTCTGGGGCTTGGACCATATCGACGCGATGGTATCAAGCTTGCCGGTGTTGGCGTTGTAGTTGCTGACGCGCTCGAACAAGGATTTATCCTTCAAGAAGAAGCTCGACATGCATGCAGCTATGCTGTCGTCTCCGCCGTCATTGAACCTCAGGTCCACGATCACCCCGGGCACATCAGCCCGGACGAAGCTCTCTATGGCATCTCTGAAGAGGCCATATCCCTGGGGCATCTCTATGTAAGCGAAGACATATCCGTATCCTTCGGGCAGTATGGAGTAGACGACTCCTCCCTCGGGGAGGGACTCGAGGACTGCCATCGAGTTTTCTGTTAAAGCAGTATCATTGAAAGCCTTGCCTAGGAAGTAGGTCGATTTCGTCAAGGTTTCATAGCTGTCATAATAAGCCTTCAGTTTAACATCCCTGATCTCTCCATCCTTTCCCTGAACTTTGGCCGTAGCCTCATTCCCCTCAGTGGACCTGGTCATGAACCTGGCCTTCTGAAGGATGATGCCTTCCTGGGTCGAGGGCATAAAGGGTGACCAGATGTAGGAGGTTTCATTGAGGGCCTCTTCTGCGGGCATCCCGTTCCACTCCAGGAGACGATCCCCAGGAGAGATACCAGCCATCTGAGCCTGGCTTCCCTTGGCCACATAGCAGACAGCGATCTTCCCGGATGAGAGCCTGCATACTGCAAAGCCATAGCCTCCTCCGATATCTGCCCTGAGGCTACCGTAGTTGGGCCCCTTGACATTTACGTGGCCATCATGTATAGAGCCGACGTATCTCTTGAGGGTCCTGTAGTACTGGGCCTTGTCGCCTTTCCTTTCAGCCTCATCGATGGCAGGGGCGAAGGTCGAGTATAGCCCATCCCAGTCGACCTCCCTCCAATCGGTAAAGGCGTACTGCTCCTTCATCTTCAGGTTGGCTTCCCTGAAAGCCTGGCTCCACGAGAGGTTGCTGAAGTTCGAGGCATAAGGCGAACCTTCAGGGGTTATGCTGAGGACGCGCGCCATTGCCTCCTCAAAGGCTGCCGAGTCGTTGGCAGCGAAAGGCTCGCAGGCGTCCTCCACGTTCATCCTGCAGGTCGTGCATGGAACAGTAGATTCCTTTGAGGCGGAGGCTCCTACACCAATATCCATGGTTACCAGCATCGCCAGCAAAACCAGCGCCAAGAGAACTTCTATTGATATTGCATTAAATAAGGATCCCCCAGGGATCTTCGAAATTGTCATCATAATATCCCCTCATAACCAACTAATTGATCTTTTCAGTTGTAATACATTAAATAAATATAAATACTTAATCCATTCATAATGGATTTCTATACAGATGCATAATCCAATCTGCTGACCGGGATTTGGAATTATCAAGGAATAATAAAGAAACAACACATGAAAGGCAGAAGGACAATCGTTTCCTTCAAAGTAGCCGTTGGCATTCAGCAATCTTTCCATTTTCATCGCTCTAGCCTGCTGAGCGCCGCCGCAACCATCAGAGGAAATGTTATGGTCGCATCTCCATAAACAGTCACATATCTTGCATCGACGGAGACCTTGCCCCAGGAGATTGCTTCTGATAGCGTAGCGCCGGAAAGCCCGCCGTTCTCAGGGGTATCGGTAGTCAGCTGGATTGCAAGCTTGAAGCTGTTCGGCGTGATGAGCATCGATTGCAGGGCAAAGTTCTTAGGTACTCCGCCGCCTATGATAACTATCCCTGCATCTGCCGAATCATAGCAGATATCAACGATCTGCTTTATGTCTGAAAAGGCGTCGACAGAGAGTCGCTTTGTCTGACTATGCAGCCATGCCTGAAGACCGATCATGGAATCGGATAAGGCAGGACAGAATACAGGCACGTTACAGTCATACGCTGACCGCAGTATGGACTTGCTATCTGTTATCCTGGATCCGAGGATTTTAAGAAATTCTGTCCCAGACAGAGTCTCTTCAACATCCGGCAATATCCTCTGCATCAGCTCCTCGAACCTGACGAAATCCTCATCACGGAGATAGACATCATATATCCGGCTTATGCCAGCCTCCCTGAGGCTCGCATCATCAGACTCAGGCGTTCCCATGCAATGTATGCCGAATGAGTCGATTATATCGTGAACAAGATTCGCGCCTGTTGTCACAAGAACATTCACATAGCCCTTTCTTATTAGACCCGAGACAATGTTTCTCATGCCAGCAGGCACCATTGCGCCTGAGAGCGTCAGGAACTTCATATAGTCTCCTGAGAGCATCTGCTCATAAATGCGAGCGGCTTCGGAAAGCCTCCTTGCCCCAAAGCCGCAGTGCTCCATCGCGGTGATGAGTGCCTCGACGCTCATCCCTGGCTCTATCTCTATTTGATGCACAACTTCCATCTGATCACCTTAATGATGACAAATTGTCCCCCATCTTTTTAAAAAATTTATGATTTAATCCTTGCAACGCGAAATAATTTCTCATAAACCTTTTATACCAGACCTTATGTTTAGCTTTTACGGAGGAGAAACAATGGCTGGCGAACCGATGGCAGTGGTTAATTATATACCACTTATTGTGTTTATAATAATGGGAGCTATCGTGCCGATAGGCGCTTTGGCTGCCGTTAAGATTATATCGCCGCTGAGGCCAAGCCGTCGCAAAGTATCAACATATGAGGGCGGTCTGATCCCCGTCCGCGACGCCAGGGTCCAGTACAGCGTGCAATATTATCTATTCGCAATCGTCTTTGTGATATTCGATGTTGAGGTTCTTTTCTTATACCCTTGGATTTATGTTTATGCTAATGCTCTCATGAAGCAGATGGCTGTTATTGGAACCATGAACATCGCAGTATTCGAGATGATTCTGTTCGTTATAGTGCTGATAATTGGATTAATATATGCTATCAAGAAGGAGGCTTTGCGTTGGGTATAAGCGATGTAATACCCGTGCCTGCGGCTATTGATGAGGAGCTTGAGAAATGGACGATCTTCGGCCAACCTGTGGCCGATGTCTGGTTTACAACTACTGAGAAGATCCACCAGATCATAGAGATGGGGCCCATAAAAAATATCTTCAATTGGGGCAGAAAGAACTCAGTATACTTCTTGATGCAGCCTATGGGATGCTGCGGTGTGGAAATGTTCGTCTTTGGAGCTGCACCATATGACAGCGACAGATTTGGATGCATTCCCAGAAATACACCACGCCAGACAGATGTCATGATCATCTCAGGCTACATTACCAGAAAGTACCTGCCGGTCTTCAAAAGCCTCTGGGAACAGATGCCTGAGCCCAAGTGGGTTGTAGCCATTGGCGAATGTGCTATATCCGGCGGTCCGTTCTATGATTCCTATAATATCATTCAGAATACTGCCGATTACTTCCCGATAGATGTCTTCATCCCTGGATGCCCGCCTCGGCCAGAGCAGTTCCTAGAGGGCTTAATCAATCTCCAGGAGAAGATCAAGCAGCGGAAGGACAAGCGAGGTTACTACTAAAGGAGGAATCTTTTCTTGACTACTGCTAGTGAGGTTCTGAGCTCGGTCCAATCCGCCATTCCTGGAGCAGTCCTTGAATCCCGTGTGGAATCGGACCGCAGGCTTTGGGCCACAATTGATCCGAATAAGATTTTGGATGTATGCAAATACATGAGCGATCAGCTGAACTTCGACCATTACTCCGGTACAGGAGGCCTGGACTGGATTGCCAAGAACGAAATGGAAGTTGTTCATATTATGGCCAGCCACGGCGCTCATCAGGTTGTAGCCATGCTCAAGGTAAGGACGCCGCGTGAGAATCCATCAGTCAAATCCCTCACAGGCCTTTACTGGAATGCCAACTGGTATGAGCGTGAGACATGGGAGATGTTCGGCATCAACTTTGAGGGACATCCCGGACTTTATCCCTTGCTGCTACCAGATGAGCTTGTGGGCTCCTGGCCCTGGAGAAAGGATTTCAAGGGCTATCCTGACCTGACAACAGGCCAGAGAGCCGTTGAAAGGCTCACCGCCGATGGATATACAAAGTACTACTTCCCGCCAACGCCAGCGGAGATTGAAGCCGGAACTGTTCCGAAGGAGAGGCCGAAATATCCATCCCTCAGAGAGCGAGAGGAGATGGATATCAAATCGGATTCTGAAATGATCATGCATATGGGGCCACAGCATGCAATGGTGCCGGGTCCCTTCCTGCTGGATGTGCTTGTCGAAGGCGAGCGTGTAAAGAAGGCCTACCTTGATCTGGGCTATATCCACAAGGGCATTGAGAAGATCATGGAGAACAGAACGTGGCTGCAGGGCATAACGTATACTGACAGAATGTGCTATGTGGCTTCGCTTACAAATAACGAATGCTACTGTGGAGCTGTAGAAAAGATCCTTGGAATCGATATTCCATTAAGAGCCCAGTACATTCGCGTCATTCTGGAAGAGCTTTCAAGGATCCAGAGCCATCTGATAGGCACAGGCGAATTCCTGACTCTTATTGCAGGAGTCGGTTATGCACCCTGGCAATATATGATTATCGATAGGGAGAGCATCATCTCACTCATTGAGAGCGTTACGGGAGCCAGGCTTACCCATACATTCGTGCGCTTCGGAGGCGTCAGAAACGACCTGCCAGAGGGATTCAGCGAGAAGTGTAGAGAGACTATGAAGTACATGGAGTCCGAGACGAACAAGTTCCTGGAGCTCTTCAAGCAGGATCCGATATACCACATGAGAATGGATAATGTGGGCGCAATCAGGCCCGATAATGCTAAAAAGATTGGCCTATCAGGACCGCCGCTGAGAGCTACCGGCGTTGCATATGATATACGAAAGGAAGACCCGATACTGGTCTATCCCGAACTGGACTTTAAAGTAATAACGGGAACAAATGGAGACTGCCATGACAGGATCGATGTCAGGCTGAGAGAGATTCTAGAGAGCATCCATATCATCGAGCAATGCCTGGACAGGATTCCTGAAGGACCGATCAGGTCTGAGACCAAGGTTCCAAAGAAGATCCCTGCTGGCGAGGCCTACTACAGGGTCGAGGACCCAAGAGGCGAGATGGGAATGTACGTGGTCAGCGATGGCGGCGACAAGCCCTACAGAGTGAAGGTAAGAGGACCATTCTATGCTACCTTCCAGACTCTGCCTCCGCTACTAGAGGGCGTCTACATAGCAGATGTGGTTGCCATTGCAGGCAGCATGGACGGCTGTCCATCCGAGGCTGATAGATAGGAGGGAGAGGATTTGGACGGAATAATAGATAGCATTACTCAATTTGCGGCAGAGCAGCCAGCACTCTTCGCCCTGATCATAGGCATAATCGGTGCTGCGATAATCTCAGGAGTGGTGAACGTCGGCGCTATGCTGTTAATCTGGGGCGAGCGAAAAGTTCTTGGAGATTTCGCTGCCAGGTATGGCCCGAACCGTGTAGGCGGAAGGTGGGGCATACTTCAGCTTGGCGCCGATGCAATCAAGTTCTTCACAAAAGAGGATATAATCCCTCAAGGAGCGGATAAAGCAGTCTATGTCTGGGCGCCAATTGTTGCCTCGATAGCCACCATGCTTGTGGCGGCCGCCATTCCCTTCGGAGCCTTACATATTAACGGCAAGGATTACCCACTGGTCGTTGCCAACATGGACATCAGCGCCCTATATGTAGAGGCGGCCCTAAGCCTGATGTCTATAGCAGTCTTCATGGCAGGCTACAGCTCAAACAACAAGTATTCAATGCTGGGTGCCTTTAGGGGCATTGCCAGGATGATCGCCTACGAGGTGCCAATGGGCATCTGCGTGATCTCAGTAGCCATAATGGCCCATAGCCTGAACTTGGTTGAGATAGTACAGAACCAGACTCTCTGGTATGCCTTCGCTCAGCCTCTGGGATTCATAGTATTTCTTATCGCTCTAATAACTGATCTTGGAAGAATCCCCTTCGACCAGAGCGAGGCAGAAGAGGAGATCATATCCGGTTACAATACTGAATATAGCGGAATTCGATTTGGTCTGCTGTACTTCCAGGAGTACAATAACTTCCTCTTGGGGTCCATACTTCTGTCAGTGCTGTTCTTGGGCGGCTGGCAGGGACCAATCATACCGGTCCCAGTTCTGGATATTATCTCTCCGCTGATCTGGATGTTCATGAAGATAATAATAGTCATGTGGTTCTTCATCTGGGTCAGAAGCTCTCTATTCAGGCTCAGAATCGACCAGGTGACTGATCTTGGATGGAAATGGATGCTTCCGCTCTCTCTTGTGAACCTGGGATGGGCGGTATTGATAGGATCTTACTTCGCATGAGGTGGCATTAAGATGTTGAAGAGAAAGATGATCAAAAACTTCAGCTGGCCTTTGAAGACCGCCACTCGCGGGAAAGAATTCACCAGGCTTTATCCCGAGGTGATGATGGAGCTGCCCGCTGCCGAGCGCGGTATTCATGAGCTGGATGCCACCAAATGTATTGGGTGCGCATCCTGTGCCAGAATTTGTCCTAACTCTTGTATCGAGATGGTTCCCTATAAGTTCGGAAATCCAATGAAAAATAAGAAGCTGCAGATGCCTCAGATCGATTATGGGCGGTGCATGTTCTGCGGCCTGTGTGTTGATGAGTGTCCTGTTGAATGCCTGAAGATGGGCAAGAAAGTGACCATGGCAGGCTGGGAAAGAAAGGACATCGTAAAGGGCCCGGGAGATCTGGCAGTGAAGAAGTTCTCTGCCAAAGAAGTAGCCGAACTTGAGGCCGAGGCAAAGAGGGTCGCAGCTGAGAAGGCTGCCGCTGCCGCAGCGAAGAAGAAGGCTGCTCCCAAAGAGGGCGCCGAAGGAGCAGGTGCTGCCAAAAATGCCGCTCCCGCTGAAGGAGCTGGAAAGGCCGCCGCTGCCGCCAAGGTAGCTGCCAGGAAGAAAGAGGCTGCCAAAGCCGAAGTGGCTGTCCCTAAGGCTGCCGAAAATAAGACAGAAGCTCCTAAGGAAGGAGGTGCATCCTGATGGCCGAAGGAAAGGAAAACCCCAATGTCATCCGGTCCATCTTTGAAGTGATCGTGCTGTTTGCAGCGATCTTCATAATATTCGGCGGTGTTGTACTGGTTATAGCCCTATCGCCCTGGTCCAGAACGATCATGGATAGACTCCTGGCATTTGATATAGGATTCGCAGTAGAGCTTATCGCCTATTTAATTCTGGCAGCATTAGTTGTATTGCTATCAGCGCTTACAGTCTACTCGAGGAATATAGTCCACAGCGCCCTTTATCTTCTGGGAACATTTGCGTGTGTGGCTGCGATTTACATATTCCTGAATGCCACCTTCCTTGGAGTTGCCCAAGTGCTGGTCTATATCGGAGCAGTCGGAGTCTTGATACTATTCGCAGTGATGCTCACGAGAAAGACGATCATGGAGGAATCCCATGGTGAAATATAAGGTTGTTATTTTGGCCCTAGCTTTCCTGGCTGTGCTCTTTGCGTCTCTCTCAGTCACGCCCTGGAAATCTACTGGCGAGGCGCAGCAGCTTCCCTTTGTCCAGAATCCGGGCGAGAGATTGCCTGAAAGCAGGATAGGCGATGTCGGTATGGAGATATTTACCACATACGTCTTCCCATTTGAGATACTTGCCTTGGTGCTGACAGCAGCCCTGGTAGGAGCAGTTTATGTCGCAAGAAGAGAGGCTGCCTGAGGAGGGGATGAGGACGATGATAAGGAGGGAAGTAAAACAATGATTCCGCTGGAGCTTTTCCTATTGCTTTCATCTATAATGTTCACCATCGGCTTATACGGGCTCGTAACGCAGCGAAACGGTGTCAAGCTGATGATGTGTATTGAGCTTCTGCTCAACAGCGCCAACATAAATCTGGTTGCCTTCTCGGCTTACCAGCCGAATGTGAACGGCCAGGTCTTTGCCCTGTTCTCTATAGCACTGGCTGCAGCTGAAGCAGGCGTAGGATTCGCTATACTGATATCGCTGTACAGGCTGTATGGAACCATTGACCTTGATAACATAAACGCACTGAGGTGGTGATGTTGTACTCCGATTATGCCTATTTAATAGTAGCACTGCCAGTTCTCGCCTTCGTGCTATGCATATTCGTCGGATGGCATCTGCCCAGGGGTGGAGGGATCATCACAGTTCTGGCGACATTTGCGGGGCTGATACTATCACTAGGGATAACCTCTGAAATATTCCCTAAGAATGAGATCATTCACCAATCGATACCCTGGTTCGCCACATTCAATGTGGGAATCCTGATAGATCCCCTGGCACTCGTGATGCTTCTGATGGTAACCTTCGTGGTTACATTGATCCACACCTATGCGCTGGGCTACATGAATGGCGATCCCGGATCGGCCAGATACTTCGCAGAAGCCGGCCTTTTCACAGCCGCAATGCTTGGGCTGATCTACTCCGATAATATTCTGCAGCTCTTCATATTCTGGGAGCTTGTAGGGTTATGCTCATACTTGCTTATCGGATTCTGGTACAGAAAGCCATCTGCTGCCGCTGCAGCAAAGAAGGCATTCCTGACAACGAGGGTGGGAGATGTTCTGTTCCTGGCAGGGATTGTGCTACTGTACAATAATCTGGCAGCTCTGAACATACCGTTGAAGCCAGGGGAGTTCCTGCTTCAGTTCCCCGTAATATACGCTCATATCGCCCAGATCCCGCCTGATCAGCTGACACTTATCGCACTGGGCATTCTCGGCGGTGCTGTAGGCAAGTCAGGTCAGTTCCCGCTGCACGTCTGGCTGCCCGATGCCATGGAAGGACCCACAACTGTCTCTGCCATGATCCACGCAGCGACGATGGTTACTGCAGGTGTCTATCTGGTCGCCAGAATGTTCCCGCTGTTCTATGCAGCGCCCCATGGGCTTACGGCAGTTGCAGCGGTTGGCGCATTCACAGCGCTGTTTGCAGCCACTATGGGCCTCACAGCATTCGATATCAAGAGAGTCCTGGCATTCTCGACAGTGTCACAGCTCGGATTCATGATGGCTGGACTCGGCGTTGGAGCAGCAGTTGGCGCTACCGCTGTGGGAGTTTCAATATTCCACCTCATCGGCCACTCGTTCTTCAAAGCGCTGCTCTTCCTCTGTGCAGGCTCAGTGATCCACGCAGTGAATACAAACGATCTGCGTGAGATGGGAGGCGTATCCAAGTACATGAAGTGGACAGCCTACACAATGCTCGTAGGCTCCTTATCCCTGGCTGGATTCCCGCTCTTTACGGGATTCTTCTCAAAAGACGAGATAATAGTAACAGCCTATGAGTACGGCGTAATGATAAATTACCTGCCTTACCTGTTCCTGATAGCAGCCGCCACACTGACAGCAATATACACATTCAGAATGTGGTTCTCTGTATTCACAGGAAAGGAGAGAAGCGATTATCATAAGCATGAGTCGCCGTGGGTCATGCTCGGGCCGCTCGTAATTTTGGCCGTCTTTGCATTCGGCTTCGGCCTGGTAGCCCAGGGAGGATTCTACCACTATCTAGATACAAACTTCGAGCATTACAATGTGAACTTCAATGAGCTTGCGGGAATAGGAGGCCACTTCGAAGAAGAGGTCGTACCGACAGGCGCGCCAGAGACAGAGCCATATGCTTCGGAGCCAACTGAACAAGACGGCAAACCAGTAGAAAAAGCGGAAGAACCTGCCGAACCCTGGTACATCCAGATATTGCCAATCATTATAGCTTTAGGCGGCATTCTCCTTGCAGGACTGTTCTACTGGGATAAGATCAAGAGATTTGATCCCGACCAGGTGACCGGCGAGAAAGATCCATTACGCAGGTTGCTCCTGAAGGGATACTACCAGCATGAGATATTCACACAATGGTTCGCTGAGACAATCGTCTATGGAACTGCGCTGATCTGCAACATGATCGATATCAAGCTTGTAGACGGATGGCTCAACTGGTTGAGTGGATGGGTGCTAGGGTTTGCAGGGAATGTGAGAAAAGTTCAGACAGGAGTCGTTCAGAACTACATTACAGCCTTAGTTCTAGGAATAGTGATACTTGTGGTCGTAATTGAGCTGGCTGTGGGGGTGCGCGTATGATCTCGAATGCAATATCATTGATGATCCTCATCCCGCTCATTGGTGCAGCCATAGTATTTTTGACAAGGACCAGGGCACAGGCGAGGATTGTAGCCCTAATAGCATCTCTAATACCGCTAGTGCTGGCGCTGCAGATGTACATGGAGTTCGACAAAACATCATCAAAGATGCAGTTCGTCGAGAGCTATAACTGGGTGCCATCGATAGGAGTCAAGTATACAGTCGGCGTAGATGGAATCGGCCTGCCGCTGGTGATCTTATCAGCGATAGTATCAGTATTGGTGATAATCTATGCGTGGGGCGAGAATACAAGGCCCAACCAGTTCTTTGCCCTGCTTCTCCTGAACGAGGTAGGAGTAATGGGAGTCTTCACAGCACTCGACTTCTTCCTGTTCTACATCTTCTGGGAGATAGTGCTGATACCAATGTTCTTCCTGATTGGGGTTTGGGGAGGACCGAGAAAGGATTATGCAGCAATTAAGTTCTTCATATACACCCACGTGGCAAGCCTTGTGATGCTCCTGGCTATATTCGGCCTATACTTCACATACAGGCTGCCCGACGGCTCCCACACATTCGATATGCTGACGCTGCTTAAGGCAACTGCCGACAAGACAATCTTCCCAACCGGTCTGCTGAACATAATCTTTGCCGGCCTGCTGTTCGGATTCCTTGTCAAGATGCCTGCATTCCCGTTCCATACATGGCTGCCTGATGCACACGTAGAGGCGCCTACAGCGGGATCAGTCGTGCTGGCTGCCCTGCTGCTTAAGATGGGTGGATACGGCATCTTCAGGGTAATACTTCCGATCTTGCCGAACGTTGACAAGATCTTTGTGACGATAATTGCGATAATCGCAGTGCTCAGCATCGTCTATGGAGCATTCCTTGCCCTCGCCCAAAAGGATATCAAGAAGCTTGTGGCCTATTCATCAGTCAGCCACATGGGCTTTGTAACATTAGGGGCCGTGGCCTTCACCTGGCTCTCGATTCAGGGCGCAATGTTCCAGCAGTTCTCTCACGGAATCATAACATGCGCCTTATTCATGTCTGCAGGGACAATACAGCACGTCGTGGGAACGAGGATTATAGGCGATCTCGGCGGCCTGGCGGATAGGATGCCCAAGTTTGCAGCTTTAATGCTCGCTGCATTCCTCGCATCGCTCGGCCTGCCGGGAATGAGCGGTTTCATTGCAGAGTTCACAGTGCTTGCAGGGTCATATGCAACGCTCCCGACCTATACGATGATCGTGATATTCCTGAGCGTAGCGACAACAGGAGCCTACCACTTATGGGCGACTCAGAGGGTGCTCTTTGGACCGATACTGAAGAAGTACGTCGAGCTGCACGATCCTCATTCCTATGAACTGTTCTCAATGGCAATGATAGTGCTGCTTGCGGTCATATTCGGAGTGTTCCCAAGCCTGATAATGAACATCATGGGAGTGGCTGCAAACCAGCTCATTTCTCCGCAGCCGGTCATGACTCTCGCCCAGATGGGGGTGGTATAAATGGTCGATATCGCACACTACGCGCCTCTATTTCCAGAGGCGCTTTTGACTATCCTGGCAGTGCTGGTAGTGCTGATAGGCGCCCTCATGAAGAAGGGTGGGAAGATCACAGGATACCTGAGCCTTCTTGGCCTCATAGCTGCTCTTGGCCTGGTATCGAGTAATATTATGATCTCAAAGCCGGCCATGTTCTTCTTCGACACGATCTCAGTCGACGGGATATCGCAGTTCTTCAAGGCCGTGTTCCTGGTAGTATCGCTGCTGGTGGTAATAGCATCGCTATCCAAGTACATTAACGCGCCCGGCGGCGATGAGTTCTACGCGCTGCTGCTGATGGCGACAGTCGGAATGATGGTTGTCTCGAGCTCAGTGGATCTCATAACTCTGTTCGTCGGATTCGAGCTCGCGGGCCTCTCGACCTACTCACTTGCAGCGTTCGATAAATCCAAGAAGAACCTCGAAGCAGCAATGAAGTTCTTCATCTTCGGGTCTGTGGCTTCAGCCTTCATGCTGTTCGGATTCTCCCTGCTTTACGGAATGGCAGGGACGACGAAGATAGCAGCCATTGCCACAGTAGCTCTGACCCAGTTCTCGCCCGCAATTCTGCTGGCTCTGATCTTCGTTATCACGGGATTCGCCTTCGAGATGGCGCTTGTGCCATTCCATATGTGGGCTCCAGATACCTACGAGGGCGCTCCGCCGCTGGTCTCAGCTCTACTGGCAGCAGGCTCCAAGAAGATGGCATTTGCCGCAGCCTTCAGGGTGATAATAGTGGCTCTGGTGGCGGTGCATATGCAGTGGTATCTTGCATTCGCAATCCTTGCAGCGATAACCATGACCCTGGGCAACCTCGCAGCATGCTGGCAGAACAATGTGCGCAGGATACTGGCCTACTCATCAATCGCACAGGCCGGCTATATCGCCATAGCCCTGGTAGTAGTCGGAGCTGCGCCCAACCTTCCCAACGGTCAGAGCATTGCACAGATAGGCATTGCAGGCGGACTTCTCCTGATACTGGCACATGCCCTGATGAAGACAGGTGCCTTCATAGGAACAGCTCAGGTTGCCTCAATGGTTTCGGGTAATAGCGATCCTGATGACATCTCGAACTATGCGGGACTCGGCAAAAGAGCGCCCATTACAGCATTCTGTATGATGGTCTTCATGTTCGCGCTGGCAGGAATTCCGCCGACTGCAGGATACATCGGCAAGTTCGTGCTCTTCAGCTCTGCCATCTATGCAGGGCTTGTCTGGCTGGCAGCGCTCGCAATCCTCAACAGCGCTCTGTCGCTATACTATTACCTGAGGATCATCAACTACATGTATCTCAAGGAGCCCGTCGGACCGAAGATCTCTGAGCCAAAGGGCTACACGGCAGCGCTCGTGCTCACATTGATCGCTGTATTCTGGGTGGGCATACTGCCACAGGGATTCGTTAACTGGGCAATGCAGGCAGCAACAGTTCTGCTGCCTCATTAAAACTTTTTATTTACTTTCGCTTCGCATACATTATCTATATTTTCTTATGCCAGCAGTATTCAGTGATCGATAGCAAGATGCTGCTTTCGGCGATTATGGAGGGAAATTGATTGAAGTGCAAAGTTTTTAACATCAGGTTGGCTGATGGGCATGATAATGATGAAGCAAATTTGAATGAATTTCTGGAAGGAATCGTTGCCAAAAGAATATTAGCCTCTTTTACTGGCATGTCTTGGTCTACGCTTATATTCTATGAGGAAGTATCCGATAAGGTAGTTTCAAAGAGTGCAGAAGAGATCATTTTATCGCCTGAGGAGCAGGAATTATACGATGCGCTGAGAAATTGGAGAAACGCACATGCCAAGGTCAGTGAGCTTCAGCCATATATAATAGCGAATAACCTAACGCTAAAGCAGATAGTAAAGAAGCAGATCAAAACAAAGGATGATATGCTCCAGATAAAAGGCTTTGGGGTAAAGAGAACTGAAAAGTATGGGGACAGCATACTGGAAGTTATAGAATCATATAAGAACGAGAAAAAAAGGGCATATTGACCGCAAGAGATTGGCGGGCTGATTATAATTGACAAAAAAGGATTATTCAGCCAGCTGCAGCGCCACGACTCTCATGCTTCCAAAACCAGTAGATGTCATCACATCGGGATTGTATACTTCATAAGTCTTCACGAGTCTACCGTTCGAGTCGTAAGTAAACTGCCCGCTATAGTCCTGATTGTTTGTCTTCTCGAAGATCAAGCCGTTTTCATCATTCTGTATAACGCTGATCTGAATTCCTGTGTCGGGATCAGTATCAATGACGCCTGGGCGAAGAGCTGCTATTGCCCCCTTCGGAACGAAGTGGCCGATGAGCTGGGCAATACCGCTCACTATTCCAACGTTTTTTGGAGCAGTGGGGTCCTGCGAATTAACATTTAATCTCATCTCCGCAAACCTGTCATGCGATGAAAGCACATCGATATATATATTTACAATACTGCCTGAAGGCGCTGATCCCAGAAGCTGCAGTACACTCTGGCCCTGATAGCTCAATGTTCCTCCTGCTGCCAGCCATGAAGGGACCTTGCCGTCTTTCCAGGGAATATTTACTTTGCGCAGATCGCGAAACTCGTATGTTCCATAGTTGCCGCTTGAGCCTGTTACCTCATTTTGATCCTGTGAGTACGAGAGATAATTAAACGTGTAATAAAGCAATAGTCCCATCTTTTGATCGTAAACAAGGGCTGTCTCGAAATTATCATTCCTGAAGTCAAATCTTATTGCCTGATATTCCTTCCCGGAAATTGTAACAGGAAGCCTCTGCACAACTAGATCATCCGATGAGCTTTCGGGGATTTTGCGCAGCACGTCTGGACTACACCAGAAGTCTCCGCAGCCTGCAGGCGATATAGTTCCTGTTGCCATCTGAGATCGCAATGGGCCATTTGGGCCGGGCACATGCGCTTGGTTCAAGGTGGCTGCCAGACCATCCTCTAAGGCTACTACATCCACCTGATTATAGCCGTCGCCCGTTGATCCCGTCCCAAAATCTATGCCCCTGCCATATTCTGTACCCGACATGGTAACGATCGAATAGTACGTAGCACGCATGCCCTCTTGAAGCCATGCCGGAGCTGGAGCGCTTAGCAGTTCAGGATATCTTACAGGCATTGGATTCTCAAGGCCGCTTGGCAGGAGCGAGACTCCTGAAGCTACAGATGCCACTAAAAAATAGGATGCTAAAAGCAATATCACATAGAACAGATTTTTTTGCATAGACAAGGCTACCTCCTCTCCTTAATCTGAGCCCATAGGGAAAAATAGTTTTCCTTTTGCTTTACAATGCATATTCTCGGAGACATAGTATCCTGCAATCTGTATGCTCCAGCGATTTCATTCTCGATAAAGGCACTATGCATTAATATTAATCTAAAAACCTATGGCGAAATGCTCCAAAGACACAATCTCTACTATCTGCAAATATAAGATAAGGACAAAGCTTCTATACGATAGCGCTTTCTTTTGGATAAATGTTCAGCATAGTCGAGTATGTAAGCAACCTGATTGTGAGCCTGATAAGTGCCACCGGATATTATGGGATCTTCCTGGCCATGACTCTGGAAAGCGCCTGTATCCCGCTTCCGAGCGAGGTGACTATGCCTTTCGCTGGCTTTGTGGTATCCGAAGGAAAGCTGACATTATGGGGCATCACCCTTGCTGGTGCTTTAGGCAACCTCTTCGGCTCAATTATTGCATACTACGTCGGCCTTAAGGGCGGCAGACCGTTCCTGGAAGCCTATGGCCGTTACTTCCTCATCTCCAAAAAGGAGCTCGATACCGCCGATAAATGGTTCGATAGACACGGCGATAGGGCAGTCCTGATAGGCCGCGTACTGCCCGGTATTAGAACTTATATTTCGCTTCCTGCCGGCATCGCAATGATGGACTTCAATAAGTTTGTCTTCTATACCTTTGCGGGCTCTCTGCCATGGTGCCTTGCTCTCGGCTATTTGGGCGTCCTCTTAGGTCCGAGATGGGACTCGCTTAAGGGCTGGTTCCACATCTTGGATGGGATAATAATAGCAGGAGTGATATTGGCAGTGGTATATCTTTTATACAAATATAGGGGAAGCTGGGTTCGGAATTGATAATTCAGGGTTGATAGCAGACACAACATAACGGGCAGGCTAAGATACAAATATCCATGCCATTATGCTGCTATATTAGCTTTATTTGCGATAACCTATAGCAGCTTCGATGGCTTTTCCGCAGAAATTCTTGGAACAGATTTTGGTTCTAAAAGGGATTATTGTTTATTATTCTCCACCTACAGATCCCTTTATCTCCACCTTGAAGACCTGCTCCTGAGCGGGAGACATCACTGAGATCGTAAGGTCGACAGGGATCTTTCCGAGACTAACAGCTATCGGCCTCTCTGAGTTTGAGACCTCAACTTTGAGGCCCTCTGTCAGCTTCTTAAGCGATCCGATAAGATCTGCGATGTTCAGGCATTCTGCGGCCGCTCTTATATCAGGTACTATTGTGATGGGCGCAATTGTTATTGGACTTGCTGAATCGCCCGAGATTTTAGCTCCTATTGGCGCACCGATGCCTGATATCTGAACGCCGAAGCTGCCATCTTTTCCAGTTCCTTTAACCTGGGCCACTATCGGGCGCTTATCCTGTCCCTCTGTGCCCTGAACCTCAGCGTCCACCTTAAATGTCACCATCTTATCACCGCACCTTCTTAATGTATTCTGAGATATAAAGTATAGCGAGGAAGAATTGTAAAGAGAATTGGTAATAAAATATATTTATATTACTGTCGAAAAGCTGATATTCTCATACACACTCTCTCATGCTTTGATGCTTGAAGTCGGATATCTCAATCTTGATAACCCAATTGCAATCATATCCTCATACAACAATCTGCAGTCCAATGGATCTGCAGGGCTGCTCATGCTCGACGGCTTTGACCTTGATGAAATGTCTGTATCCGAGATAGATCGCTCACTAAAAAATGTAGATTCCTCATCAGCACTTGGAATCTCAGTCACCTGCTCAGGGGATGAGCCTCTCGTAGAGGCTGCCAGGATCGCGAGCAAGAATCTATGCCTTCTGGAGCTGAACCTCTCGAAGATAAAGGATACAGTACGACTGACAGAGCTTGTTTCTCGCATAAAGAGATGCGGCACTACGCTCTCTGTAAGAATCAGACCGGAGAACCTATCGGATGATCTCATCAAGGCTTTAGGTGACGTTGGGCTGGACCTTATTCATCTTGATCTAAGGGGACTTAACGGTGCCAGCCCAAAAGCTGTAAAGAAGGCTGCGGATGTTCATGGGCCTAAAATCATGGCTCTGGGAGACATTGCCGATTTTGATAGCGCCAAGCAGCTTATGGATATGGGAGCGGATATGGTCTCCCTCCGCGGGGCAGATCACGATTTCACAGAATGGCTTTCAGGCGCGATGAAAGAGTTCGACGGCCTGAGCGGCTGGTATAACGCTCCAAAGCATATCTGTGCCGGAGGAGATCTGCGCGGCCTTGCGTTCTGCTGTCCGCCTATCAAGCATTGTGCAGTCCTCGGGGCACTCAACCGCGCTCATATGACGCCTGAGGAATTCATCGAGCGGAAGCTTGCATTTGCAGAAGGGACTCCGCTTAAGCACGGTGAAGGGACCTGCTTTGGCAGCCTAGTATGGTGCTGCAAGATCACAAAGCCCTGCTGCTTAAGGGATGCGGCGCTCGTGCGGATAGGGCTTTCAAAGAAGGATTATATGGTATGGAAGAAGAAGCTGGCTGAATCACTATTTAAAACATGAGCCCCGATAAAGTGGCGCAGCTTGCCCAAGCAGCGATGCTTATTGAGCTTTCATCCGATCCTAAACCCGGCAACGTAGACCGCTGCCATGATTTTTCGGATATAGGCTTCCACCAGTTTATCATCAGTGCCGTTTCTGCCTATCCGATCTTCAGGGAAGCAGCCTGCGGCCAGTCCAGCTTTGGAAAGCTTCTCCTCAATGCGGTAAAATCCTGGCGGGACTGGAATATTAAGGGCAATACCCATTTTGGTTCGCTTATTCTAATGATACCACTGGCAATTGCTGCGGGTAGATCCGGAGATCTCAGGCATAACCTGTCGGAGGTTTTGAGAGGAACTACATCCGATGATGCAGCGGACTTTTACGAGGCATTTGCCCTGGCGGATGCAAGGGTTGTTGACGTAAAGGATTTCAGCCTCAAGGATTCCAGTGCAGTTGAAGCCTTGCGGAAGCAGGGAAAGACACTTTCAGATCTGATGCTACTGTCAAAAAACCATGACCTGATCGCCGGCGAATGGTCAAGCGATTATGAGAGATCGTTTCGGCTTGCGGAAATGCTTAAAGAGATGGTACCTAAGCTCGGCATCAGCACGAGCGTTGTAAGAACATACTTGATAGCGCTTGCCGAGAAGCCGGACAGCCTTGTTCAGGCAAAGTTCGGGCTGTCAAAAGCCTTGGCCGTATCATCGAGCGCCAAGCAGGCCCTGAAGGATTCAACCCTGGAGAGTGCCAGGAAGCTGGACCTTGAACTGCTCGCCGAGGACGTAAATCCAGGCTCTACTGCAGATCTGATTGCATCAGCTTTATTTATCGCTCTGCTAAAAGGATTGAAGTGTTGATGATACTACAAGGCAAGGATGCTCTGGATGAGCTTGGAATTTTAGACGGCATAAACGAGATCATCGCAACAACCGAGAAGGATGGCAGGATCAATGCTGCACCTCTGGGGATAATTAGAGACGGAGATAAGCTTTACATCAGGCTTTTCACCGGGACGCATACTTATGAAAATATTCTGGCAAACGGCTGGTTTGTGGCAAATATAACCCACGATGCCTGGCTCTTCGCAGAAACTGCCCTCGAAGATCTGACACCGAGCCACTTCGTCCGCCGTGAGGATCTGCCAATCCTTAAGGATACCGAAGCCTGGGCGCTTTTCAGATGCAGCGCATTTCCTCTTGATATAGTCATAGCAAATATCGAGTTCGTGAAGGGTGAAATGCTGAGAAAGGACTTCAGAGCATTCAACCGCGGCACAAATTTAGTTATAGAGGCAGCTGTTGCAGCAACCAGATATCTGGCCCTGCGAACGGATTCGTACTATGATGAGATAATGAAGTTCAAAAGAATCATAGATCGCTGCGGCGGCCCAAGAGAGCGTGAGGCAATGGAGAGACTTATGGATAGAATCGACAGCTATTCGCATATCTAATCGTAAATATGGCTGACGAGATTCACAAATACTATTGCCAAACACTATTGATAATGTTATTAACTGTAATATTATTAATATGACAAGCGCATCTATTACATCATTTCACATGACAATATTAAATCGACTTCCCTCAGGCTGTCAAAGCCTTGACCGCCTCCTTGGCGGCGGCTTTGAGGCAGGCATTATTACACAGCTCTATGGAGAGGCAGGCACCGGAAAGACAAATATTGCAATTCAGCTTGCAATCCAGGCTGTAAGCCGCGGTCTCAGAGTTATCTTCATAGATACCGAAGGATTTTCGCCAGATAGATTTGCCCAGATAGCAGGCGAAAATGCGAGAGAGATAGCCGGCAAAATCATGATCTTCGAACCTATGAGCCTTGAGCAGCAGCATATCTCCATAAAGGAGGCTTCCAAGGTCGCGGGCAGAGACCTGGGGCTGATTGTGCTGGATTCGGCAACATCGCTCTATCGCATCCTCCTGGAGGCTGAAGACAACCGCGCGGTCAGAAGGATGCTGTCTGTCCAGATGAGCGAACTTCAGGAGATTGCACGCAAACATATGATTCCAGTGGTGATAACGAACCAGATTTACACCGATATAGAGACCGGAACATTACGGCCGCTTGGAGGAACATCAATGGAACATCTGTGTAAGGCAATAATATCTCTGGAGAAGATTGGAGACGGCGCAAGACGCGCAAGAATTGTTAAGCACAGATCTCAGCCCGAAGGTGAGATTGCCGAGTTCATGATAACGGCGAAGGGCGTCGAGGGCTAAAGGCTGGATCAGCCATTGAATTATATTATTTTCGACTTTGTGCCTTTGTGGTGAGCGTTCATCATATATCGACGCAAAAGCATTGAGACACAAAGAACGATTCAATTAGAAGAATTCAAAGCATCTTTTTCATTACTATCGCTGTCTCACCATCGGAGTAGTAGCTCGGATAAATACCTGCCACCCGGAATCCCATCTGAGAGTAAAGGCTTTGTGCCTTCTTATTGCTGACCCGGACCTCCAGCGTTGCACTAGCAGCACCAATTTGGCGAAATATATTGAGAATAGTTGCTAGCAGCCTTCGGCCTACTCCTCTGCCCTGGAAGCCGGGACGAACGGCAAGCCAGAATACTCTGCCCTCGAGAGGAGTATGCTTGAAGCCAAGGACGAAGCCGACTACGTGGCCATTGCTCTCAGCCACAAGCGTAGTCTTGCCGTAATACTCATAAAAGGCCGTGAATATTGATGGATCATAACCTCCGAATACCTCCCGATCTATCTCAAGAACTCCCTCAAAGTCGCGAGATGTCAGTCGCCTGATAAGGACTGATCCATTGCTAAGCCCCATTCGTCCGCCCATCTGCTCAAGGTACCTCTCTTCGGATTCCATATCCAAACGTGTTAGGCTCGTATAGATAAAATAGTTTATCAGACGAATGCTCTCTTCTCCATCAGATGCTATTTACGCCAAATAGAATATCAACCTCTCGGATATTTATATACAGCTTGGCCATCTACAAAAGAGTTTCAGCTAACTTTTCTATCAGAGGCGTACATTGATAAAGTATAAAATAACATCATGTAGCGATGTCAAGATATCTCCTTGGAACAGGAGCATTACTGCTATTGACACTGATATTCATTAGCATAGTATCGGCTGACGAATTCAACGGCACTACCTATCGCCTGACTTCGAACCAGATGGAAGTAACACAACCTGTCGATGCTTCAGCCCTCAATTTGACGCTTCCGGAAAAGGCTATCAATATGTCTCTGCTGGATTTTACGGGAAGAAGCATAGGATTAAAAGAGAGCTATACATTCTGGAGAGGAGATTATATTTATCGCATTATATTCGATCAGCACGTTTCAGGCAAATTAGTATATACTCTGCCTCATCAGGGCCAGAATCTCGCTCTGCCCATTAAAGAGAACAAAAATGTACGCATTATCCTTCCTCCAGGCTATACAACCGGTGACAGGTTCTTTGGCATCGCCCTGCCCAATCCTGATAATATCAGGATAGATAAGGATGTGACTGAACTTACATGGCGGAATGTATCAGTCGGTGAAGTAATTGATGTCAGCTACTACAAGAGCAACGCCCCTGAAATCGTAAGGACTGTGTTCATAGCAGTTGCCATTGCATCATTGATTCTATTTGCCGATTATTATGCGAGCATCAGGAGGCTCAGGTCCCTCAGAAATAAGGATGAAAAGAGCCTGAAACATTAAACACCTATGTTAATAATTTGTTCTGATAAATCTGAGGTCTAATAATGAATGGATCAAAGGTTGTATGCAACAGTGTATATGCCGTGGGCGGGCCTGGATTATCAAGCCCTGAGGATTGTTGTATTTATCTGGTAGATACAGGCAGCGACCTGGTTCTAATAGATTCAGGTGTAGGCTATGGAATGAATAGAATTGAGGAGAACATAAGGTCGGCTGGTTTAGAGCCAGCGCGAATCTGGCATATTATCGCCACTCATTGCCATATAGATCATATAGGCGGCCTTTCCGGCTTTGCCAACAAATACGGCTCAAAGATCATTGCACATGAGCTTGATAGGGCAGGAATCGCCGGAGAGAATAACGAGCTTACGGCTGCAAGCATGTACGGGGTAGAATATAGGCCCGTCAAAGTCGATATAGTCCTCAGGGGTGAGCATGAAAGGCTGTTGCTTGGAGATATTGAGTTCAATTTCCTCCATACTCCCGGCCATACACCCGGAAGCATATCGGTTTATATCGATACGGCTGATGGGCGCATTCTATTCGGCCAGGATATCCACGGTCCGTTTTCTCCATCTTGGGGCTCAGATATTAAGCAATGGCGAAAATCAATGGAGAAGCTTCTGGCTTTAAAGGCCGATGTGCTCTGCGAAGGACATGCAGGCGTTTACAAGGGAGATAAAATAAGGAAATATATCGAGGCTTACATAAAAAGATATCAGGTAGGTTAGGGCTGTTCCTGCGAAATAATGTTTATAAATTTTATTACTTATGGAGCAGTTTCATATGTTATTATTGAGATCTGTTAGCATAGATATTCAATCAATGATTAGTAAAAGAATTTTAAGTAAGTATAATAAGTAAATCATGACCAAAGGATTGGTCGCAATATTTAGTAAGATCAAAACCTTAGTATAAGGTTATATGTTAACAAGGGTATTCACATTCTCGAAAATAAATGGATGGGAAAATTATGAAAACTAAACTGTTTTTAATAGCCATCGCTGCTATATTTTTCTTAGTCAGCGGCGTATACGCAACGGAAGGCTACGGATACCAGGACCAGATTTATTCATCAAATCCTACCGGCGCACCTACAGGCCATAACAGTCCAACAAACTATGGAGCACCTACAGGCCATGTATCTCCAACAGGCGCATGTAAGCCCACATCTTATGAATGTCCTTCAGGCGCAAAATGCCCGAGCTGCTCTGATTGTCCAACTGGAGCTGATTGTACAACAGGGTCCTGCTGCCCGACTGGCAGTAAATGTGCCACAGGCTGCAACTGCCCAACTGGCGAGAAATGTGCAACAGACTCCTGCTGTCCAACTGGCAAAGAGTGTATGACTGGCTGCGGCTGTCCGACAGGCGATAAGTGTGCAACAGGCTCATGCTGTCCATCAAAGAGCGATTGTGTATCGGGAGCAAAGTGCATAACAGGCGATAAGTGTGCAACCGGCGCTCGCTGTCCATCTGATTGCGGCTGTCCCTCATGCGGCAATTGTCCGACAGGCAACAAATGTACAACAGGCGTGGGTTGCCCAACGGGTGATAAATGCTCAACAAGCGCCTACTGTGTGACAGGGGCCAAATGTCCAACAGATTGCGGCTGCCCAACAGGAGCCAGCTGCACGACAGGTACTTGCTGTCCAACAGGCGGAAGCTGTGTGACTGGGAGATTCTGCCCAACCAGTGAAGGATGCCTGACAGGTCATTCCTGCCCATCAAGCTGCAATGCACCTACAGGCCACATATATCCCACAAGCAGCGGCTATTCGTCATATTCCAACTACAAGACCAGCAGCTACGCCTCAAATGGCTATTCTTGATGAAGAGACAGGTGTCCTCAGCGCGAAGCTGAGGCTTCATCTATTTTCTCTTAATTCAATTCCGTAACTTGATGTCACACATTAAATTATAATATTTGATAAGAGTGTTACATTCGCGCAGAACTATATTGTAATAAGATTGCAACAATATTAAAAATGAACGGAGGTAAGCAGATGAAATTTACAATTGCTCTGCTTGGTATTATTGCCATCTTCGCACTATTCAACAATGTTTATGCTATGGGTGATCGGCCCGATTATGCAAACGGATATAATTATCCCACAGATTGTAACGCTCCCACAGGACATTCATCCCCAACCAGCTGTACGGGGCCTACCGGCCATGTATGTCCCACAAGCTCCAGCTATCCGACAAGCTACTGCACCCCGACCTGTTATAACTGCCCGACCAGCAGCGATTGTCTTACTGGTTCAAACTGTCCTACTGGCAGCGACTGCCCAACAGGCAGCTACTGTATGACGGCCCGCCAATGCACAACAAAATCCGATTGTCCGACAGGTGCTGATTGTGCAACTTGCTCTGGATGCCCGACTGGCAGCGATTGCTCTACAGGCAGTGGTTGCACATCAGGCGGCAGCTGTCCTACCTGCTCAAGCTGTCCTACGGGATACGACTGTTCAACCGATTCATGCTGCCCAACTGGCAGTGACTGCTTAAGTGGCGCAGGCTGTCCATCGGGTAGAGAATGTGCAACAGGTTGCGATTGCCCATCAGATGGCGGTTGTGCTACGAGTGCCAGCTACCCAACTGGCAGCAGCTGTCCGACAGGCAGCGGATGTATAACAGGCCACAATTGTGTGAGCAGTGCTGTTTATCCGACTGTCTCGAGGTGTCCAACAACGAGCGTTTATCCGACCCATGTATGTTCAACCGGCAGCTACTCGCCAACAAGCTATTCGGCAACCGGTCACATTTACCCAAATACCGGATATCCTACAAGCGCTACCTATAGTATTGCAGGATATATGAGCCTCGGAAGCCTGAGCAGCAGCCAGTACGCAAAGGCTGGCGGCCACTACATGCCGCCTGCAAGAATATCGTGATGCTTAAACGAGTCCAGCCTCGAAGGCTGGAGTTTATTGTTTTTATATTGGAAAGTATCGTTCTGGAAATCTTCTTGGCCTATGATATCTTCTTTGATACGACTGCAGCCTTAGCATTACTGACTGCATAGCAATCACAAAGACCAAACTGAGAGCCAGAATGAAATCATAAGCGATCTACGTCTTAGCCCGCTAAATACACCTCACATTCTGGGGTGCCCGCGAGTCGCTTCGCTCCCGCGCTAGCTGTTTACGGAGCGTCGCGAGAGTAGCCGCGACGGGCTAACGCCCTCCGGGACGATTCACACGATGAGAGATAAGCTGGTTGATTGGCATAAGGGCATTGAAATCTTTATCAATATGATCCCTATCCTGGGCAAGGCATTGATAAGGAGGCGATCGAGCACAGTCGCAAAAGCGCATATCGTCTGCATGTGGCACGTTCATACTCCTTATTCTAACGGATAAACTAAAATGAGAAAGATACTGAAGATTACAATCATTGAGCAAGCGCATAAGATGCGTGGTCGGATCGATTTTAAACCACTTACGTTATAGTTTTTTATCGTTTCTTATTCTATCGAGCTTATCCTTCGCAGGGCGGTGAGCATCGAAGGAATAAAAGCCTTTGAGAATATCGCACGATTCATATTCACTGCAGCCGGCGCAAGTGACAAGGTTCTTTTCCTGGCAGCAGGGCCTAATAGTGCATTTTTCACATCCGGAGAACCGACCACTCTCTGATCTGCAGCCGTGGCAATTCAGATCTTCCGGCTTCAGGCTGTCTATTCCGATCGTATCGAGGATCTCAGCATAAATATCCGTCCATTCTTTGGCGGTCTTCTGCCTCAGCGCATCATCATCATTGATTGTGGCGATAAATATAGGGCATTTATTGCAGTTCAATCCGCAGTATGCAAGGTCTGATTCCTTCATTTTCTCTCCTCCCCAGGTCTTGTAGGGTTTCTGATACTTTTTAATAGAAATTCTTCTATCCAGCCTTTATTTCGCAGACTTCCCCTTCCGATACACTGATCGCCCTTTCTAAGAAATGCCGGGCAGTCCAGACATTCGTCCTGGTATGCATGGATATTTCTCTCGTGGTATACCTGCCTCCCGCAATAGCCAGATAGGGGATGAGCTGATCCGCCAGGTGAACATCGACTGCTGCATCGGACCTCAGCTCAGGGACGATCTCATCCGCAGCTTTGGCGCCCACAACCTCAGCCCTGATTCCTCGCTCACCAAGGGCGCTGCCGCCTTTATGCCCGGACCACAGAGTTATGCCGCTGCCGGTTGAGGGCGCCTGTTGTACCTGCAGAGATATCTCTGCTTTAAATCCTGCATCCTTCAGCTCTTGGGATGCGGCATCCGCCTGACGTCTGGCAACATGCTCGGGAAGGTTAGAGCAATGTGAGATGCCGCTTATAATTTTGGGCACCTGCTGCTCAAGGTTTATTGATTTCATGCCTCCCGGCTCGACGCTGAGCCGGACAGCACCCATTCCAATGGGATAGTATCCTCTCGACTTAAGCTCCAGATTTGCCTTTACGCCGAAGCTGCCCAATGCAGGCAGGAAAACATATCTGAAATAATCTATCGTCGGCGACCACTGCACATCGGTGCCGCCGCGGACCTCAAGACTTACAGGATTTCTCGCAGAAAGCATAGCAGGCAAAAGACATTGCAAAAGGAGGGTTATGCTTCCTGCAGTTCCAATATCCACAGAATAAGCGCCGCCACGGACTTCTCCTGGCTCAAAGACTATCTCTGTGGATCGAGGCTCAACACCAGAAAATCTGGCATCGCAAAGCTCTCCAGTTGCAAGGATGGCTTTGACGTGCTGCTGTGCAAGGCCTGGCTTCGATCTGTTTTTTCTGATATCTCTTATTCTGACGGGAACGCCCGTTACGGCAGATAAAGCAACTGCAGTCCTGACGATCTGGCCGCCGCCCTCGCCGTAAGATCCGTCTACTTCAATCATTTGGTAGCAGCAGCGAACTGACTGCTGAACTCACTGCACTGGTTAGCAATCCTTCCTGCCGCCTCACGCATAACGGTAATCGGATCGGCCCCCTCTGTCTTTAATCGAAAGACCGGATTGTCCATGATCACGAACTTCGTATCGTAGGTGGCGAGTCTTACGCGGCTGTCTGCCAGAAGCTCTGTTCGGAGCAAGTTCAGGAGAGTATGGCTCTCTCCCTCAAACTCAATTGTGACCTCATCCTCTGTCTTGCTGATGATCTTGAGATTTACCACTAAACGACACCCGACCCATAGCTCGCACTCAGCTTGCGCGTTTCAGTATTGGAACAGCTGGGACATACTAGTCTCCCATCTTTTCGGACGAGGCCCGTCATGCATCTATTGCAGTAGGCTTTGATGACTCCCAAATCTTCGTCACCGGTGGAAAGCCTCATCTGCCTATCATCGACTATCTTGGCTTTAATGATATCTCGCAGGGAGAACATGTGCCTCAGGTCCTTGACATATGAGTTTCTCACATTGGAGATATGAATTGTCGCTTCCTTATCAGATAGTGGCCTGTTCTCATAGCCTTTCTTGAATGCGAGTGAAACAACTACAAGGCTGTCCTTCAGGTCAATAACCTCTCCAATGACTATATCGCCAGAGCAAAGCTTTGGCGGCGCGTTGGTTTTAGGGATCACACTAGCCGATCTAGTCTCCGAATCTATGTTTACTAGGCCTGCAGTAGAGGCATATATTACTCCACCCCTGACATAAGTGCAATCGCCTGGAACGTACTCCTCGGCAGATCCAACTACATCTCCGGGAAGCACAAAGCTGACGCCCATCTTTTTATTCCTCAAATGTTACCGACATAATATTCTATATAGCTCAACATCAATCGTCTTAATATCTTTACTGTGAAACTCAAAGCATCTTTTTATGGGAAATCGGATGCTATATTTTTCTAGAATGGCACAAGGTTCTATAAACCTTTTGATGAAACCCTCGCTTCCAGCGTTATGCAGAGTGTAGATGACATGGGCCATCTCAGTCGCCTTCCTCAGGAATGCGCGGTCGCCGATGCTCGCCAACTGAGCCCCGAAGGGCGGGTTCATGACAACCGTCTCTATATTCCGGAGGGAAATCGTGCTTACATCTCCGAGTATGAACTCCACATAAACGCCCAACCGAGATGCGTTTGCTTTTGCTATCTTCAGAGCAGCGAGGTCGATATCCACGCCCACAGCCTTTGCCCCAAGAAGAGCGGCACCTATTGCCAGAATCCCTGTCCCGCAGCCGAGATCACAAACGTCTGTAAGCTCGCCACGAAGATAGGCGAGATAGAGTAGCTCTGCCGCAACTGGTGCAGGTGTTATATACTGCTCTCTCTCAGGCAACGGTTTTTGAAAGCCTTCGAGTCGCTCCAGTAGTATCTCGAGCTGTTTCTTCTTCATCCTCGCGTTTCGATGGTTGGTGGTACAGCTATATTAAATATAGTATTGCATCTATTACCAGGAGCACTAATACCATTACTGACATCGCTTTGGTAAGCCTTATTGCGCCCGCCTGCGTAAAGATGCCCTTGAACCCTGCAATTTTGGCAAAGTATCCTTTGGCCGCGACACTGCCATCTGATTTCAATGCGTCTTCGATAATATTCTCGCTATCTTTTGCATTTATGTTTGAATTCTCTGGTTCTTTGTTTGGAGCCGCCTCTTTTGGACGAATGACCGCCTGAGGAGACGAGCACGCAATATCTGTTTCAACTGATACGAGCGAGACTTCAGATGAGGGAGTTACCTCGGTAATATCTGGCTCAATTACATCTGGGATAATTTTAGCACCTTTATCTGAACCGGGATCATCCAGATCCACAATGTCAGGAACCGACCACGGCAGAGGTTCATGAATTCCTTCTTGGCCTACATCTTCATTCAGCCCTTTCGCCGCATATTCGTTATCCACAAATCTCTTCGCCGGATTGAGGGTCTCGTCCCAGACATATATGCGATCTGCCCTGTTTATTCTCGATATGGCATCATCGACAAGAATCCAGCCGATTGTCAATAGGATATCTCTATAAGCCCTATAGTTCATCAGGTCTGATATGCGGCTGTAAGATTGAGCCGTGCTTCCCTTAGCGACAATCTCCATCAGGTCATTAGCGAACTTTATGGCCCCATCGATCTCGCTTGCATTCCTGGACCCTCGAATGGTTCCTGCCGACTCAAACGCGGCCTTTGCTCTTCCAAGATTTGCTATAGTAGCCTTCAATTGCTCTGATGGATCTGCCCTCTGCCTTTCAGCCTCGATCGCGCCGCCCAAGGTCCTTAGAGCGTCACAGAGAGATTTACCGCAATCATCTGCGCTGCATGCACCACTTAACAGATAATCAGTTGAGCTCGCGATGAATTTGGTAAGCCTCCAGGGCTCACCCTCAGCGATTCCCGAGGATAGTGCCTCCTTGATCCCGATCAGAATCCTCTGGAATGCCTCAATGTTTTCCTTCTGAGCTCCTTCAGAGTTGATAACAGCGCTGTCAAGAGCCGAGGCCGCCCTCTCCGCGAGTGCCACTGCCTCTCCATCTGAGAACCCTGACTTGAGCCTTGCCAGGTACGAAAGTGACCTCATGATGCCTGCAGAGACCTTTATTTCAGGCAGATCAAAGCCCTTTGTCGAGGCGATCTCAAGATACCTGTCTGAGGATCGTGCATATAGCTGAGATGCCTGCTTCAGTTTATCATCCGTGATTTTGCCGAGCCCTCTTGGTTCCGATAATTCAGCGCCCTGCATATGCATAGTGGCCAGTGCGCCGTAGGCTGCAGCCATACACTCTACAGCATTTTGATATGCAGGCTGCATATCCCTTTTCATCAACTTCGTTGCCTTTTCAAGCTGGTCTATTGCTGCGGCGGCATCGCCTTTCTCCAAGTACGTCCTCCCAAGGTTGGACATTGCCGTGCCCATGCTCCGGTCCTGGCCAAGCTCTTCAAATTCCGTGATGCTTCTGTTATAGTATTTGAGAGCCTCATCCCAGTTCTTTTCTGCAGCGCTTATCTGCCCAAGACGATCCAGAATCCATGCAACACTTCTCCTATCCCCAAGCCTGCGGAAATCGTTAAGGCTTTTCTCAAAGTATTTTACAGCAAGGTCTAGCTCGCCCATATCTGCATAGATCCTTCCCAAGGACCCCGTCGCCCGAGCAACGCCCAACTCATCGCCGAGGCCTTCAAATATCTTCAGGCCGCGATAGCAGTGTTCTACAGCCTTATCCCAATCCTTGGCTTTCCTGTAGGCTGCTGAAATGTGTCCAAGGACATGAGCCATGCCGCTGCTATCGCCCATAGAATCGAAACAATCTAAAGCCTTTTTGTAATAGATGTTCGCCCTGCCCAGATCACCGTTGCGGATATAAACCTGCCCGAGGTTGCTCAGAAGAACCGGCCGGATGCTCTGGTCCTTATTCTTTAATAATGCCTTGTTGTACGATTTTATGGCTATGGCATTGTAACCTGCCTTTCTGCAGATATCCCCCAGCCGCTTCATCTCAAAGACGTCATCAAAAGAGTCCAGCAGGCTTTTGCAGATATCCTGATCTATTTTGCCAAGCTTGGCGCATTCCAGCAGCCTGCCCATCTGCTCCGAGCAGCCTCCCTCGATCGAGCTCGGATCGATCGCCTTTATTTTTTCGGGTCCCTTTGAGAAGGAATCATATATTTCATGAAGAACGATGAGTTGGTCCATAGATTATAAGATAAGTTATATCTTTATATAGTTTTTGAATGCTTAGATTTTAAGATAGCCACATGGACAGTATTATCTAGGATTCTGACATAAAACAAATTTTCTCTTTCTAAAAATAACAACCCAATTGGATATAATAATCGAGAAAATGGGGATGACTGGATTCATGATAGCAATTGAAAGAGATTGGATATGTTCAAATGATTCGATGTCATAGTGCATAATGATTAGGAACTTAAATCTTTGTAATTAAACTTCAAGAAAAATCTTAATAAACCAGCAAAACCAATAATAAATGGGATATTATTGAAGATAGAATCAATATTGAGTATAATGCTGATATCGCTAATGCTTCCAACCACAGTGGCGCAATTAGGTTATGTAAATGATAACACACCGCCAAGTGTTGCCAGTTTCAATTTTGCGCCACGAGTGGTGGATATATCAAGCGGATCTCAAAACATTACATTCACAGTGAGATTTATAGACGACTTGAGCGGCATTTCCGATGGAGAAATTGATGGTAATCCCATAATTCCATCACAGGCACGTTTCTATAGTGAATCGGGGGATAATTATCTGACTGTTGAATTCCGATCGCCGTCAAATGATCCAAAGTTCAACAATTCCAACCTTGTTTCCGGGAATAAGCTGAACGGTGTCTATGTCAACAATATGGTTGTGCCGAAGGATGCAGAGATCGGCAATTGGACACTCGACTACCTCTCGGTGGTTGATGAGGCAGGCAACAAAAGGGATTATGATAAATACCAGATGTTTGTAATGGGATTTCCAATCAGATTTTATGTGAAATATGGATATAGCTATCTGCGATTTCCTTTTTAGGTATAAATGATGCAGCTTTAGGGTTATCAATAAATCTATTCGCGCCTATGGTGTGTAAATGAAAAGCTTTTCCGCGCTCGCACTGCTCTCTTTAGAGGCCTTAGAGATGGCCCGATATGCCAGCTGCTCTAATACCTTTTCAGGACAGTGATTCTACAAGTCTCAACTTCTCCGCTCGGTTTTGTGATCAACATATCAACGTTATCACTATCTATATGCTTCATTATAAAGGATAAGCCGGGATAGTGCATCTTTGATATAAGCTCCACAGCAGTTATCATATCGGGCACTGGACCCCCGTTGAGAGGTTCAGCATCCGGCTTACCAGAGGCATTTAGCCTATTCACCGTCACGACCAGCGTCAAAATAACCCTTCCTTGGCCATCAATATTATGAAATCATACGTATATTATTTTCGCACCAAGCCTGGCAGCGTCATTCAGAGCATCAGCTACAGCTATGGGCTGAGGCTGAACTCAATGCATATATCCAGACGAAACGAGGAGACCGGTAATCAATCAACCGCTGCCATCTCCTCGTGTAAAGGTCCCCGCCGAAGGCAGGGTTAGGAGGGCCACCGCCCTTGAGATGCCCCGTAAACAGCTAGCGCGGGAGCGAAGCGAAGCGCAGCGGCTCGCGATCTCCCAGAATGATCACAATTCTAGTTTGGAATAAGTGACTACTCCCCTCACTGAAGTGAGGGGCATCTAGCTTCATGCAGAGATTGTAGTC
>JBHGAU010000116.1:0-5916 GCA_041946675.1 Methanotrichaceae archaeon | reverse complement strand
AGGATGCAGGACCAATAATCCTTGTTATTATCATTTTACAGAAAAATTGTTACACTGCCATCCCAAACGATATTATCAACCAATCAACGCCTGCTGAATGTATCAGATTTGGATACTTTGATACGATAATTAGCCTATATAAAAAAATCGAAGGCTGGCTTATTGATGATGTAAAAGAAGCTCATGCAGAAGAGTATGAACTTTTTGAGGGAGGGACACATCACTTAGAGGAGAAAATTGAGAAATACAGAAATAACATTACTTAGAGCCTTTAGGCCGAAGGCTTCAGCCTATATGTCTAACACAAGAATAAATTGTATACTAAAATTATACAATAAAATTGAAAAGAATCTGGCTGTGCGGCTAATCCATTACGATCACAGCAATTATTTTCAAATCGGCTGAGATTGATCCGCAGGATAGACTATATGCCAGACTCCATCAACACCATTTCCTTTTGTATCTCCTGGGAATTTATCCTTGCCATATAGGTAGAGCGGCCAGTTCTTGAAAGTGGTCTGCTTGCTGCCATCAGTTCGAGTTATCACTCCAAAATCCATCGAGTCCAGATCATCGGAGAGTGATACATCCTGCGCATAGAAAGGATGCCATAATGCGGCACACTCACCATAGCACGTGCTGGCCCCAAGTACTTTGGAATCGTTCTGCAGATAATAGAGAGTGAAGCCGCTCTGATTGACCAGATAAGTGCCCAAGAACTTGTTTGATGTTGTCTTTATTGTGTAGCCTTCTGCCCACGCGAGCGTTGAGACGGAAATGAGTGCTAGGGCCAAAAGGAAAATCACAAAGCTATTATCTTTTGACAAAGGATTCACCGCTGCTTTTCATTGGCGAGATTGGTTATAAAGGGTTTGCCTGACTTCGCTCATCGGATCTCGGTCTTTCTTAGCGCGATGGTGTCATAGCTAAATCTAATGATTTGTAATGGAGTTACGCCACTAAGAATGAGCTATCAAGGCTATTTATCCAGCGCAAAAAGCTTTATGGGCTTGAAGCAGTAAATAGCAGGCATATGATATCGAGAAAGGCAATTTGTGTCCTATTTATATCTCTGATGATCACCGCCGTATTAGGCTGTGTGGCTCAGGAAACGACAAGCTTGCCGTCTGTGCCCACCAAGAATCTGCCTGACGGCTTTAAGCTGGCCGCAGTCGAAACTAAATCGACTCAAGGAATAAACATGACTGATGAGATAAAGGACTTTTATGGGGCAAAGGATATCGGAAAGGTTGATGCCACCGTCGGAAGGTACTGGTGGGGCGATCCGGGTACGACATATGTATCCAAGATCACTCTGATATCCACCGGCGATGAGGCGCATGCTCAGGCTGCGATGTCGAATTATATATCTCAGCCCGACTTCCAGATGCCGCCCTACAGGGGGACTCCTCGCTTCAGCTATGCGCTTGTGAACGGCCATAATACAACAGAGATAAGGGATGAGGTTGGCGATAACGGCCTGAGGTATCTATATATCTGGAACAAGGGAAATATCGTTGTTCTTGTAGAAGGCAATGGAGATAGAAGCAAGAGCCTGGAGCTTGCAAGCGCCACTGGGCTCTGAGCTTCCAGCTTTTTAGAGAATGCCGATATTGTAGAATGCAGTTTTTTTATCTAATTCTAATATTCAGCCGATCATTTTCATAGCTAATCTTCAGTTCCTCCCCGCTCCAGTCATAAACAGGATAAATCTTGCGCCTGTGCCCTGAATCTTTCAAGGCCTGAACAACAATTGGAACTGTAACTGTCGCATCAGAGAATACCTGTACCTTGCTCGCCTCGCTCTTCACTTTGCCCCACGAGACTGCCTCCTCAAATGTACAGCCGGACAGTCCTCCCCATTGGGGAGCATCTGTAGTATACTGCAGGGCGTAGCTATGGCCGCCAGAGTAGACGCCTATCAGCTCGGCTATGACCTCAGTCTGCTGGATGAAGTTCTTGGGGACTCCGCCGCCAATGTAGATCACGCCTGTCTTGGATGACTTCTCAACGATCTGAGTTATCTCGTGGACATCCTTGATCTGGTCGACCATGACTTTGTGGCCCTCGCGATAGGCCATGACCATTCCTATTCCTATTGAGCTGTCTCCCAGCGCAGGCACAAAGATCGGCACTCCAGCTTTGTGAGCAGCTCCAAGGATCGTAGTTTCAGGAAGTCCCTCGCCGAACATATACATCAGCTCCCTGGAGGAGTATCTTTTATCCGTGCTCAGCTTCTTAACAAAGTTAGAAATATGCATATCAGCCTTGTGAAGCTCTATCTCTGAGACAAAAACATCGTAGATTCGATCGATCTTGCATTCGTTGAGATAGGCATCATCAGCACATGCGGAGCCGCGGTAATGCACAATTCCCAGGCCCTCGCATAAATCATGGAACAGATTTGCACCAGTGCTGACCAGGCAGTCGATCATCCTCTCTTTGATGAGATAGGCTATGAACTCTCCAAGTCCTGCAGGGACCATTGCGCCTGCCAGGCCGAGAAAGATGGTGACATCCTCGTCCAGCATATGCTCCCAGATTCTCATTGACTGGCCAAGCTGTCCGCCCTGAAATCCCATCTTGCCCATATCCTTTACCAGATCTGCCACACCCCGAGCCTTCACGGGGATAGTTGTCCTAATCTTCTCGCCATCGCAAGTGAAGCCATGACCATGATCATGATCCATGAGATCCCTCAAATCCGTCTTAAGCAGGCCAGAATGCTTTCAAGGATATCTTTCTTCCGCTTTCACTCAGATGTATCCTTTTTATCTGTATCTTTCCCAGAGCATTCTTGGCCAGCCCTAATTAAAATCATCCTATCATCCTGTATTGTAATATTAACTGGAGCTATCATGAGCGCTTCCGTTTCGCTATCCGATTCGATCTCATCAGCAATAGCCCTTAATGATTGGATTATATCCTCTTTAGCGAGACCGATAGGAACGATGGCCTGGACATTCGAATTTTCCGTACATATGATTGCGCCGGGCATGCATGAGGACCCTCCTGCAACCATTTCCCCGGTATCGGCGTTGTAGACAACGGCCGGGACTTTGCATTTTCCGCAAACAACCATATTGTTATGGATTTCGCTTTCCTCTACATCTTTCTCCAAATAATCATTGCAGCCGGGGCATACTATTCTGATTTTCATTCCTGCTCTTCTCCTGCTGCAGTCACCATACAACTCATCGCATTTAAACTGAACTTACCTTATCTTATATTGCTTCGGATTTCTTTATAGGTTGGTTTATGCCATGGTCCAGCATATAATGACTTGCTTTTGTTATTCCTCGTTGCTACAATCGAGAGCCAGCAGGGCTTGCCATTGCTGGTGCTGAATGTCAGCGTCCTTTCCATGCTTTAATTAGGGCCTCTGCATCAGTCTTCTCGCTCACCGTCTCGATGACGCTCCTGCCATCTTCGATATAGGAGATTACAGAACCATCCTTTACAGCAATCTTTTCCTTGCTGTTTTGATCGATGATATTCCAACCATCCTGAATGCGCTCCACAGAGTAGAATGTTGCAGATACAATGTGTTGCAAATCGATGAAGTAAACATCGATTCATCCGGGAATATAAGCGACAATGATCTCGCGATATTGGCTCTGAAAGTTCTAAGCACTCTCCAGCCGACATTCAAATAGTAATGGAGCATGGACATCTCCATGTCCATAATCTCTTTAATTCAAATTGGGCTTCCGTCAGCCTTCTAATTCGCAAATCAAATATCCCTATTATTGAACAAGGGATTGAATCCATGAATGCTATCACACAAAGCCTTAAAGCGCTCGTATCTGCTGCATTCCTTTTTTATTTTGGAGATCCTCACCGGCAGATAATTCCTATATTTTATAAAGTTAATTATATATGGATTTCCTATCTTTCCGCTATCAAGCAACCCAAGCTCAAAATAGTACCTACAGAGGCCGATTGCTCCATACTCTTCGAACCGTCTTGCAGATGTCACTACTTTTCTTTGGACCAGGAAAAGCGTCTGCCCCTCTGTTCTCAGCTCCTTATCAAAGGCGGCGTCCTCAAGAGCATACTCCTTGAAGCCTCCGATTTTCATGAATATCTTCTTCGGCACGCAGATATTTATCCCGATAAGGCTGCCATTACCTATTTTGGAATTGAGCCACCAGTAGTAATCGCTCACATATTCGATTAATCTCATTTTGGGTCCTTTGCCTTCAATTCCAAAGCCCATTGTAAGCCCGACTATGCCATTCTCAAGATATTTGTGAACAACTTCAAGATAATCTTCCTTTATCGTCGTGTCAGCATCTATGAACACTAAATACTTCCCCTTGGCGAATTTAGCGCCATAGTTTCTTCCCCACCAGATTCCCTTCTTCTTCGATATAACAACGATATCTGCATATTTCTCTGCAATTTCAACCGTTCTATCCTCACTTGAGCCATCAGAGACGATTATCTCATACTTATCGCGGGGAAATGTCTGACTTGAGATCGACTTTATGCAATCTTCAATATAATTTTCCTCATTCAGCGTCGGTATGATGACTGAGAACTCCATAGATACCGAATCCTGATTGTTTAGGCTCCTAATAAAACCTTCTGTGCTATTAAAAATCATTTTGGACTATTCTCCCGGTGACAGATTTGCATAAATATATTGCATAAATCGCCAAGAAGGTATTTGTAAAGACCTAAGCCCCCTATAAGGGGCACGATCTTTGAAGTATTTTATCCCTAGATGTAGTACCGATATGAAGCCGGAGGTATAAAGTATTAAGCCAATTATATTTAAATAAATAGGATGGGTCCAAATCATGCTTATCGCTTGATTTGGATTCTTTTGGCTATTTACCGCACTAGCTCTGTGATAATCACTGAAATTGTAAAGAATCCTGCTACTACTGCTATGATATTTGCACTCTCAGGGAGCTTAACCCCATGTTCCTTGCCGTGCTTTGGATTCTTCTTAACAATCTCATCAACGGTTTTCCCATATTGTCGCATTGCATCTGTTAATCCTTCCATTTAGCTCACCTAAATATTTGATATTTTAATTATTGATGGGAAAGGTAACGAAGATGGCACGGATGCTCTTTGAATGAAGGCATAAGAAGAGACAGGTATTGTTTGGATGAAATGCAATTGGAATTGGCTTATCTTACATAGATTATCCATACGCATTCTCCTGGTCCCATTTGGCATCATTCGCTACCTTACCTATCTCCACCTTAATTGGTATTTACCTATTTTACCTTTATGGTGATTTCACCATTCAGACCAAAAAGGTTAAACGTTTGTAGATCGAATATCAAACAGGTAGGCCAATTATCGAGATCATTGTCCCCCAAACCCGATAGGGAAATTGCGTCCATTCTCCTGTGTTTGTAAGCGGTCATAAGTATGCTTGGCAAAAGATTGGCCTACTGACCACCTCGGCTAATTTTCTGAGTGAATGAAAATTCAAATATTGATAAAAATTACAGCAAACATCCATCAGTTTTAGGTTTATAAAATTCCATTCGGTATTATTCATTCGATAATTTCCTTATGGATGGGCATCTATTGCTGATGCTGTTTTTGGAAAACATCGTGTAAATCAACTGATTTCGATATGCATCAGATGTTTCCATATCTGGAAAATCTATCTGCGCATAATCCAGGAAAGCCTCTGAACTCACAACGTATAGTTTGGCGGTTTCCTCACGAAGACCTGTACAGCTTAGGTAACGCTTATATCTATCCAATACGATGTCCTTGTTAAGCGTAGTAGCTGGTTTAATATGCCGGCTAATCTTCGCCTTGACCACCTGCTCCATAGGCTTGGATCTATTCCAAGCGGTGGATTGATGCAAAAATCAATATATAGTGCGGGGATAACCAAGCCAGGCCAACGGTGATAGACTCAAGATCTATTCTCGCAGGAGT
>JBHGAU010000115.1:0-6023 GCA_041946675.1 Methanotrichaceae archaeon | reverse complement strand
TTTCCCTGGATAACAACCAGCTTTCCAAAGTAAGAGTTTTTATCTTTGATTATATCCTGTATCGGCACAACATTGTTCTTGAGTTCTGGGGGCTCATCCTTTGCCTGGACAGTCTGCGCGATCAAAAAAACCAGGCTGAGAATGATCAATCCACTCATTAACCTCTGAAATTTCATCTCTTTTCACCACAATTTAAGTCAATAACTGCAATCATTCATACACGGCAGCAGGGTGGCCTCAAATCTGCCGATCCGCCGGATGCAGCCGGCGTTCCTGCGCTCTTTGTAGAAGGCTTGTTCTTAAGAAGACCCTCAGACCAATCATCGCCTGCATAAAAATGGGCGTCATATCCGTCCTGCGCCAGGGCAAACCAGACCAAAGAAGCATCAATGCCGGGGTCTGAATACACAGCAACCGGTTTATCCTTGCTTAGTCCCGAGAAGAGATCATCGAGCGCAGCAGATCCTTTGATTCTTCCATCTTCTAAAACTGCACCGTAAGGCACATTTGTAGACCCTTTTATCGATCCTACTGCATGTTCCTGGACTGGTCTTGCATCCACTACCTGAATGTTCTTTCCTTGCAGGTAGCTATAAGGCACAATAAGATCATTCTTCAGCGAAGGTGTATAGGTAGTTCCCGGCTTTAATTCCGGAGATTTATCAACCGGTTTCCCGGCTGAGATCCAGCTATCAATGCCGCCATCAAGCAGCTTTACCTTCTCCTGTCCGAGGTATCTCAGAATAAGACAGACGTAGGATGCGACTGAAGGGTTCACGCTATATACCACAACGGAATCGCTTCTGCTGATCCCGGCCTCGCCTAATATATTGGTTAATTCGGACACCGACTTCGGTCGGCCGGATTGATCGGAGAATTCTCTATTATCGATATGGATTGCACCTTTTACGTATTTTTGTGCCTGAGCATCCACATTCAATATAACATCAGAATTTGTAACACTGGAGGGCTGAACCAAAATATCCGTCGAATCCGTCAATGCATTTGGGCTGGTGGCGACGTTATCTGCTGCGTTTGCGCATGCTATTATTGCTGCTATGACCAAAAAGGTAAAAATACATGTAGAGGTTCCTGTCCTAGACCACCGAGACCACTGTAGTTTAGTAAGATTCTTCATTTCAACTTTGAAAGCCGTGGACTCATAGTATCGGGGCTTCAACTCATCTATCTTCTCAGTCAATTACTTCCACACTCCATCCGATTAAACTGCAATATCTTGCAGTTCACAGTCGTTATGGATCATTCTTACCTTATGGCCATTAGTGTTCAGGCAAATGTCTATGGTTCAAACGGAGATATCCTCACACAAATTGGAAATTTAAATTTCGATAATTTACAATTTTTAGTTGAAATATGCTGGATTTAAGGATCTGATCGTGAAACAGATAGGCAAAGAATGCTAGGGATGATCATCGAGTATTCAGTATAAAAAAAGGATTATCTAGGTCTTTCCTGAACGCCATGCAGCCTTCCGAGGGCATATCAATCAATAGCACTCCTGATCGCTTCCATGGGCGTGAGGCGTGACGATTTGAAAGCCGGATACAATCCGCATATTAGACCTAGAACTATTGAGAAGACCAATGAGAAAACGATCAGTTCCGGGCTCAGAGATATTAGCGATCCGCTGGGCGAATAGGGCAGCATGCCTTTCACGAAACCTTCAATCAGACTCGATCCTATTATAGCAGCAAGTGTTCCGATTATGCCGCCCAAGAAGGTTATGAATATCGTCTCAGCTAGGACCATCTTGCCTATGTCAAGACCCGAGGCTCCAATAGCCTTCATCATGCCGAACTCTCTTGTCCGCTCATTGACAGTCATAAGCAGGGTATTGATTATGCCAAAAGCACTGATGATTAGGGCTATGCCGATGACGGTCAACAGAAGCGACCTCGCAGACCCTGCCAGGTTCATGATCGTTCCCATGATCTGGGCCATAGTCACTACCTGAATGTCGGGGATTTCCTCCATTTCTTCAGAGATCTTACCTATCTGGCTTATATCTTTCACTTTGACTGCTATGGTCGTTATCTTGCCTTCTTTATCGAAAACCCGCTGAGCATCGGCCAATGTCACAAAGTGAAACTCATCGTCCTGGTCTCCAGTCCTGTCCAATATCCCGACTATTGTGAAATTCTCCTTATTCGGCCCCAGAGGAAATTTGTAACCAACACTTAAGTTTTCTTTATCCGCCAGACCCCGTCCCACAATCATGGCATCAGTCTCATTTTCCATGAAGTACCTGCCCTGAATCTTCCACCAGGGCTTCAGCTCCCTTATCTCATCGATCTTTACACCGAAGATCACATGTGGCGAATCTTTGCCGGTCTTGGGATTTGTCCTTATGAACTGGTGCATGAGCATGGGCGTAGCTATGTCAATCCCATCGATTCTGCTTACGTTTCGGAGATCTGAAGCGGAAAGATATTTCGGTATCACTCCGCCATGTAGAATAAGGGAGGCCGCTTCATAGGGGCAGCCCTTCGGGACCGCCAGAATGTGCACTCCAAGGTTGTTCACCTCCTTGTTTAGCTCCAGCTCATAACCCGAGTTCAGTGATAGGAGACTGAAAAGAACGGAGATGGCAATGGCCACCCCCATGATCGTCAGTGTGGTCCTCCCCTTCCGTCGCTGCAGGTTCTTTGCGGCCAGGGTGAGGAAGTTCATCTGTAGATCTCTCCGTCGATCTCCACAATCTTGCCGATCAACTGGGGATCGCCATTCTTTTTGGTCACCTCACCATAAACCTTGACGTTGTCTCCTCTCTTCTGGGGTATAACAAAGTTATTGGGCTTGATATCCACATAAATCTGGGCTGTACCATCATCCGCGATAAACCAGCAGCCCATGGGGCATTCGGTCTGTATCTTGCCCTCGATCACCACATATTTGCCGTCAAAGTTGCTCTCATCTTTGACTATATACTGGATCTTCACCGTTTCGCTTTTAAACTCTAAAGGCTCGTCCTTTGCCTGGACCGCCTGAAGAGCAACTGCACCAATGACTAGAAAGAGGATAACAATTTTAAATCCAAACCATATCTTCACGTTTAACACCCTCCGACTATTCAATTTTCAATAGCTTCCAAATAAGATGATTTTTATTTCCAATCACTTGACTTTGCATCATCCTTCAGTTCTATTTAGGTCTGTAGAATATCGCAACTATTGCCGTTATGTCAAAGCTTTGATGGATCTGGAGGTCCGCGAAACGCAGACCTCCCTGGCCCACGATTGCCTGCAATTCTTTTGGAAACTTTAATTGCTAAGAATGCTTAGACACTCGTCTTGATCTCCGCAGTCTTTTGGGACGAGATCGCCCTGGCCTTAGAAGATTTCGAGGCTTTCAGCATTTCTACAAAAGTCTCAATCCTGGTCTTGAGCTGTCCTCTATCTGAGTCACTATAGTCGGTTTCTATCTTTATGACCGGTATTCCTTCCGCCCGGAGAGCCCTCTCGACCTTCGTGTATTCGGTGTTGAACTCATGGCAGAACTGAAGCACATAATAAACGACACCATCAGCGCTGTACTCCTTGGCCAGCCTCACAACATCCTCAGGCCTCTCATTGTTTGGCGTGAAGCAGGCGCAGTTGATGTGGAGATACTTCTCGGCCATCGCTTTGATCAGATCATCAGTAGATGACGCGCCGTTAACATTCACCAAGTCGGTGAAATATCTGGTTCCTGTACAGGATTCCTCAGTGACAACTACGGCCCCGCTCCTCTCAATTGTGTCGTGCAGCTTCCAGTTGGGAATAGTCATTGGCGTTCCCGAGATGAGCACTCTTGGAGCGCCTTTTGGTGCAACACCCTCACCTCTTTTCACCCTGGCTTCCAGCTCATCGGCAAGCTCATTGGTTCTCTTAACAAACCTTGTCGCATCGTCGAATAATGCCAGCTGCATGACTAACAGCACATCTTTGCCGCTTATAGGCACAGGGTCGGCCTTCCTGGTGTTGTACACCCTGGCAAGAGCCTCACGTTTACTATTGGCCAGATCTATGGCCTTTCGGAGGTTCTCATCTGTGATCTCTCTTCCAGTCAGCTCTTCAACCAGGCCCTTGAATTTCTTCACCTCTTCGAACCAGAGGTTTCTGGAAACGTGATCGTCCTTCTTATGGGGAAGATGCAGGACGTAAGTCGGCACGTACTCGCCCAGAAGCTCATACATCTTCTTCTTGCCTCCGCAGGTGGTCTCGCCCACAAGCAGATCTGCTGATTGGAAGTACGGACATAGATTCGAGATCTTAAAACCGAAGGAGGACTTTATCAGCGGACAGGTATTCCTTGGAAGGATCTTCTCCGCATCGGCTATTGGAAACTCTGCGCCTCCGCAAAGTATCAGCGGAACGGCTCCAGCAGCATGAACGAACTCTTCAGGAAAGAATGCACAAAATGCCCCGATAACCTTGTCACCATTGTTCTTTTTATCGAAGACTTCTTTTGGCCTCTTGCCATGAATATCCAGAATAAATGAATCGTAGTACGCTATATTTTTTGGCCTGTTTTGCTGGCCCAAGAAGACATTCTCAAATATCGGAGGAAGAACCCTCATGAGTTCGTCATGCCGCTCTACATCCAGACCTACCTCTTTCCAGAAGGTCTCATTATCCACATCAGTACGGACCTTTTGCACACTTGCCATAATATCACCTAATAACCATCTCTTCCAATAGCCGCTGCACCCAGAGCTCCTACCATTTGCGGCCCTACAGTCTGCGGCTCTTCAGGAACCGCCAACTTGACATTGAGGGTCTCTTCAAGAGCCTTTTTCATGGCGACGCTCTTTGCCGCACCGCCAGTGAATACTACTAGATTCTCAACTCCCACCCGATCCACCATAGCCTTGATTCTTCTGGCAACGGAGGCGTGAACTCCCGCAGATACATCCTCAATGGAGGTACCCTGAGCGATCTGGGAGATAACCTCGCTTTCGGCAAAGACCGTGCACATGCTGTTGATCCTGGCTGGCGATTTGGATGCAAGGGATTTTTCCGAGAATTCTTCCAATGATACCTCCAGGGCCTTGGCAGTGTTCTCGATGAATCTTCCTGTGCCGGCTGCGCATCGATCGTTCATTGCAAAGTCGAGAACCCGGCCAAGATCATCAATTTTGGTGATCTTGGAGTCCTGACCCCCTATATCGATTACAGTTCTGGCATCCGGAAAAAGAAGGCTGCTGCCCTTTGCATGAGCTGTGATCTCGCTCACAATTTCGTCTGCAGAGAATGAAACTCTGCCGTATCCGGTGGCAACAACTTTATCCACCGGTCCAGCGATCTCATCCAAAACCTTCTCTAAAACAGCTTCTCCCGCTTTTCTCGGGTTGGAGCCCGTAGGCCGAATGGCGCTGGCAATAACCCTTCCATTTAGGGCCACTGCCTTGACAGTGGTCGACCCAAGGTCAATGCCAATATACAACTTAGCCATGAATTACAAATCCACGGCGCTGTATAAATTGCCATAGAAGTTCGCAAATATTGCCTGTATCTGAACATTTATTGAACAGTAAGGTGAGGTACTGTTGGTGAGCAATAAATGAGGGATATACTTTGCCAACCAAGAATTTGAATCGACCAACTTGAATGTGGAAGATCACCTGCCATCTGCCAGGCTGAAGCATAGGAGAACTGCCTTTAAAGTGGTGAATCCGGGAAATCTCTCCAGGTTGGAAGAGACAGATAAGTTCCAGCCTCTTCCTCCAACAAGAAAGAAGAGGATCGATCAGGGGAAGATCGACCCAGCGGAGAGGTGGTGGATTTGATCGCCATCGCCTTTTCCGTAAATGCCTTGAATGGGCAGAGCGAGGGGGTGACGGCTAAATAGCCATTTTTTGCCTCCTTTGCCTTTTCTTCTCTCCTTAAACTCAGATTTCGATGGTTGATGTCATTGCCGCTACACACAAGTATTAGAGCAACTTATTCGAATATCGCAAGGTGCGCCGGGGTGACTGACCGGTTAAGTGCGCGGCTGCAGACCGCGAGAATTGGGTTCGACTC
>JBHGAU010000114.1:0-6080 GCA_041946675.1 Methanotrichaceae archaeon | reverse complement strand
ATAACGCAGCCATAAATATTCTGAGATTGGGACTACAATCTCTGCATGAAGCTAGATGCTCCTCACTTCAGTGAGCGGAGTAGTCACTTCGGCTATGGTTGCCTTCTACCTTGTAACTATGATATCCTGGCTATCAGTGGGAAAATGAAGAATACTTCGGCCCCGATATTTGCCATCTGTCCAGCCGAAGCATCATCCTTTATAAAGATAATTTTAAGCGGGTCCAGTGGCAGCTTTCTCAGCACCCTTTTTTGCTATCTTGCTGACAGGGCCTATGGGAAGTATCACCTTTCCATAAACCTCATTGAGCACCTGAGCGGCAGCTGCGTATATGGCAGTAAATCCACAGAAAATCCCTTCATAACCAGTGATTGTGGCTATTACTGCACTTCCTGTGTAATCTCTGATGGCCAGGAGCCAGAAGAGGACTGTCAAGGTGCCGAACACAACTTGAAGGGCTCGATTGAGTCTCAGAGTGCCCATGAACATATAGAATGTGAACAGGCCCCACATGAAGAAATAAGCAATTAGCGAGCTATTTGAGGCTGCAGTCCATAATCCGAGCTTCGGCATCACCAATAAGGATACCAGAGTGAGCCAGAACAATCCATATGAGGTGAATGCTGTAGTTCCAAAGGTGTTTCCTTTCTTCCACTCCATTATGCCTGCTATAATTTGAGCGATGCCGCCGTAAAAGACGCCCATTGATAAAATAAGAGTATCCACGGGGAACCAGCCCGCATTGGCCATGTTCAATAGAACCGTGGTCATGCCGAACCCCATCAAACCAAGCGGTGCAGGATTGGACGACTTATCTGTGACTTCTACTGGTCCCAAATGCATTATATCTCTTGGCCTCAATGCGCCATCAGCAACCATAGATTTACCTCCTAACTATACTACTACATTAATAATGATCGATTTTCGAACATACATAAATATACATTAACTCATAGCCATCATTATTATTAAGTAGCAACCTGCCTTCTATATACCTCCAAGTAATGATTAAAAGTCAGTCATATAAAACTGACGGTATAATTTCATGCTATCGTTAATGATAGTAATATTGTCTATTGCCCTGATTCAGCACTAGACCTCGCCTTAATCGAATCTGTGAACTACCCTGGAGGGTAGGGCTTCCCACGCCATCGCCAAAACTTGCATCACAGAATATTCCGGTGCATGCCTTTATTATGTCCTTTTTCCTTCAGGCCCTTGATATCCAGATCTTCAGCGCGGATGTTATCATAGTTATCGATATATGATCTTGATAGCTTATCTGCGAGTTAAAAATGATTGAAAACAAAAGGCTTTAAGAAGAAGTGCTTACAGACACAGCCTATGCCCATCAATGGGCTGTAATGGTCAATATATCTCATATCGAGAGGGGAGTAAGAAGATGAATAATTTCGTACTAGCAGGCATAGCAGTTATGGTATATGCGGTTATAACGACCGTGCTGGTTGCACCCGCAGGAGCTGCTCAGCCACTGAATGCCTCAGGAAATGTCACTGAACCGGGCCTTGATGTCAGCAAGATCACCACCTCCTGGAACCTATCGTTTCTCTATAAGGATAAGGATGCTGCCAAGGCTGAGTTTCAGAGGCTTAACCTGACAAAAGAGCAGATCAATCAGACCTTCCGTCCGAGGTTCAATAATCTAAACGGATCAGTGCTGCTTGATTATATCCGCAGCGATGAAAATTTCTCGAAATCGTTTAACGTTCTATATGCCTATGCCATCGCACAGAACAGTCTGGATGTCAATGATGAATTCTATGAGACATTCCTATCAGACGCCCAGAATCTGCTTACCGAATATGTTAAGGCGACATCATTTGCGGACGTATTGTTGAAGTCGTTGCCGAGATCTGAATGGGATAAGCTCTTTGCCGAAGAACCTCGTTTGGAGAAATACCGCCCCTATCTGGAGGCCAACTATATCCGCTTTATAAATCACCGTCCCAAGAATGAGACCCATGCGGCATATCTGGCAGACCTCGCCAATCAGCGCATGAAGCTCGATACAAACGCCGAGAAGCTGATAACCAATAACGTATCTCCAGCGGGAAACATAACTCTTGGAAACGGCAAGCAATATGCCGTCAACTACTCATCTTACTATGACCTTCTCATGACTAATACAAATAGAGATGATCGGAAGAAATGCTATGATCAGCGTTATTACCATCTATTCAACGAATCAGATGAGATGGGAGTCATCTATGTCAACAAATCCAGGCTGGATGATAAATATGCCAGGGAGCTGAACTACTCCGATGCTTATGATGAAATGATGTTCGGCTCGTATCTGAATGCATCACAGATAGATATAATGAACCAGGTGCTTAAGGAGCATAGAGGAGATTTCGATAGATATTACGAGTTCCGTAAGGAAAAGATGGGCGTCGAAAACCTTGCGCCATACGATCTCTTCCTACAGCTCATGGAGAATCCTGATAAAAAAACCAGCTATATTGATTCAGTAAAGGAGGTTGATGCATCACTTAGTCAGATGGATCCTGCATTCGACCAGGCATTCATAAAGACTGTCACCAGCAATTCTGTAGATGTCTACCCGAGTCCAGAAAAGCAAACAGTACAATATACCATGGATCTCTGTCCTCTGAAGCGGCCGGCACTGGTATTCCTGAACTATAAAGGGCTGATCGATGATAAGGCCACCATAGCTCATGAGCTAGGCCATGCAATTAACTTCTACCTCATGGGGCAATCTCAGGATTACATCTATTGCGGAGGCACCATATATGAAATGGAGATAGCTTCAACCTTCAATGAGGAACTCTTCACTGACTATGCAATCAGGAACTATGATAAAGATACAGCAATTGCGATCTTGGCCAATCACATCAATGACTACGCCAGAACAATGCCTCGCCAGGCAATGATCACTGAGTTTGAACATAAAGCTCACCAGCTTATCAGCCAGAAATCAAATGTGAGCGGCTCAGATCTGAATGATCTTTGGGGCAGAATTGCCGATGAATATAAGAGCGATAAGATCGCCTACTATCCGAAGACCGAACCTGAGTGGACTTATATCAGCCATATCTACTTTACAGATAACTATTACACCTTCAACTATGCTCTGTCAGAGGCAATAACCCTGTCACTCTTCAAGATGTACAAAGAGAATCCTCAGGAGTTCAACAGGAACTATGTTGCCTATCTCTCTGCAGGAACGACTATGACTCCGCCTGAGAAGCTCAAGAAGTACTTCGGTCTTGAGATCAACAGGAAGCTCTTCGAGGACGCAATGGATATAGTGAAGCTCAGGGTAGATCAGCTGAAGGAGCTGGATAATGGAACTTTAAGCTAGATCTGGCTTTACGGATCGGCTTAAAGGGCTGTCAAAGAGGGTAGGAAGTGCCGACAGCCGCCCCATATTTTATTTATAATCCATCACCAAAAGCTTTTTATTACTTACTAAGATAATTAGGTATGAAGGGGGATTAGTTAGTTATGAAGATCATGCTCGGCATACTATTTGCACTGGCAATTATTGTAGGGATCGCAGCCGGTGCAGAATACAGCCATAGATACAGTACATATGAAATCAGCTTCTCAACCCCGCCTGGAGTTACTGCAGATGTACAGTGGGGCGACGAAGCTAATACTGGAATTAACGGGACTAATAATGGGACGGCTAATGAGACCAATAGTCTGGTTGGAAAATTGATAACTGTAAATTTGTGCACCGGGGATAGCCTCTTCATTTTACCGCACAGCCTATCCACCTGGGAGCCAAGAGATACCTCCAGAGATAGCTTGCAGAAGCTCTGGAACCATGATGCAGACGGCACCTTATTCACAAATCCAAATATCTACAGGCTCGACAATGGCGATTATATTGCAACAGGTCATATGATGCGCGCAGGGAAGTATATCACAAGAACTCTGCGAACCTACGATTTCAATTATGATGATAGGACCGATTTCTATGTGCTCTGGAACGCAAACGGCAAGGAAGATATGGATTTGATGAACTCTCTGGCGACGGGCACAAAAATAAAAGTATTTGAGGGTTAACCCCAATGAATAATTAAGTTTACCTATTTTCCCATAACTTAGCAAGCTTTATATAACTAGAATCAGCAATAGTAGGCCTGGGGTATTAAGTCATCTAATAGGCAATCGTGCCTTTAGATGAGAAATATAAGGGAGATGTGAAATATGGAACCTTCAATCAAGTGCTTAATTCTGGCTGTAGCTATGGCTTTTTGCCTCTTGGTCATGCCAGCGCTCTCAGTATCGTCGAATCAGTCCACATCGCTGGTCCTGCTGGTCCAGCATTCCGGCAGCGGTTTCGCAATAAACGGCAGCGAGTTCCATGTCCTCAAGGTAGGCATTTTGGGCATAGCTGAGCTTGATCCTGCAAAGATCGATAATCTTATTTCCGATAACAAGACCCTCGGACAGATCAAATCTGAAATAAAGGACGAGGTAAAGAGTGAGATGGATGCAGCATCCTATAATGGAAGCTTACTCTTGGACGATGACATCTTTGAACTGTCCAACATCACATCCAGGACCACAGATGACAATAATTCAACCATAGATGCGGATATATTGAATCCGGCAGCACCCGTTCATATGAACAACAGTACAATGAACAGCAGCGCAGCAGTTATTGGCAATATATCATTGAGATTCACTATCCATGAAAACAGCCTTGTAGGAATGGGCAGGCTGACCATGGACATGGGCAATTACAGCGGCAAATATGACGCGCTGCTCCTTTTGGGCTCCTGTAAATTCGGCAAGGAAATGAGGCATTGCAAAGTGAGATACTAAGAGAATGCCTGCACAGCTATAAATCACTTTGAGGCTGCCTTTGCCAATTTTTCTCCGGCTTCCTTACATTTGGCTATAGCCTCCGAGGACGGCGCTCCTGCAATAGATACGCTATCGACTGCCTTCTTGAGCTTGAATGCGCCGCATAGACGATCCAGAACGGCAAGAGCTGTATCTCCACCTCTTCCACCTGTCGCAAATGAAGCATATGGCTTCCCGGTCACTCTGCCCTGGGATGGATAATAGGTACGATCGAAGAAATCCTTGAGCGCTCCTGCAATATAGCTGAAGTAATCGGCAGAACCGAATGCTACGGCATCACATCCAAGGAGATCCTCAAGGCTCGCATCCACTGCCTTCTTAAGAACAGCATCGGTGCCCGGGACGCTTCTGGTGCCATCCGCGAATGCCTCTGCCATCTTTTCCGTGTTTCCGGATAAGGTATGGTATACTATCAGAACTTTGGCCATCTCTATCACCATCATTCCTGTATCTTGGATTCAGTTAAATAATCCATATTATCACATTTAAGCTGATATATGTATAATCTCTCACCGGTTAAATACTTTTGATAGACGAGGCCTTGCACTGATTCATATCCGAAAAATTGCCGAGAAGAATCGGCTGTGCTATCTCCTTGATATCAATGGTCCTCTTCTCTTAAATCTTCGAACATTTATTAAGAAGATCTAAATATTTTATTGTCTATATCTCCCATGGGTCAACCGGCTTCTTTGGAGCTATTGCAGGAATGGGAACCGTAGTGAGCAAGTTGGATTCCGCTTCTTCCCTGCTAAGAGTCTTGTTCAGGAAATCGTTATGCTGCTGAATCAAGACGTTATACTTCTCTGCAAAAGTGGCATTGCTCTGTGCAAGGACAAACAGGCCTCCAAGATAGTAGCCCTCGTTGAATCCATCGAGGTATGTTGTCTGGTTGCTGCCTGAACCGGCTTTCAAGCTCTGATTGAGGTCGGCATTTGCGCATCCCGGCAGAGTGATGGCAAGCATAGCGATTATGGAAATTAATATTATCGGCAAGCCGTATGTTCGCAGTGAGCCTTCCCGGATACAACGGCTCTTGCTGCTATGGATATCATATGATGCGTTCCCTTCGGTTCGATGGTTGGAATCTATCGGTCTCTTCACAACCGATGTGCTCTCTTTTAATTCGTTAAATCCTCGATACATGGTTACCCCCAGATATTTAGCGTGTTTTGTTATCAGTACGCTCTCTTAAAGCTATGTATCGAATAATATACCTC
>JBHGAU010000113.1:0-6298 GCA_041946675.1 Methanotrichaceae archaeon | reverse complement strand
TTCATCCCCGACCTGAAGGTCGGGGTATTCGTGACCCTCCGCGCTCCAATTGTAATAAATTATCATCCAGCCAATCGATGGTCATTTTGCAATCATTTGGAAAGATATTAATCTACATCTGCCAGAGTTAAAAATGTGATAAGATGATCACAGTAGAGAAGCATATGGTTCCTCCTTTCGAAGCTGTTGAGCGGAAGGGCATTGGCCATCCGGATACGCTGGCGGATGGAATCTCAGAATCAATATCTATTGGATTATGCCGTTTTTATTTGGAGGAGTTCGGCCGAATAATGCATCATAATGTCGATAAGGTACTGATAATTGCCGGCAAGAGCCGGCCTGAGTTCGGAGGAGGATCGATACTTATACCGCCATCGGTAATAGTTGGAGGGCGAGCAACTACTCCATCTGCAAAAGCCGTAACTGAGATCATTGATGGTGCAGTCACTTCTTTTTTTAACGCGACTTTACGGAACCTTAAAGAGTTCAGGATTGAGCCAAGGATTGAGGAGGGCGCGCCGGAACTCCGGAGCTTGATTGGTCGTGGCGCGAACGATACTTCGATCGGCGTAGGCTTTGCGCCCCTAAATTCAGTCGAAAGGCTTGTCTTGGATCTGGATGATACAGTACATGGCATCCGCGGAGTTGGTGAGGATACCAAGGTTATGGCTGTGCACATTGGAGATAGCCTCGAAATAGTGGTGGCTGCAGCAATCCTCTCAAAATATGTTCTATCGCGTGACGATTATGATGAAACCAAGGATCGAGTCAGGGAGGCGGTTTTAAGGAAGGCTGCAGGTGCAAATGTGGGTACGAGTGTGAGTGTTGGCGTAAATGCTGCAGATACGGAAGATAACATTTACCTGACAGTTACAGGGACATCCATCGAAATGGGCGATGATGGTGCTACCGGCAGGGGAAACCGCGGAAACGGCCTGATAACTCCCATGAGGCCGATGACTATGGAGGCGATCGCCGGCAAAAATCCCGTCAGCCATGTCGGAAAGATCTATAATATATTGGCTGAGCGCGCTGCCTCGGACATTGCAGAGCTTGAGGGCATAAGAGAGGCTTATGTAACTCTGGTGAGCAGGATAGGCTCGCCGATTGACCGGCCTCTATTGAAGGGCGTGAGAATTGCTGGGGATCTTCAGCTAACAGAAGCAATGGAGTCAAAGATTGAATCCATCATCGACTATAGGCTTGAAAGCGCTGATGAATTGGTGGAAGAGTTTGTGAAAGGGAAATTGAGGATTTACTAGTATTGAAAGATAAGCGATAAGGTTGATGGGGACAGGATAAACAAATCAAATCATTCTTGCATTGAATGGAGGGGTACCAGCTTAATCCTTCTTACTCTTTGAAACCTCCTTCTTTGCCATTTCGAGTCTTTGCTTGGCAGTGTAGCCAGTAGCTTTCTCAAGGAAGTCTCTGAACCGCTTATTCGTGTCCAGGATGACATTATCGGCTGAGCCTTGCACAGATTCCGTCACTACGTTCAGCCGCTTGTTATCGATCCAGACGGCAATGCTCTTCATGGCGCCGTAGCTGAGGGTAAGCTTTCCCTCTTCCTCTCGAATCTCAGTTGGGAACTCTTCCTCCAGGGCCTTTCGAATTCTCTCAATATCGGGCTTGAAGCCTCTCTTGAATGGGTAATCCATGATCTCCCTCAAAGCATTAATCTACTATAGATCTTTCGAGCCGTTAATTCAATGACATTGCTGCTGGCATTAATGGCTAAAATAATTTATGATAACCATTCATAATAGACGATGCAATATTATGGCGGGCATAATAGCCCACCACAATTGATAGATTGGCGCTAGCTGCCTTCAAACTTTCGCGTAGACTGCTGCATCCCCCAGCTCCTCCTGAATTCTCAGGAGCTGATTATACTTCGCAGTTCTCTCGGATCTTGCGGGAGCTCCAGTCTTGAGCAGCTCGCAGCCAAGCGCGACTGATACGTCTGCCAGTGCAGAGTCCTCAGTCTCCGCCGAGCGGTGGCTGGCCATGACCTTCCAGCCCGCTCTGAAAGCCATGCGGGCAGCATCGAATGCCTCAGATACGGAGCCTATCTGGTTGAGCTTGAGCAGCAGGGCGTTTGTGGAGCACACCTGTATGCCTTTCTCGATTCTCTTGACGTTTGTAACGTATAGATCGTCTCCAATTATTATCGTCCTGGGAAGCATTGCTTTGAGCATTGCAAAATCCTCGAATGCATCCTCCTCAAAGGGATCCTCAAGGGAGATTATTGGATAGGTCTTAACAAGGTCATCATAATATTCGGCAAGCTCTTTTCCAGTGAGTCTGTCGCCGTCGATTGAGTAGCCGCCATCCATATAGAAGCTTGAGGCAGCAGCATCAATTCCAATCTTAATCTCGTCGCCGTAGCCCGCCACATCCATCGCGCTCATAATTGCATCCAGAGCATCACGAGTCTTTGAGAGCGGTGGTGCAAAGCCACCCTCGAAGCCTACGTTTGTTGCACCTACGCCGTACTTACCTTTCAGAATCTTGCCGAGTGCATGATATGTCTCAGCTGCCATCCTCAGGCCTTCGCTGAAGCTCTTCGCTCCCGTAGGCAGGATCATGAACTCCTGAATTGCAAGCTCATTTCCTGCATGCTGCCCTCCATTTAGGACATTAAATGCCGGGATCGGCAGCCTGGTAGTATTCACGCCGCCAAGATATTTGTAGAGCTGCATGCCTGAAGACATGGCGGCTGCTTTGGCGGCTGCCAGAGACACGCCGAGAATTGCATTTGCCCCAAGATTGGACTTGTTCGGCGTGCCGTCAAGTTCGATCATCAGATTATCAATCTCTCGCTGGGCAGAGGCATTCATTCCTATAAGCTTTGGAGCGATTATCTCATTTACGTTCTTAACAGCCTTCAAAACGCCTTTGCCATCGTATCTATCTCCACCATCACGAAGCTCAAGTGCCTCGTGGGTTCCAGTTGATGCACCAGAGGGAACTGCAGCCCTTCCAAAGCCGCAGCAGGTATAGATATCCACTTCTACAGTTGGGTTTCCTCGCGAATCAAGTATTTCACGAGCATGAATGCTTTCAATCTCGAAGGACATATAGTTCCCCCACTTCGTGGCCTTCTTAATTAAAGTTGGCGAGGATATTAGAGCTTGGATCTCTTATTGCCTATGCTTACCTTGATAAGTTTGCTCTGTAGCTCCTCTATCTTTATGGGTTTGCTTATGTAATCATCCATTCCTGCATTGAGGCATCTATCCATATCGCCCTCAAGGGCGTAGGCAGTGATAGCAATGATCTTGGGCCCGTTAGGCAATCGTTCTCTTATCTTTTTGGCTGCCTCAATGCCATCCATCTCCGGCATCTGTATATCCATAAGAATTACATCGTAGGGTTGACGCTTCAAAGCCTGCAATACCTCAAGCCCATTGGCAGCAACGTCCGCATCATATCCGATCTTCTTGAGCATCGACCTTGCAACCTTCTGATTTACGGCATTGTCCTCTGCGAGAAGGATACGCAAAGGATTTGATTGACCAAGCCCGGGATCAAGCTGAATCCGGGCGGCAGCTGTTTGAGAATCTGCGGGCTTTATGGTTGTATTTGCAGCCTGAATCGTGAAATGAAAGGTCGAGCCTTTGCCTATCTCCGATTCAGCCCAGATCTTTCCACCCATCAATTCGACAAGGCGCTTGCTTATGGCCAGGCCGAGGCCAGTCCCGCCATACTTACGCGTAGTGGATGCATCAACCTGACTGAACGATTGAAATAGCTGGCTTATTCTATCCTTTGGGATGCCGATCCCGGTATCTTTGATCGCAAAGTGGATCTCTTGACCGCCGTCCTCAAGCTTCCGGGCACAGACTGATACTATTACTTCGCCATTTTCTGTGAACTTAACGGCATTGCTGAGCAGATTAGCCAATATTTGTCGAAGTCTTGTAGGATCGCCTATAACTATTTCAGGAGTACTGCTATCGATGATATAGGCCAGGTTTATATCTTTTTCAGATGCCTTCGCTGCTACCAGGTTCAGTGAGTCCTCTATGCAGGCTCGCAGATCAAACGGCTGCGATTCGAGCTCCATCTTGCCGCTATCTATCTTTGAGAAATCCAGAATATTGTTTATGAGCGATAGCAGTGAATCGCCGCTACTTCGAATAGTTTCTACATAATCTGATTGCTCTTGGGTCAGTTCAGTCCTTAGAAGCAGTCCAGTTAGGCCGATAACTGCATTTAAAGGAGTCCTTATCTCGTGGCTCATGTTTGCCAGAAACTCTGATTTTGCTGTAGCTGCAGACTCCGCAGCTTCTTTGGCCGCTCTGAGATTATCCTCAGCCTGCCTCCTGGCAATTGCTCCGCCGATGGATGCTGCTGCTGCCTGGAGAATAGATACATAAGCTCCAGTCCAGGCACGCTCAAAATGGCAGTCGTCAAAGCCGATAAAACCCCAGAACCTGCCGGCTACGGAGATTGGAATAGCCAGGAGAGATACAATATTTTCAGGCTCAAGCACCCTCCTCTCGGACTCAGGAAACTCCCGAACCAACCCTTTGATGGGATATCCTGTCGAAAGCTTATCATGCCAACGGGGCATATCCGGATAATAGGCAAAGCTCCTGGAGCCGTGGCTATCCTTTGAGGGCTGATCGCTGTCTCGAACCCATTCATAGCGCCGATCTGCAAAACGGCCATTTTCGGAACGACTGTTCTCGAAGATGTAAACTCTATCTGCATCTGCGGATGCACCCAGAATCTCCAGAGTCTGATTGATTGCAGAATCTATATCCGTTTCAGTAAGAAGGATGTTTGTAGCGAGGGCAACTCCTCCGAGCAGATGATCTTTGCTATATAGCTCCTCCTCTGCATGTTTACGTTCAGTGATATCATTCAAGAAGTTCAAAGTAGCAGGCTTCCCCAGCCAGGTTATCAATACGGCATTGATCTCTACCCACTTGATCCGTCCTTTTTTATCAATAATCCTGAAATCATAGGTCCCTGGAATATCCTCTCCATTGAGCCTTCTCTGGTGATTCTCGGCTATTTTTCCCCTATCCTCCGGGTGGATTATTTCTATAAAGAGCTTGGAAGCCAGTTCATCCCTTGAATAACCAGTAAAATCGATTGTTTTGTGATTAAAGAACTTGAAAAGCCCATCCTGAGCGATAACTATCATCTCATTTGCATTTTCTACAACCAATCGATACATCTCCTCAGAATTGCGAAGCGCTCTCTGGGCGGCGATGCGTTCAGTCAGCTCTCTCTGTAAATATGATGTCTGTTCCTTCACAGCCGTAGAGAGAAGATGCTGACGACTGCTGATAATGTGAATAAGGCACGTCAAAAGAGCTACTATGATCAGTCCAGATATCTGAAATAGCCTTAGCGGTTCTTCAATGGATTTACTCCGGCCGCCGATGGGTATTCCGGCCAGTTCCCAGTCGCCGTCGGGAAGCTCGATATTATAAATGACGGGACTTGCATTGAAGACTGTTGCATTTCCGAAGAATACCTGTTTTGAATCGTCACGCAGAGCAATTTCCAGGCTATTTGTGCATGAGCTTAATCCAGCCGATTTGATGATTGACGTAATATCGAGCACCATTGATATAATCCCCCAGAATGTGCCATTTCTGTAGATTGCCTTTCGAGCGAAAATTCCCATTATCCCAATGTTCATTTGGTGAGGTGTGCTAAGAACTAACTGGTGTGATTCGATAGCCCTTTGCATTTCAGCGCGATATTTCGGCTGGGGATTATGCAAAAAATCATCGCCTTTAACAATTTCATTTCCGTTTATTGGGTAAATATATCTGGCTATTCCTCCTGGAGCCACAGCTAAACTGCGAATTCCATGGCCTTCGTTGTAAACACTGCTGGCGAATTTTTCGAACTTGGCTTCAAATGATGAGTCAACAGGGTACATCTCTGAATTTACAAATGCCTCTATGCCATTAAGCATATCGATGCGCTGGTTAATCGCTATGGTTAAGGCATTTCCGTAAGGATCCAGCTGTGAATAGACCAGATCCTGCTTATCCAGAATAAGCTGGGACTGGTAGAACATGCTCGCTTGCCACCATAAAATCAGCAGAACTATGAGAGCAACCAAAGTAGTTTGATACGAGCTGAATCCAGTGATCCTCATACCCTGTCCCATTGGCCAATAATACTGCTGGCAGGTTCGATTATTAAGTAGTGACTACTCCCCTCACTGAAGTGAGGGGCATCTAGCTTCATGCAGAGATTGTAGCCCCAATCTCAGAATATTTATGGCTGCGTTATGATCTCTATCAAGTGTCAGTCCACAGAA
>JBHGAU010000112.1:0-6376 GCA_041946675.1 Methanotrichaceae archaeon | reverse complement strand
CCCTCCTAGAAAGCTGGTGACTCGCAAGGGTCTCGTGAGTTCGAATCTCACCCTCGGCGCTAATAGATCATATTCCCATTTGAGGTATCGCAGCCAGATAAGCCTCTTTTAAAGTATTGAGGCATTTGCGGCATTGAGATCATCTGCTGACCTAGAGGCCGCATCCGCTTGATTTTACTCAAATCTGCTCAATCTATTTATTCTACTGCCTTCTATCATCGAACTCGATCTTCTTCTGAGTCTGGAATGAGCCTGTATACTGCTGATCTGCCTTCATCTTTCTATAGAACTGCGCATACTGGGTCTGTATGTTCCAGTTGCCATCAAACGCTTGATCGGTGCTGAAGGCTAATGTGTTATAGGTATAATTGGCATTCCTCACCATATTGGTCTCGCTCTTGTCTACATGGCTCAGGTTGAATCTCTCAGTAATGCTTGCGCCCATGCCGCCATCAAATGCGGGGGATGCAAGGCTCTTTTGGCCTTTGAGGATGCCGCCTGTGAATACAAGATCCTTTCTATCAGTGAAATTGGTTCCCGGCCTGCTCTTATCTATGCGTCTCTCGGACTCGAGGTTTATGGATCCATTGCCCTTCATCCTCTCGTTATAGTTAACGGCAGAATCTTGGATATTATCCTTAATCGAGACCTCGCCCTTGCCGTTCACTACAGTGGATTCTATGAAGAGCATGCCTTTTCCCGAAGACGCTATAGCCCTCGCCTGCGCAGGCATCTGATTTGATTTGACAGTGCTCCAGTGGAGCATGTACGGCCCGTCCTCGGCAGATGTGCTTCCATCTGTAAGCGCAACTGAGAGCACCATATATGTCCCGGCCGTCCTCCCGGGAACAGTGCAGCTCCAGTAGCCATCTCTGCTATCGCCCGACTCAAGCATCATAGGCATGCTGTGGATTCTATCCACATCCATCATATCCTGCTTTGTGAGAGGCATATCCGAGAGGCCCCACTTGGCTTTGGCCGATCTTATGGAATTCGCACTTTTAGCATGAACAGAGACCTTCACCGGCTGTCCGGCTGCTGGCTGAGAAGGAACTGCGCTAATATCCAAAATGCTTATAGCACCATGTTCTGAGCCTCTAACGCTTGCTATGCTCAGCTCGTAATCCTTTGATACCTTTGTGTCCTCACGGCCCTCAGATGGACTGGAAAGCTCGCTGCTTGAATCATAGCTTGAATCGTAATTGGTTTTATTATAAGCATTAATTGAATTGTAATTCGGGCTTACATCAGCTCCGGCACGCCCCAGCATTCTCTGGATATATCGTATCATGCCCTCTATGCCGTTGAGGAGATCATTCCCAGAATTTGCAACTGTGGAGTTGAGGGCGGATTTGATACTGCTCCTCTCAGGTATATCTGTGGCCGAAATATGCCCAGGATGATCTATATTTCCCTGATCAAGATCAGGGAGAACTCTTCTTGCCCCTATCGACTGAATGCTTCCTGGAACTGGATTTTTAGGCATCGATATGGAGAGCTTGCAGGATGTATGAACCGGTTGCTTCTCGAATGTGAATGCTTCTATCGATATCGAATCATCAACATCAGAGCAGATTTGCCTATCAGCGTTAACATATCTCTGGCCCTTAGGCGGAATGTAATCTATGGTCCCAAGCGGCCCGAATGTCTTGCTTAAAACAAATGTATTGTAGAGCGCAGCACTCCCGAAGTTTGTCACCTTACATGTTATGGAGGCCGTCTCACCCGATACGGTAGCGCTGGCCGAGGCTTTAATTCCTGAAGCAACTATAGTTGCCCTGAATGGCGCCGAGTCAGACCAGGTCCTTCCATTGGAATCCTTACCCTCTGCCCTGAACTCAAATGTAGTATTAGTGCCTACTGCAAACTGCAAGGGAGTCACTCTGAACTCGCCCGGGTTCAGATTATCCATAGTCGCAATAACTCTGCTGCCCTCCAGCAGAACAACGTCCGTCAGCGGATCATCGCCTGTGTTGGTTATAAGACAGCTCACGTTCATAATCTGTCCCTTGGATGCCTCGATCTCGGGAGGCATGACATTCAGGCTGATCCCGGGCAAGATTGTTCTGATAAGGACGCTTCCCATACTGCTGACTAAATAGCCCTGTGGGTCATATCCTTCTGCAGTCACATTGACTGGGGATGTATTCTCTTTTACATAGACACCCTCAATCTTCGTAGAGCCGCCGGGCAGCAGTTCATCAAGCCTGCACCTTTTTCCATCGCCGCCAAGAGTTATGTTCTTCAGGCGCTCTTCACCTGTATTCTTAAGCGTCCAGATGATATTGACAGGCTGATTGGAATAGCCTGTGACCTCCGGTTGATCTGCTGAAATATCCAGGCCGGACGTGAAGACATTTAGATCAATCCTTTTTGATGCGTATGCATCCATTCCTGAGGAATCCTGCCCGATAGCCTCCACCTTATACTGTATGCTTTTATCAGGGCTCGCGTTTCGCTGAAGCCTTTGTGATTCTCCAGGCAAAAGAGCGGGTATCCTGCCGAACTCTCCAAATGAATCAGATATCGAGAGGTTTGTGAGCCTATCCCTGCCGATATTTGCCACATCCACAGCCAGACCAATGCTCTGGCCCCGATGGATCTTATCAGGCACAGTGACGTTCACCCTCAGCAGAGGGCTCATCATCCAGATCTTCGCCGTGGCATTGCCCACCCAAAGCATTCCATTGATATCTTTGCCCTGAACCCCGGCGCTGATATTCATGCTATCGTTTATTACAAGGATTCCTTTGAGGCTGATCTCCTTTCCCGGAGTAAGATATATGGTCGACATCATCTGTCCTGCACAGTAGAGTCTGACTTCAGATAGAGAATCGTTATAGCTGTTCACAGCTCTGCAGTAGTATTCTACAACATCGCCCTGATATCCAGAGGATCTATTGGTGATAATAGAAATGTTAAACATTGGGAGCGTTTTATTGAAATTTGAAAGTGTATCATTTGGCCTGGGGCGTGTATCCTGCCGGGTCAGATCGCTCTGCACAGGCTTATGCGGCTCCTCCACAGTCTGAATGCTGAGATGTGCTTCCGGAGATCCACTGGAGAGTGGTGCGCCTCCGGATAAGGCCAGCGCCTTCTGAGGCTCAGGCTGCTTTACATTATCGCTCTGCTCCACATAGTGGACGTCTCCAGATACCTCTCTATCGGATGGGTCTATGGCAGATACCTTCACATCTTTAAGATCGCCCTTTGTAGCCAGGATCTTCTTCTCATCAGGCGCAAGCTGTGAGAGAATTCCCAGAACTTTTCCGCCATCTGCCATGACTTTAACATCCCTGAACTGAGAAGAGCCCGCATTCTCGACCTGAACTTTGGTGAGTGCCTCACTTTGAGAGACGCTCACAGTCGCTATAAGATCCGAATCAACAGCCGCAACCTTAAGAACGCCAGTGTCCCTCTGGCCAAAATTGGACGATGAATTTGCGATCGATAGACCTGAAGGCCAGGGAAGGATATGCAGGAAGAAGGAAGAAGCTATTATCACAGAGAGAAAAGCCAGGCCAACCAGAGCCGGGGCTATATAGTTATTATAACGGCTACGTCTATGTCTACCCCGAGGTAGTCTACTCTTGAAGCTACCTCTTCTCATTTACTCCCTTCCATCCCCTCTAATATTCCCTTCTAAATGATGAGCGCTAAATTTTTGAGCTTAAATCCCTTAAGTTCTTTTTTTATTTTCCCGCCTATATATGCGTTTCGGACAAAACCTGAAATATTTATTAGGTGATAAGAAAATTTTTATAGCAGCTGCTAGGTGTTTGCCTTTGTGAAATAAATATAAGCCTTGCTGATGTCGGTCATTTTTCTTGGCATCTTGACGCTGATGTTTGGTCCTTTTTTAAGCTTGGTGATATCTTCAGTACATTATAGGCTCATTACAGGAATTGGCGCGGAGAAATATGAAGATAAAAGCATCTCAGATTTACTTGTATTCAAAACTATCAATGGTATTATGGGTGCTGATGTTAGGACCAAAGCTGCTATGGGCCATTTCTATGACAGAATGCATCTTTTGAATATCTGTTGAGAAATGGAGATGGCTCTTGCAGCGGCAGTCTGTACACCCAAAGCCGGGAATGGACTCTAGCTCATCCCCTATTCTCCGGGCAATGGCGCATTCAAAATTCTGGGCTGTATAAGTCATCACCACATCCTCGAAGGATGTGTTCGGCAGAAGATAATCTATATGCCATCGCCTGACGGCCTTCAGGCCGGCCAGAACATCCAGGTGTCTCTTTACTCTCTTTACGCCGCCAGGACCTCTGGCAGAACCTGTGTAGGCAAAGTAGCCTTTCATAAAGGATATCATGCCGAGGGAGCCTACACAAATCTCCCTTTCCCGGTCGAGCCGGAGGATGAGGGTATAGATACCGGTATCATAGAAGTCAAGATTACAGATGCCAGAGTTCATATTAGATGATCCATTTTACAATCGTCGAGAGAAGATATTTGAGCTTGTTGCTTATAGTGTTGGGGATACAGGAGTAAAGAAAGTGCCGGTTCGATGGTTATCCTGGTAGGATCGCTGTTCTGCTCGAGTCCATAACTGTAGCCGTTGTGGACTATCTATGGATAGAGATCAGAACGCGGCTATAAACATTCTCAGATTGGGGCTACAATCTGTCGACGGCGGAAACCATAGGAGCTCCGGCCTTCAGGCAGGAGAATAGTCACACAGGGATAATACGAGGCCTATATTAGAGCAAGTCTTTTCTATAAAGACTGCAAAGAATCACTTGGGTGAAAATTAAGTGAAATTATTATTAGCAATGGCAACAGTGCTGATGCTGTCATCGCTAGGCCTAGCAGCCCACGAGACATCTCAGCTCGGACCATATACGGCATCGTTCGATATGAATACCAATCTTAAATACCAGCTTCAAGTATTCAATCCAATAAATTCTCCCGCATTCACAGCATATGGCGTGCTTATATCTACTGATAACGCAACTAGAGCCCAAGTAAGTATAACCGAATATAAGAACCCTACAGATGCGACGCCAGCGATGTATAAGCAGCTGATGACTATGGACTTAGCCCTGGTCGGCTTCAATACGACAAGCATCAATGATATGATGATAGACGGCAAGAACGGCTTCGTATTATCCGCCATGCCCTTCCCAGGGGTCAATGCTCCAACTACAAATAACCTCTACAGGGCCATCTACTGGCTGGATAGCAAAGACTGCAGCCAGTGCGGACCTGTCTCGGTGGGCACCACAAGTGTGGATATAACTTCAACATACCCGCAGGATGTAACTCAGGGACTGCTCAGCAGCTTGCACATCACAAAGGGCACAGCACCTGCCAAATAGATACTGCTTGAATAACACAAAAATATAGATGCTTCAGCATATATCCTTCCGCTGAAGCCTCTTTGTACTTTTTTTAGACACTGGAACAATTCAGGCAGCGCGTCAGCCTCAAGCAATAAGCAAGCGCTCTCGGCTTACTGTAGCTTTGTCAATGCGAACTAATATATTATAAAATATAATCTTTGATATAACCTGTACTAGACAATAGTAAATTTTATAAGTCAGTACTCGTATGTTGATCGATGATATTTTTGATAAGGATAAAATGGCTGCAATAGCTGTATGTGGTGATTTCAATTCTGACGACAACGATGTCCCGGTGAGCACCATTAGAGGAAGAATTGAAGAGACTGAGAACCTTGACTTAAGAGGCCGTGTAATGCTTCCATGCGAATTTTCCATACCCGAGCAGTCCAGGTTCAGCCTTATTATACCAGGGCGATAAGCAAATGATTGACCATATAATAGTTTCCCGGCCTATGCTTGCATATTACCAGGGCACTTGGGTTCAAAACGAGGAGCTTCCTGATGGAACGATAGCGTTCAGGACAGATGTTCTGTATCCGGAGTCCGATCATGCTCCAGTGCTCGCGGAATTCGTGATCGATTAGCAAGAGGATGCTAGCTTGACCAACCAGGACTGTGTATAAATGCTCGCCGAAATCCATTCATGCCTTAACGACTTCAGCGTTTTCTGAAGCTATTCCATTTCATTTCCTTTCCTTTATATCCAGCGGGCGTATTAGTTCTTTTATAGTCAATAAACTATGGCTATTTTCAATTGGATAGAGTAGGATGATCGCAGTATATGGCAGTTATAAATTAGATCTAAGAAGCCAATAACCTTTGTAACGATCTGCCACTCCATGATATGAAAAAAGGCTTAATGCATCGGGAAAGTACTTATTCCAAGAGCTTATATGCTGAGTGCCCAAGTTATGCCGAGATCCGACATAATCACTATGGGTAACCGGATTATTAGCGGGGTTTGCCAAGCTGGCCAAAGGCGCAGGACTTAAGATCCTGTCTCGCAGGAGTTC
>JBHGAU010000111.1:0-6408 GCA_041946675.1 Methanotrichaceae archaeon | reverse complement strand
GTACGGGCTGTATCCCGCCATTGAAATGGCGGGGATTAGCCCTGATTTCTTCCTAAAAACGTTTACTATGACTCAGTTCATGCCTTCGATAAAGCCATTGAGTTTAATCCGTCCCACATTGGGGCTTGGTTAAGCAAAATCAAGATTCTATTTGATGAAGGCCGTTACAACGAATCTATCGAGGCATGTGATAGAGCCATTGATATTAGCCCTCTTGATTTACATATATGGCATGATAAATGCGTTTCTCTTTATAAACTAGGCAAATACGCTGAAACCATCACAATTTCGGATGCATTCATCAAGCTATCTACGCAATATGCATTAAGTTGGTTTAACAAATACAATAGCCTTAATAAATTAGGTAAATATGATGAGGCAATCGAAGCTTATGACATAGGCCTAGAGTTATACACTGAGAGCAGCTCAACGTATTTTCGTATCAAAGGCGATGCTATCTGTAATCTAGCGCTCTGGCGACCAGAAAAATTCAACTTTGCCCTACAAACGTACAACCAAGCGATCAATCTAGATCCATTTAACGTACTTGATTGGTGCGATAAGTGTATTGCTCTGAATTCGATCGGTTACACTGATGCGGCAAAGGAAGCCTACATTCATGCTGCTAACCGATTGACTTTATTGATGGAACAGCCCTTCCAATATGTTGATGATACTACCACCGATGAATATGTATAACCTGTACAACCATCCCTTAATTTTTGACATCTTCAAAAGCCGGTGCAGTATTTTATAAATATCTTTCAGGTCTGCAAAGGCATTAGGTCGGAGCATCAGATTTTACTTCATAATTTTCGTTATTCCGTAGCTGCATTGACTGATATCAGGCATGATAGTTCATCCATGCTTATAGCTTATGGAATGAATGGTTAATTTGAATACGTGCTAGTTCGATTTTGAGCTATTTTTGCAAGTTGTATATTTTGCTACATTCAACTGCCGGGCTGAATATGTGCAATTGGGAAATTGTTATATGATATTTATCCTGAAAAGATTAGAGCATTGAAGACGGATAGTCTACCCTAATTGAGTTGATGAATCCCATCGCGTCATTCGCGGCTTCGCGCGAGCATTCTCATTTCAAGCGAAGCCGAAAATACAATGATTTCTGTGTTCATCAACGCGAGCATAGGTAGACTACTGACTGTCTCCATATAGCATCAAATCCCTTTTTTCGTTTTCAACGAGCAAAAGCTTTAATCATATTTATCAGTTAAACGCGATTCTATCGCTTAAATACAGTTAATTCCTGGTGCAACCCTTGAGTTCCGATTTAGAAAAATTGTGGTCAGAAAACAAAAGCATGCTCACCCTCGCAATTCTGTCCTTAGTCCTGATCTTCTACTTCCTGTTTCCCTTCATTGATGGAGTAGTTCTGGGAACCGTATTCGCCTACGTAGGAAGGCCAATAAGAGATCACTTCAAATGGAACAAGCGGTTGGGAGCACTTATAGCCACGATATGTATAGTGATCCCCATCTTTCTCGTAATGGGCCTCGGGATGCTGGAGATTATAAACCAAATAATGGCGCTGGCTCATAATCGGGAGATATTATTTTCAGCCCTAAACTTTTCGATGACCAGGATCGCCATTCCCCCGGCATTTCATGATGTGCTCTATGGCGGACTGCAAAATATCGCAGGAATTGCTATGCCAATAGCTTCAGGCATACATGTCCTCAATATTGGAAGAGCGGTATCTTTAACGATGATCAACTTCATAGTATCCATCCCTGTATGCTATTTCCTGCTGCTGGATGGCGAGGGATTCGTGGAATCGCTTATCGCTTTGCTGCCTTCGGAGCATACTGAAACTTACAGAAGATATATAGTGCGAATAGACAGGATCTTCAGCGGAATCTTCCTGGGGACGATCTATACCTCTATACTTGGAAGCATAATATCGGCTTTTATTTTCTATATCTTCGATCTTCCCAAGCCCTTTGCCCTTGCGAGCTTTGTCTTCGTTGCAGGCATGGTTCCTGTGCTTACTGCTTGGGTGGTAATTATTCCTGCGACAGTATACAGATATTTTACTCTTGGGTTTGCAGATGCAGCGATCTTCCTGGTAGCAGCATCGAGCTTGATTTATATTCCATCCGAACTGTTTATCAGGCCGTACTTGATCTATTCCAAATCATCAATACATCCACTTCTTGTAATGCTCTCCTTCCTGGGCGGAGCCCTTGTTGCTGGAGTAGGCGGCTTCTTCCTTGCGCCTGCAATAATGGGAGTGATAGCAGGGATATATCAGGTCAGGCAAGAAGAGATGGCAGATCGCAAGGATGCAAAATGAGATTTCATATTGAGACTTATGGTTGCACTGCCAACCTCGGAAATTCAAGGGCTCTTGAGGCTGCGCTATCTGAGATGGGGCATCGGACCGCCTGTTTAGAGGATGCGGAAATAGTAATAGTAAACACTTGCGCTGTGACTGAGAAGACGGAGAGGAAGATGCTGCGAAGGCTTCACCAGCTTCAGGGCGACCGCTTAATAATTGGAGGATGCTTGCCTGCTGCACTGCCTTTCTCTATAGAAGGGATTAAGTACCGCCTTAAAGCCGGCATTCTGGGACCGTCGGCTATCAAAGAGATTGCCGAGCTTTTCGATAGACCGCCTTTCGGCCTACGGGACATCCCTGCTGAAGAAGAAGCCAGACAGGATCTCTGCGGCATAGTAAACATCGCTGAAGGCTGCTGCGGCGGATGCAGCTACTGCATAGTAAGAAAAGCACGGGGGAATCTTGTCAGCAGAAATCCCGGAGATATTGTGGAAGCTGTTCGGAATCTCACCGGATCCGGCATGGCAGAAATTCAGCTTACGGCTCAAGATAGTGCAGCATACGGCAGAGACAGTGGAACAGATCTGCCTGAACTCCTTGATGCTGTGAAAGAGGTGCCTGGAGATTTCATGATACGCATTGGAATGATGAACCCGGATACGCTCCTGCCGATGCTGGATGATCTTATATCAGTGCTTCATTCTCCGAAGATTTACAAGTTCATTCATCTTCCGGTTCAATCAGGCTCAGACGGGATTTTGGAGAGCATGGGGCGCAAATACACAGCAGATGATTTTCTGGGAATAATAGATCGGTTTAGGGGAGAATTTGAGGATATTTTCCTTATGACCGATATCATCACAGGATTTCCTGGAGAAACCGATGAGGATTTCAGGAAGACTCTGGAGCTGATAAGATCAGCAGAGCCCGATAAGGTAAACGTTACAAGATTTTCGCTGCGTCCTGGAACTGGCGCCGCCAGGCTATATGATATGCCTGACAGGATAAAGAAGGATAGATCGAGGGAGATAACAAGACTGTGGATGGAGATAGCGCGCATAAGGAACCAGAGGTATGAAGGCCGCGTGCTGGACGCAACTGTGACGGAGCGCGGCCTCGGGGACACAGCCAAGGCCAGATCCTGCAACTATGCAGGGATTGTAATCGCGGGGTCCCCGCGTCTAGGAAGCAAGTTGAGGGTTATTGTGACAGGTTCGAATCCATTCTACCTTATAGGTTCGGCCCAAACTCGATGATAGTCAGAATGATGGAAGAATCTGATTTCCGGATTTGAATATAGATACGAAATAAAGTGGGGTTTTTGCTGCTTGAAATTACTGTTTATTAAATCTGATTTAAAATTTGCGACTATAGACTAAGATAGCTCGATCTATTTTATATCACATTTTTATTTTATATTAACATATGAACCACTAAGCTTATTAATAATGAAAATTATCAAACATGATAGTGTTTCTGAAGCCTCCTTGGCCTGGAATAGAGCAATTGGGCATAGGATTTTATGGCTTATGGCTACTCTAGCCCTGCCATATAATCTTTAGAGGATGTGGAAACACATTTGAGGAAAGTAAAGGAGGTCGGTAAAGTTGGCCGAAGAGACGGATAAGACTTCTGTTTTGCTCGAGGAGACGAGGATATTCGAGCCACCAGAGGAGTTGGTAGAGAATTCCAACGTGTGGCAATGGATGAAGAAGAAGGGCTACAAAACCGAGAAAGAAATGCGTTATGACACCTCTCTGAACTTCGTCCGGTTCTGGGATGAGATGGCCAAGACTTACGCTGATTGGATTGAGCCGTATACACAGGTTCTGAACTGGCAGCCACCATATGCCAAGTGGTTCACAGGCGGCAAGATCAATATCACATCGAACTGCGTTGACAGGCATGCAAAGGGGGCCAAGAAGGACAAAGTTGCCTATATTGGCATCGGCGAGCCATTGGGTGATGTCAGGAAGTTTACTTATGGCGATCTGTACAAGGAAGTCAACAAGTTTGCCAACGGCCTCAAGAGTCTGGGCGTACAGACAGGCGATAGGGTCAGCATATATCTGCCAATGGTTCCTGAACTCCCCATAGCGATGCTTGCATGTGCCAAGATCGGAGCCATACACAGCGTCGTCTTTTCGGGCTTCAGCGCCAAGGCATATGCCGATAGGGTAAATGATGCCGAGTCCAAGATATCCATCACTGTAGATGGATTTTGGAGGCGTGGAAGTGTTGTCCCACTAAAGAATTCTGCTGATGAGGCTATTGCGACATGCCCGAGCGTCCAGAAGCAGATCGTACTCAAGAGATGCGGTAACAAAATAAATTGGAATGACAGAGATATCTGGTGGCATGATCTAGTAAAGGGCCAATCCGAGGAATGCGAGGCAGTTCCATTGGATCCGGAGCACAGGTTATACATCCTGTATACATCAGGAACCACCGGCAAGCCGAAGGGTATTGAGCATGCACAGGGAGGCTATGCAGTTGGGCCGCCGCAGACATTGCACTGGGTCTTCGACCTGAAGGATAACGATGTATGGTGGTGCACTGCAGATATCGGATGGGTCACAGGCCACAGCTATATAGTGTATGCGCCGCTGTCATTAGGCGTTACCAGTATCATGTATGAAGGCTCCCCCGACTTCCCGGACTTCGGAAGATGGTGGTCCATAATACAGGAATTCAAAGTAACTGTGCTCTACACAGCGCCCACGGCCATCAGAATGTTCATGAGGGCGGGAGATGAGTGGCCCAAGAAGTATGACCTGAGGAGCTTGAGACTGCTCGGAACTGTAGGCGAGCCCATCAACCCGGAGGCATGGATCTGGTACCGCAAGAATATCGGGCGAGATGAACTGCAGATCATGGATACCTGGTGGCAGACGGAAACAGGGACCTTCATCATGTCTCCGCTTCCGATCACTCCCCTCAAGCCAGGCTCATGTACATTCCCGCTGCCCGGATATAGCTGTGATATCCTTGATGAGAAGGGAAACCCAGTTCCAACTGGCCAGGGCGGCAATATAGTGATTTCAGAGCCCTATCCATCGATGCTCCGTGACTTCTTCAGAGACCCCCAGAGATATATGAAGACATACTGGCAGCATTATTGGGAGGCCAGGCGCGGAATCTATCTTGCAGGAGATAAGGGCAGGATGGATAAGGACGGATATTTCTGGGTGCAGGGACGCATAGATGATGTCATCAAAGTCGCAGGTCACAGAATTGGCAACTCTGAGGTCGAATCGGCAGCTGTATCCCATCCGAAGGTCGCAGAGGCCGCAGTCATAGGCAAGCCGGACCCCGTGAAAGGCGAGGTCATAATCGTCTTTGCCATCCTTAGAGAGGGAGCACAGCCCACGGAGGAGCTAAAGAAGGATATTACAAAGCATATAAGGAATACACTGGGCCCGGTGGCCATTCCTGAGCAGGTGCATTTCGTCAAGGATGTGCCGAAGACAAGGTCAGGCAAGATCATGCGCCGGGTTGTGAGGGCCAAGGCAATGGGCCAGCCGGTAGGTGATATATCCACATTGATGAATCCCGAGGCTGTAGATGGAATCCCGAAGATAGTCTAAAGGGATTTCTACATTTTTACAATTTTTCAATTTATCTCTTTCAAGCGTTCGGTGAAAGGCTGAGAATCAAAGCACTGCCAGCTTTTCAGGGACGTGCGCCTCAAATTAGTAAATATTTTTACGATGACCATTTATATTATGTTTGATGATGATAATAATCGATAATTAAGGAATAATCCCGCGATAACTTTATTTATGAAAAATCACGATAATCATCGATCATCACAGTGTTTCCAAGATCGCTCTGGGCTCAATGCAGGGCGATATTAGAGAAGCATGATAGAGGGTCAGGCAGTAGGGAGGTCTCAAAAGGCGAAGGTTTCCTCCTCGCCCTTTTAAAGCTGTCTGGAAACACGTGGGGATCAAAAAGGAGGTTAAAAATGGCTGATCAAAAAGCAACAGCAAAAACTTCAGTTCTGCTAGAGGAGACGAGAGTATTCGAGCCACCAAAGGAACTCGCTGAGAACTCCAATGTTATGAAATATATGAAGCAGAGGGGCTTCAAATCAGAGAAAGAAC
>JBHGAU010000110.1:0-6628 GCA_041946675.1 Methanotrichaceae archaeon | reverse complement strand
ACAAATGCCGATATGCGTCTGGCAGCTGCATATCCGACTGCATCTTTCCTTGGTGAAGGAATATGAAAAGCAAAAATCCCTTAGAGATCTTTCAGGCCGAAGCGCCTGATGTAGCAAAGGCATTCGATGACTTGATCAAGGCGATAGTAGCCTCAAAAGGGTTGGACGAAAAGACCAAGCAATTGATCTATATTGCAATAAAGGCATCCAACGGCGACGTATCAGCGGTCAACGCTCATATTCCTATGGCCAAGAAACTGGGGGCAACTAAGGAGGAGGTAGTAGATGCCATTCTAATGACTCTTACAGTTTCGGGCATAAGGGGCATCGTGAGCTGTCTGCCGGAAGTGACAAAGTATTTCGAAGAATAACCGAGCGGGATTTGGATTTTTCCATCTGTTTCTTCGCGCACTTCGCGGCTTCGCGTGGGCCCGCTCATTTTCACGCGAAGGCGTTAAGCCGCGAAATACAATGATTTCTGTGTTAATCAGCATGACATAGTGGACTACACACATGTTATTTCTTGATAGCTCGACTGAAATCGAGATTAAATCTGATAATGTCAAATTAAGATCTCATCGCACAGCAGATTCAATAGTACAATTAGATAATAACACCACTCTTATTATCCCAATAGGGATACTTTTTCCTAATTCACGGAAAACACTATATATTGGATAATGTAGACAGTCCTTTTACAAGCAGCCTTCATCAAAGCACGAATGAAAATTGAAGACGAAAAGGTCAGCTGTTGTGTATCAAACGCTGATCGTTTAAAAGTTGATAAAAGGAATAAATTCATGGCTGAAATATCCAAAATGCTGCCGGGGTATAACTGCGGACAGTGCGGGCACAGGCAGTGCAGGGATTATGCCGAAGAGATTTTGAAGAATGGAGATCTCGGCAAATGCCCATACCTTGAGCTGGAAAGATTTTCCAATATCAAAATGGATATTGAGGAGTATCTTTCAACTCATACGATTGTTGAGCATGCCGTCTCCAAGAATATGGTGCCTGCGCACTTCATTGATGCGAAGGGCATCGAAGATCATCCTGCACATTGCCGGGGCTGCGGAGATGGAACTCTCCCTTTCAAGGGCAATTATAGGGCAGATTTCAGTCTGGGTGGATTTCCCGGAGAACCTTCCTGCAGAGAGGATCTATATCCTTTCGCCAGGCCTCGTGATATTGAGCCTGGAGATATCCTGAGGTACAGGCCTTTGGGATGTCCGGTAATACATTTCGCTGAAGTTATGAAGTTCAATAAGGGCATAGCAACAGTGCACCTGGCCGGGCCGCACCAGCTTATGGGTGCTGCAGATTTTAAGTACAAAGATCTGGGAATCTGTATGGTTACAGGCTTTGAGGGAGCGGTGAATGAGGGTCGAGTTCCCAGTGTGGGCGAGACCGTAAAGTTCCTGCCCAGCCACTGCCGGATGCATCAGATTCACTCAGGAGTCGTGGTCCAATCAGAAGGAAACAGGCTGAGGATTGAAGGTATCGACTTGAAGGTTTGGCGATAGCACACTTGCATCAAGTTTCATTGAAAAAGGTAACAGCGGTCATCTTTGGCCATTGCTCTTCTGCCTGTAATTCTTTATTGCCAGATGAAGAGCATCGGCGGCAAGATTTGAGCAATGCATCTTTTGAGGCGGCAGTCCGCCGAGAGTTTCAGCAACATCCTTTCTGGTGATTTTAAGGGCTTCATCGAGGGTCTTCCCTTTTGCCATCTCCGTGGTCATGCTGCTGGAAGCGATGGCTGCAGTGCAGCCAAATGTTCTGAACTTTATCTCATCTATCCTTTCATCTTTAACTTTTATAAATATCTCCATCAGATCTCCGCAGACTGGATTGCCCACTTTCCCATATCCATCAGGGTTCTCAAGCGCTCCAACATTGCACGGGTCCATGAAGTGATCCATCACATCCTTACTGTATCCGATCTGTGACATGAGTATAATCACCACTATCTGCTTTATTGATAAAATAGAATCTAAGTCGGGCCCAAAGCGGACATTTTTCTAAGTCTGGCTACAGACTCTTTGATCGCCTGGCCAACAAAATCGATATCTTCCTGAGTATTATTCTTTCCCAAGGTGATCCGCAATGACCCATGACATTCTTCTGGCTTAAGTCCAATTGCGGTAAGAACGTGGCTTGCTGTAAGCTTCTTCGAAGAGCAAGCGGATCCAGTGGAAGCGGCTATTCCAATGGAATCCAGATAAAGAATCAAAGATTCGCCTTCAATATATCTAAATCCAAAGTTGAGATTGGAGGGCAGTCTTCGGCTGGGATGCCCGTTGAGCCAGGAATCTCCAATTCTGCCGAGGACGAACTCCTTGAGGCGGTCTCTTAAAGCTGCAAGCCTTTTGGATTCATCGATCATCGTCTCATTTGCGAGATCCGCAGCCCTGCCAAGACCCACAATGCCAGGAACATTCTCAGTTCCAGATCTGAGTCCTCCTTCATGGCCTCCACCTTGCTGTATGCTCTCAATCCTGACTCCTTTTCTTAGAAAAAGGGCTCCTATGCCCTTGGGCCCATAGAGCTTATGCCCGGATATCGAGAGAGCATCAATACCCAAAGCTTTTACATCCACTGGTATCTTGCCAACAGTCTGGACTCCATCTGAATGGAAATATATATTTTTCTCTTTAGCGATTTCCCCAATCTCTTTCAGAGGCTGGATGGTGCCTATCTCATTGTTGGCATGCATAATTGAGATCAGGATTGTATCTTTGCGGATTGCTTCTCTTACAAAGTTGGTCTCTACCAGGCCCTCTCTGGTAACGGGAAGATATGTCACCTCAAAGCCCTGTTTTGCCAGCGCTTTGCAGGTTTCTAAGACTGCAGGATGCTCGAAACAGGAGGTAATTATATGATTTCCTTTATTTTTATTCCTCAGGGCGATCCCTTTCAGAGCCAGGTTATCTGATTCCGTTCCACCACTTGTAAAATAAACCTCTGATGGCTCTGCATTGATGAGACCTGCAACTTTTGACCTCGCATCTTCTATTGCTTCCTTGGCTTCCCGACCGAAGCTGTGGAGGCTTGAAGCGTTTCCGTATAATTCATTGAAATAGGGGATCATTGCTTCAAGCACCTCAGGCGCAACCGGTGTGGTCGCAGCATGATCCAAATAAATTCGTCTCATGGAAATTATTCCTCTAAAGCGAGTTGATATTTTCAGCAATTTACTGTGACATGGCGGAACTGGGTACCTACCTGATATTTTAGCACGATTGCCAGGGTAAGTGCTTAATAACAATTGTTATTGTATAAAAAGATTGGTTAATCGGCAAAAGGATCGGTTACTTTTGAGATGCCCTTGTTATGAAACATTATTGTTGACTTCCAAAAATATTTATCTCATAATAGCTAAACCATATTGTAATTTGTTGGTTCTATTGTGGTTTAAAGCTCAGCCCTGATAAGGCAGGCACAGCATTTAATGTGCCGGGGTGACCGACCGGTTAGGTATGCGGCTGCAGACCGCAATAATCGGGTTCGACTCCCGACCCCGGCCTCATGATGATCTATAACACAATGAACGGCAGAAAAGAGCCGCTGGAGACAATCCACAAAGACCGCGTGAATATGTTTGTCTGCGGACCGACAGTCTACGACGACTCTCATATAGGCCACGCAAGAACATATATCGCCTTTGACACTGCAGCGCGCTATCTCAAATATAAGGGATTCAGCGTTTTTTACCTTCAGAATATAACGGATGTGGATGATAAGATCATCAATAGAGCGCTCGAGCTCGACATCTCTCCCACAAATCTGGCGCGGAAATATGAGCGAAGATACCTTGAGGATATGCATGCACTCGGTGTAGAGAACGTCAATCTTTATGCACGTGCTACAGATCATATACCCGAGATCATCGATCAGATTAAGCGGTTAGTGGAAAAGGGATTTGCATACGAGACAGAGACAGGCGTTTATTTTGATGAGTCTAAGCTGGACGATTTTGGAAAGCTGTCGCATCAGACAGCTCAAGACCTGGAGAAGCATAGGTTAGAGCCCGATCCGACCAAGAAGAATCCAGGAGATTTCTCGCTCTGGAAGAAACGGCAGGACGGAGAGGGAGTCACCTGGGATTCGCCCTGGGGCGAAGGCCGGCCGGGCTGGCATATAGAGGATACGGCAATCACAGAGACCTACTTCGGCCCTCAGTACGATATTCATGGCGGTGCAATGGATCTGATATTCCCACACCATGAGGCAGAGATCGCCCAGATGGAGGCAACATCAGGCAAAAAGCCGTTTGTCAGGTGCTGGATGCATACGGGATTTCTGAACGTAAAGGGCGAGAAGATGTCCAAATCGCTTGGAAACTTCATTACAATCAGAGAGATGCTCCAGCGCTATGATGCCGATGCCTTTAGATTCTTCATCCTGTCTGCGCATTATCGAAGTCCTATTGATTTCTCCGAAGCTGCTCTCGAGCAGTCTGGCAAAAGCCTGGAGAGGATTCGCCAGCTCGCGAGGATCATCGACGGGCAGATCGAAATGCATAAAGAGATTAATGAAGAGAATATCCCTAAACCATCGCAAACCGAAGAAATTGATGCTGGTTTGTCCGAGGCAAAAACCGAATTTTTGGAGCATATGGATAACGACTTCAATACGCCTTACGCTCTTCGCGTCATCTTCGAGCTTGTTAGAGATGTAAATAGGCGCATAAACGAGAAGACGATTTCCAGAAAGGCGCTTCATGATGTTAAAGCCTTTCTGGAGGAGGCTGGAGAAATCCTCGGCATAAGCTTCTCAGGAAAAGAGTCTGAGGCTGTGGGAGCAGCAGAGGATTTGACTGGAAACCTGATAGAGCTCCTGATAGATATACGGCAGAAGCTTCGTGAGAAAAAGGATTGGCAGCTCGCAGATGAGATTAGATCGAGGATGAATGAACTGGAAATAGTATTGGAGGATGGAAAGGTGGTCGGGAATAGATATTCTCTTGCCGCTACAAAAAGGTACATATATTGTATTAGTTAACAACTGTTATTGGTGAGATGAAATGAGGGATCGTCTTTGCTAGCGCTGTAATTGAGCAGCCGAGTTCAAATCTGAACAATCTAAACCGATTGCCGCCATCTGCCAAACTGGTTTTCAAGGTGCTTGAATCAGATGGCCTTTTAACGCAGAAGGATATCATCGCCAGGACTTATCTTCCTGCTAGGACTGTGAGGTATGCCCTGAACAGACTGAAGGAACAGCATTTTCTTCAGGAGCGTTTCTATTTTCAGGACGCACGCCAGAGCCTTTATGGATTAAGCCCTGAAATCACGGAGGTGGTTGCAGACTGATGGCAAAGCGCCTTTTGATAGATCCGAGCAGCCATGTTAAGCCAATCGCGCTTGGATCTTCAAGCACTGAAGATCGGCCATCGATTTGGGCCGATCTTTGGCCCCCTTGAGAAAGATTGATGTAGATTTATATATCGCTATACAATTGCATTTTGATCTATTTTCCACCTGCCCCTGATGATCTCCCACTTTCTATCTCTATCCCTGATGATCCGCTCTACGTCCTCATCCTTCAGATGCCTAAACCTGGACTGCTTTGAAAGATAATCCCTTACGGGAGTGAACTCCTTCGGGTTTCTGTTCAAGTTAAACTCGCCATTTTCAAATTCAGCAAGGAACCACAAGCCGCAGTCCACCACATCTTTTGCGATATCGATAACGCTATCGGAAGGCATGCCCCATCCCGTAGGGCACGGTGAAAAAACATGTATGTATGAGGTTCCATCAACATATTTTGCCTTATTTATTTTATTCAGAAAATCCTGTATATAGCCTACGCTGGCTGTGGCCGCATATTCGATTCCGTGTGCTGCCACGATCTCAAACATGTTCTTCTTCCGAGTCTGCGAGCCTCTGATTCTTCGTCCTGCAGGGGTGGTTGTAGTCCTGGCTCCGAAAGGCGTCAAGCTGCTTTTCTGAATTCCTGTGTTCATATAAGCTTCATTATCATAACAGACAAAAATTATCCTATCGCCACGATCAATAGATCCAGAAAGAGCCTGAAGCCCTATATCTGCGGTGCCGCCATCACCGGAAATACCTACCACATGGAAATTTTCGAGGCCCAGGGCCTTTGCTCCGGCAGCAATTCCTGACATCATGGAAGCCGTTCCGGCGAAAGTGGATATCATGGCATTGTTGATAAAACACAATTGGGGGTACATGAATCCCACAGCAGACATGCAGCCTGCGGGGACCACTGCAAAAGTCCTTTCCCCAAGAACCTTTATAACAAGTCTCGTAGCTACACTTCCCCCACAGCCAGCACAGGCTTTATGTCCATAGAAGAACTCTTTATCCGTTATTGTTCTTGCGTTTACGGTTTTCAGATTTGCCGCTTCTGCATTTCCAGCAGTCCCAGATTGAGATGCGGTTTCAATCAGACAGTCATTCATTAATATCTACCCCCAGATTGACGAATTGGACAAAGTTCTGTTTCTTCCCTCGCAAACCCTCCTTCAAACGAACGAACATCTCCCGGATATCCCTTCTGGAGATGTTCCGACCACCCAGCCCTGCAATGAAATCCAATGCGAGGACATCCGTTCGAGCCTTTGATAGGGCAGAGTTAACATTGGTGTAAACTGTGCCCT